>JASGGD010000053.1:0-24995 GCA_047605225.1 Novosphingobium sp.
GTCCAAGCACGGACGGCGGCCATGACCGATACCCCCGATCTCGAAGCGCTGCGCCGCGAAGTGCGCACCTTCCTCAAGGCCGAGGCGCCGACCGGCTGGCGCGATGCGAGCCGTACGCAGGACGACTTCGTGCGCACCCAACGCGACTGGTTCGGCAAGCTGGTGAAAGCCGGCTACGCGATCCCGCACTGGCCCGCCACGTTCCCCGGCGGCGGCCGCAGCCTTGCCGCGCAGAAGGTGATCTACGAGGAACTGGCCAAGGCCGACTGCCCGCGCCTGCTGCTCTCGTTCGTCTCGACCTACCACGCCTTCGCGACGCTCCATGAATGCGCGAGCAAGGAACAGCAGGACCGCTACCTCCCGCGCATCCTGGACGGCGAGACGTGGTGTCAGGGCTTCTCCGAACCCGGCGCCGGATCGGACCTCGCCGCGATCAAGACGCGGGCCGAACGCAAGGGTGACGCCTACGTCGTCAATGGCCAGAAGGTCTGGTCGACGATGGCGCAGTTCGCCGACAAATGCCTGCTGCTGGTGCGCACGTCTTCGGACGGCCCCAAGCAGGCGGGCATTACCTACCTGCTGATGGACATGAAGACGCCCGGTGTCTCGGTGCGCCCGATCCACCAGATCCAGGGCGACGAGGAATTCGCCGAGATTTTCCTCGACAACGTGGAAATCCCCGTCTCCGAGCGTGTCGGCGAGGAAGGCAAGGGCTGGGCCGTGGCGCAGGCTACGCTCGCCTCCGAGCGCGGATTGACGCTGATGGAACTGTCCTACCGGATGCGCGGTGCTCTAAGCCGCGTGGCCGATCTGATCCGCACTACCGGGCGCGACGAGGATCGCGGGGTGCTTCGCGACTTCGGTGAACTGGTGACGCAAGTGGACGCGGTCTGCGCCATCGCCGACCAGTTCCTCGACAACCGCATCCGGGGCATCGAGCGCATCGGCGACGCCTCGATCGTCAAGAACAGCTACAGCCGCGCGCTTCGGGCCTATTCGAAGCTCGGCCTGCGGCTCGGCGGGATGGCCGAGCAATACGTCGCGCCGATCACCTTCGGCGATCTCAATACCGGCAACTGGATGGCGGACTTCATGAACTCCTACGCCTGGACGATCGCCGGGGGCAGCGAAGAAGTGCAGCGCAACATCATCGCCGAACGCATGCTCGACATGCCGCGCGAACCGAAGGCATGGGTGGCATGATCGAACTGAACGAACTGACCGACGCTGCGCAGAAGGCTTTCCCAGCCGACGCGCTATCGCCCGGTCGCGATGAAAGCTGGCGGCTGGTGGCGGAGATGGGCTGGCTGATCGTACGGCTGCCCGAGGAAGACGGCGGCCTTGGCCTCGGGCGCGAGGCTTCGACGGCGATCCACTTCGAGATGGGCCGCGTGCTGGCGACGACGCCGCTGATCCCGGCGCAACTGGGCCTTCACGCGGTGGCGGCCAGCCAGATCCCCGCTCGCACCGAATGGCTGGAACGGATGGCGGGCGGAGACTATGTGCCGCTACACCTGCTGCCAACGCGGCTGGAGACGGCGGCCGACGGGGCGATCTCGGGCACGGTCGGCGGGGTCTTCGACGCAGACATGGCTTCCGGCGTAATCGCGCGGCTACCTTGCGGCTATGTGCTGGTGCCAATCGATGCCCCCGGTGTCTCCGTGGTCGAGCGGCCGATCTGGGACGCCAGCCGCCGCCTGTTCGATCTGGTGCTCGACGGCTTCACGCCCGATCCAGCATTGATGCTGACGGACGACGCGGGCGCCCATACGCTGCACGACGCGATCTCGCCCGAAGCGCATCTGGCGGTCGCCGCCGACTGCCTCGGCGCGGCCAATGCAGCGCTGGAGATGACCGTCGAGTACATGAAGATGCGCCGCCAGTTCGACCGGCCCATCGCCATGTTCCAGGCCCTAAAGCACCGCGCCGCCGACATGAAGGCCCGCATCGCCGTCGCCGAGGCTCTGCTCTGGAACCGGGTGCGGGACGAGGCGGCCACTTATGTCCAGTGCGGCGCGGCCAAGACGCTGGCGGCCGAGGCCTTCGCCTTCGTCACCGAGGAGGCGATCCAGCTTCACGGCGGCATCGGACTGACCGAGGAACATCCCATCCACCGCTTCATGAAGCGCGCGATGCTGAACCTGCAACTGTGCGGCGCGCCGGACTGGTGGAACGAGCAGGCAGGGCGGGCGGCGCTGGGGTAATACCTTCGTCATTGCGAGCGTAGCAAAGCAATCCAGGGCAGAATTAAACCGCCCTGGATTGCTTTGCTACGCTCGCAATGACGATCGATGGTACCGTCCCGGACCTGATCCGGGACGGCGCTCTTTCACCCCATCGCGACCAGCCGCTTGGCTTCCGCGACGATCTCCGGCGGCTGCACGAGATACGCATCCTCCAGCTTCTTCGCGAAGGGCACCGCGCAATAGGGCGCGCCGAGGCGGCCGACCGGCGCCTTGAGCTTGCCGAACAGCGCTTCCTGAGCAGTCGCGGCGATCTCGGCGCCGGGGCCGAAGTTGCGACCCGCTTCGTGGACCACGAGCAGGCGCCCTGTCTTCTCGACGGACGCGAGCACCGTTTCCTTGTCCCACGGCGAGATCGTGCGCAGGTCCACGACCTCAACCGAGACGCCAGCAGCCGTCAGTTCCTCGACCGCCTGCATCACCGTGAACATCATCTGCCCGTAGGAGACGATGGTTAGGTCAGTGCCCGGCATCACCACGTTCGCCTTGCCAAGCGGGATCGGTCCCTGATTGACCGGCGTGTCCATCGGCACGAACAGGGTCTTGACGCTTTCGATGATGATGACCGGATCGGGGTCCTGAATCGCCGAGAGGTAAAGCCCCTTCATGTCCGCCGGGGTCCAGGGGATCACCACCTTGATGCCCGCGGTATGTGCGAACCACGCCTCGTAGAAGTCCGCATGCTGCCCTGCGGTCTGGTTGCCGCCGCCGGTCATCGTGCGGATCACCAGAGGCACCTGGCTCTGGCCGCCGGACATGAAGCGCAGCTTGGCCGCGTGGTTCACGATCATGTCCATGGCGACGGTCGTGAAGTTCATCAGCATGATCTCGGCCACCGGCTTGTAACCGGCCATCGCCACGCCGATCGCCGCGCCCATGATCGCCTGTTCGGAGATCGGGGTGGAGCGCACGCGGCTGGTGCCGAACTTCGCCGACAGCCCGCGCGTCACGCCGCAGACGCCGCCGCCCTCGTTATCGGCGATGTCCTCGCCCAGCACGAGAACCTTGGGATCGGCCTCCATCGCCTCCATCAGTGCGGCGTTGATGGCCTGAAGGCCGTTCATCTTCACCGTCTCGATGACGGGGGCTTCCAGAGTATCGGTGCTCATGCCGGAATCTCCTCGGCAAAGACGTCGCGGCGCAGTTCGTCGTCGGACGGGAATTCACAGGCCATCGCGTAATCGATGGCGTCGTTGACCTCGGCCTCGATCTTCGCGGTCAGCGCATCGAGTTCCTCCGCCGAGGCGACGCCGTCGTCGATCAGCTTCTGGCGGAAGCGCGGGAGCGGATCGGCCTCGATCGCGGCGGCCTTTTCTTCCTTGGTCATGTAGGCGTCGTTGTCGCCGAAGACGTGACCCATGAAGCGGAAGGTCTTGCACTCCAGCAGGGTCGGGCCTTCACCGGCGCGGGCGCGCTCGATGGCGGCGTGGGCGTGGGCGTAGACGTCGAGCGGATCGTTGCCGTCCACCGTGTAGCCCGGCATGCCGTAACCGGCCGCGCGCTTGGCGATGAAGTCTACCGAGGTGCCGTTCTCATACCGGGTGTGCTCGGCGAAACCGTTGTTCTGGCACACGAAGATCACCGGCAGCTTCCAGACGGAGGCAAGGTTCAGCGCTTCGTGGAACGCGCCGATGTTGCTGGCGCCGTCGCCGAAATAGGCGACCGTCACCTGCTTGGTCCCGTCGAGCAGCGCCGCCCAGCCGAAGCCGTTGGCGATCGGCATCGAGGAACCGACGATGCCCGTCGTCACCATCACGCCTGTTTCCGGGTGGGTGAGGTGCATCGGGCCGCCCTTGCCCTTGCAGGTGCCGTCGACGCGGCCGCAAATCTCCGCCCATAAGGGACGCAGCGGCATGTCCTTGGCGACCATGTCGTGAATGCCGCGATAGATCGTGCAGATCTTGTCGTCGTCGTTGAGCAGCACCGAGATCGACGAAGGGATGCACTCCTGCCCGCGCGCCGAGTAGTACGGCGCGGTGATGCGACCGCGGCGGATCTGCTGGCGGGTGAGATCGTCGTTGCGCTCGATGCGGATCATCCGCCGATAGATGTCGAGCTGCGTGGCGGCGTCGGGGATGGCCCGGTTGGTTGGCGTTTCGCTCATGGTTCCTCTCTCGGACAGCTCACGGCTGCTGGGATGGCTGAACATTGGTTCAGTACGCAGGCCGCTGGCAAGGACGGGCGAACCGCCCCTGCGGTATCTGCGCTTCAGGCCATCAGGTTACCGAGGCCCGCCGCGTGTTTTGCCGCGATCCAGCCGAAGGTCATCGACGGTCCGACGCTCGCCCCGGCGCCGGGATAGACGCGGCCCATCGGCGAGGCGGTGGTGACGCCGCAGGCGTAGAGCCCCTCGATCACCGAGCCGTCCTCGCGCAGCACGCGCGAATCGCAGTCGCACACGACGCCGCCGTAAGTTCCGACGTCGCCGGGATAGACCGGGAATGCGTAGAACGGCGCCTTGTCGATCGTGCCCATCGTCTGGTTGGGGCCGTCCTTGAAGAACGGATCGCCGAGGAAGTTGTCATAGGCCCGCTCGCCCCGCTGGAAGTCCTCGTCGCGGCCGCCGCGCACGAAACCGTTCCAGCGCGCGACGGTGGTTTCCAGAGCACCGGACGGCACTCCGATGACCTCTGCCAGTTCGCCAACCGTGTCGGCCCTGCGCATCCAGCCCGAGGCGAGCCACTTGGCCATGTTCTTCTTCGCCGTGCCCTTACCGGCGACGGCATATTCGTCCATGTACTGCTGGTCGAGGATCGCCCAGCTCGGCACGGCGGGGACGGTGCGGTTGCGCACCAGCATCGTCTCGCAGAACGCCTCGTAGGAGCCGCCCTCGTTCATATAGCGCAGGCCCGACTGATCGACCTGGATCGCGTGGGGCTTGGCGGTGGTGCTCTGGGTGCCGGGCTTGACGTAGTCGGTGTCCCAGCCGGGCGCGTCGGTCATCTGGAAGCCGACCATCTGGTCCATCTGCGCAAGCCGCGCGCCCTTGCTCGCGAGTTCGCGGTGCATGTCGCCGGTGTCGGTCTCGATGCCGTTGGACCACTTCGACTGCGTGCCCGGCATATAGGTGTCGCGCATCGCCTGGTTCATCGAGAAGCCGCCCGCGTTCATCAGGATGCCCAGCCGCGCGCCGATGCGCCATGGCTTGCCGTCCTTCTCGGTGATGACGCCGACGGCCTTGTCACCGTCCATGATGACTTCGCGGACGGGAGCATCGACCCGAATGTCGGCCGCCTGCTTGTCCAGCACGGCCTTCAGCATCCGGCCCTGCAGCGCGGCACCGGCCGTGACCCAGTGCTTGCCGGTGAGCTTGCCCGCGACGAACTTGAAGGCGATCTTGATGAAGGTCCGCTTCAGCTCCCACGAATGCTTCATGAACGGCAGCTTCATCCCGTCATCGAGCTTCACCGGCACTTCGAGGAAGCCCTTGCGCAGTTTGCCTGCCCATTCCTTGCCGAGTTCGTTCTTGTCGAAGGGCAGCGCGGTGACGGTGCGGCTGGTCTTCATGCCGCCGGGGAGTTCGTCGTAGTAGTCGGGCCAGAAGCGCGAGCCGCGCTCCATCCGCACGCCTTGCGCGACGATGAAGTCCAGCATCTTCGGCGCCTCCACCGCATAAGTACGGCGGCGTGCCGGGCTGGTTCCGGGCGACTCCGCATCGTCGGGCACCACCGCGTCGAGATACTGGCACGCCCGTTCCAGACTGTCCTCGCCGGGGTCCATGAAGCGGTTGCCCGGAATCCACATGACCCCGCCGGACTTCGCCGTCGTGCCGCCGACCCACTGCGCTTTTTCGAGAATCACGACGGTCTTGCCCGCCTGCTTCATCAGCAGCGCCGAGGCCATCGAGCCCGCACCGCTGCCCACGACCACCCAGTCGAAAGTCTCGTCGAACTGCGTCATCGTGCCGTTACCTCTCCACCGGGCCGCGCTGCTGCGCATGCGTTCAGCCCGGTAGATCGAACTTCACCCGCTTTGGCAACGCGAGGGGCAAAGGTTTCGCCGGAGCGAAGGGTTTGGGCGTAATCGCGTTTTCGCATGGCCCTCCCCCGCGCCCGGCCTATGACGCTGGAGGGAAGAGGAGACACGCCGACATGACCGATACAGCCCCCGCCCTGCCGCAACTGGCCACGATCGCGATGGCCCGCGAGGGACGGCTGCTGCGCATCACGCTCAACCGGCCCGAGGCGCTGAACGCGGTCAACCTTCAGCTTCACGACGATCTGGCCGAGGCCATGTGGTTCGCACAGGTCGATACCGGATCGGACGTCGTCGTGCTGACCGGCGCGGGCCGCGCTTTCTCGGCAGGCGGCGACCTCGACCACATCGAGAACAACGCGCGTAATCCGCATCTCTTCGACCACGAGACGCGCGTGGCCAAGCGGATCGTCTCCACCCTGCTCGACATCGACAAGCCGGTGGTGTGCCGGATGAATGGCCACGCCATCGGCCTCGGCGCGACGCTGGCGCTGCTGTGCGACGTGATCTTCGCCGCCGAGGGCGCGAAGATCGGCGACCCGCACGTCGGCCTCGGCCTAGTGGCGGGAGACGGCGGCGCGGTGATCTGGGCGCAGCGCATCGGCCTGACGCGGGCGAAGGAATACCTGCTCACCGGCGACCTCCTCACCACGAGCAAGGCTGCCGAGATCGGCCTGATCAACCACTGCGTTCCGGCGGACGAACTCGACGCAGTGGTCGATGCCTTCTGCGCAAAGCTGCTGGCAGGCGCGATGGTGGCGATCCGGGCGACCAAGATCCTCACCAACCTCGAACTCAAGCGGCTGGCCACGGCGCTGATGGATGCCGGGATCGCCTACGAAAGCGTCTCGGTGCGCAGCTTGGACCACCTTGAGGGCATTCAAGCCCTCAAGGAGAAGCGGCCGCCGCAGTTCACGGGGCGCTGAGCGTTACCCCGGCAGCACCCGCTCGCCATGCTCGGTGAACAGCGCGGTGTAGCAGGTGCCCATGTCCTGCGCGTCGCTCTGCGTAAGTTCGCCCGACTTCGAAGCCGCGCCGAGTGCGCCGAGGAAGGCCATCGGATCGTCCGCCTCCACATCGTAGATCGCGAGGAACTCGTTGAGGTCCGCCCCCATCAGCCGCGCCGCCAGCTTGTAGCGCTGGGCGCCCGCCATGCCGAAAGTGTTGACCAGTTCGGGCAAGTGCTTCGTGTCGTACCATTCGTGATACTCGGCCTCGCGACCGGGCTGCGGGCGGGTGAGCGCGACGAGCTTCATCTTCATGGCAATTCCTCTCCAGATCCTCATCGGCGAGGATTGGGCAGCCCCGACACCGATGCAAGCGAGCACTATCCCGCCGTCGAAAGCATCGCCCGGCCGTCTTTCCCGAGCATCGAACTCGGCCCGAACGGCTCATCTACGCTCGCCCCCGCGCGCTCTTCCGCCCCGCTCTCGCCGCGATATTCGCGCGGGTTGGCGCCAAAGACGCGCTTGAACATGCGGCTGAAATGCGCGGGACTCTTGAAGCCGACACCATAGGCGATCTCGCCGATCGACACCTCACGCGGGTCGGACACCGCAAGCCAGTCCCGCGCCTTGCCCAGCCGCTGCTCCCAGACCAGTTCCGAGAACGAGGTATCGCGCAGCCGCAGCAGGAACGAGAGATAGCGCGGGGAAATGCCGCAGCCCTTCGCCACCATCGCGGTCGACAGCAGGGGATCGGCCAAGTGCACCTCGATGAAGCGCAGCACCTGCTCCAGCCGCCGCTCGGCGATCGACAGGCGGGCGGGCGCGGTGTCATCCCCGGCACGGATCGCATTGCCGATCAGGCCCAGCGCGGTATCGACCAGCAGCCGCGCCGATGCCTCGCCGATGCGCCCTTCATCGGCCAGCACTTCGCCCAGCAAGGTCTCGGCCAGCGCGAGTTCGGCGCGGTCCATCGCCATGAACAGGCCATTGTTGAATTCCTGCCGCACGAAACCGCGCAGGATGTGCGTGGGCACGGCGAGGTTCAGCACTTCGTGCATCCCGTCCTCGCCCGTCCGGCATTCCACGAAGAAGGGCGACATCGAGCGGGTGATCAGGAAGTCCCCGGCCTTCGCCACCTTGCCGCCGCACTGGTTGGAGACGGCAAGTTCCCCGCGCCGCACGAACCACAGGATCGAGAGGTCGGTCGCATCCTCGCGGATGTGACGACGCGAGCGGCGGAAGAACAGGTTGGCGGCCGAGCCGCGCCGGATGATCGCCATCGCACCGACCGCCTTGCGCTGCGCGTGCAGGTCGCCGGTCGTCGCGCCTTCCGCGATCCATATGTCACCGCGACAGTATTCCTGCCCGCGACCGCCGTGGAACAGGCAATCGCGCTGCGCGTGCGTCTCGAACGAGAACAGAGTCTCCGCCATGGCTCTCTCCCGATGGCGGGACCGAGGCGCTTCTGTCGGCGTCGGTGCTGCCCACCATTCGTATCACGGGCGCGATGCTACCTTACATCGCCCGCAAATCGACCGCGATCGCGCGCAAGGCTCTCCAGCATCGCCGGGGCGTTACGCCATGACCAGCACGACGCGGCCCGCTGGCCTGCCGGAGAACGCCGCGTTCATCGCCTCGGCATAGTGCTCCAGCGGATAGCGCTCGGCTATCGCGGGAGAGAATACGCCTTCGCCCGCCAGTTCCATCACCTTGCGGCGCAGGGCGGCAGCCTCGGCCGGGCGCCGCAGCGCATGGTCGCGCATCTGCACGCCGACGAGGCTGGCGGACTTGAGCAGCGGCAGGTTCATGCGCAGCGCCGCGATTCCCGCCGTGAAGCCGATCACCAGATGCCGCCCGTCATAGCCGAGGTTGCGGAAGGCCGGTTCGCTCGCCTCTCCGCCGACGGGATCGAAGACGATGTCGACAGGCTTGCCGTGGTTCGCCGCCATGACCTGATCGCGCCAGTCCTCCGCACCCGTGGTGACGACCGCATGCGCCCCGCCCGCCAGCGCCGCCGCCTGCTTCTCCGGACTGGAGGCCGAGGCGATGACGTGCAGCCCAAGGTGCCTGCCGACCTGGATCGCGGCGTACCCCGTCCCGCCCGCCGCGCCGAGCACCAGCAGCGTCTCGCCCGGTTTCGCCCGCCCGCGATCGGCCAGCGCGTAATAGGCGGTCTGGTAGTTCACCGCGAAGACGGCGGCCTGCTCGAACGTCATCGCCTCGGGCACTTTCGCCATGTTGGCGGCGGCGAAGAGGTTGGCCTCGGCAAACAGACCGCCGAGCCCGCCGCAGAACACCCGGTCGCCGGGAGCGAGGTGCGTTACGCCCGGCCCCACCGCCTCGACCACGCCCGCCGCCTCGCTGCCGGGGATGAAGGGCAGCGGCGGCTTGAACTGGTAATGCCCCATCGCCGTCAGCACATCGACGTAGGACACCCCCGCTGCCTTGATGGCGACGCGCACCTGTCCCTCGCCCGGAGCGCCGGGGTCGAACGCTTCGAGCGCATAGCTCTCCGGCGGCCCGAAAGCGCGGCCGACGACCGCCCGCGCGCTCAATGCTGCCCCCCGTCGCAGCGCACCAGCGAGCCGGTGACGTTGACCGAGGCGGGACTGGCAAGGAACAGCGCGGCGGTGACGATCTCCTCCGGTTCCGCCGCGTGGCCGCGCGGGATCGCGATCGGCCCCTGCCCCTTGTCGGGCCACGCCTCGACGATGTCCGTGCGGAAGGCGCCCGGCGACAGCGTGTTGACGCGCACATGCGGCGCATATTCCCACGCCAGCGAGCGGCTCATCGCATTGAGCGCGGCCTTGGACGAACCGTAAGTCACCACTTGCGGCAACGGCATCATCGAGCCGGACGAGGTCACGTTGATGATGCAGCCCCCCGGTCCGCCCGCTTCGGCGCGGTCGAACATGCGCTTGCTCACCAGTGTCGAGAGGCGGAACGGCCCCTTGAAGTTGAGGTTGAGCACGGAATCGAACAGTTTCTCGCTGACGTCGTGGCTGGGCGTGCGCGGACTCATCCCCGCGTTGTTCACAAGGATATCCACAGCCCCGAAGGCGGCATAGGCCTCCTCCACCAGCCTCTCGCACTCGTCCCAGCGACCGACGTGGGCGCTGATCGCCAGCGCCTTGCGGCCAAGAGCGCGCATTTCCTCGCAGACCGCCTCGCAGGCATCGAGCTTGCGGCTGGCCACGATCACGTCGGCGCCCCGCTCGGCAAAGGCACGGACCATCTGGTAGCCCAGCCCGCGCGAACCGCCGGTGACGAGCGCGACTTTGCCAGTGAAGTCGAACAGCGGGTCCATCTCAGGCATCTCTCGCGTGGGGATAGCGCTCCAACGCCTTCGCCGTGCGCGTCGGGATATGCTCGGAGGGGAACAGCCCTTCTGCCGGTTTCACCCGCTTGAGAAAGGCACGCGCCAGTTGTGAGCGGTGCGCGTCGGTCGGTCCGTCGGCGAAGGCCAGCGCCATGTTGCCGCCGTACCACTTGGCCAGCGGCATATCGAGCGAGATGCCCAGCGACCCATGCACCTCCAGCGCCCGCCCGACGACGTTCGCATAAACCGAGGCCATCGCCACCTTGCACATGCCGATGTGCTTGCGCGCGGCGCCGTGCTTCATGCGGCCCGCCTCGATCTCGTCGATCAGCCAGGCGGTCTTGAGCACCAGCAGGCGGAACTGCTCCAGTTCGATCACGGAGTCCGCGATCTTGGCCTGCACCAGCTGGTGATCGCCCAGCATCGCGCCCTTGGTACGGCGCGACACGGCGCGTTCCAGCATCATGTCGAGCGCGCGGTTGCACATGCCCACCGTACGCATGGCATGGTGGATGCGCCCCCCGCCCAGCCGCGCCTGCGCCACCTTGAAGCCCTCGCCCGGAGCCCCAAGCATGTGATCGAGCGGCACCCGCACGCGGTCGTAGCGGATGTGCGCATGGTGGCCGTTCTCGGGATCGAAGTCCCCGGCGATGGCGACATTGCGCAGGATTTCGATCCCCGGCGCGTCGGCGGGGATGACGAACATGCTCATCCGCTCGGTCAACGGGGCGTCCGGATCGGTGACGGCGATGACCAGCAGGAAGGTGGCGAAGCGGGCGTTGGAGGAGAACCACTTCTCGCCCTCGATCACCCATTCGTCGCCCTCCTGTGTGGCGCGGCAGGTGAAGACGTCGGGATCGGCACCGCCCTGCGGCTCGGTCATCGAGAAGCACGAGACGATCTCGCCCGCCATCAACGGGCCGAGGTATTTCTGCTTCTGCTCCGCCGTGCCGAACAGGGCGAGGATTTCGGCGTTCCCGGTATCGGGCGCGGCAGTGCCGAACACGGTCGGCGCCCAGGTGGAGCGGCCGATGATCTCGTTCATCAGCGCCAGCCTGACCTGCCCGTAACCCGGCCCGCCCAGATGCGGACCGAGGTGGCAGGCCCAGAGCCCCTGCGCCTTCACCTGCTCCTGCAGCGGCCTCAGATGGCGCCGTGCCGCCGCGTAAGAAGGATCGAACTGCGCGCCCTGTTCGGGGAACAGCAGGTCCATCGTCTCGCACTCGTCGCGCACGAAGCGGTCCATCCAGTCGAGCTTGGCCTGAAATTCGGGGTCCGTCGAAAAGTCGATCATAATTCTCTCCCATTCCTCCCCCTGCGGGGGAGGGGGACCATGCGCAGCATGGTGGAGGGGCACGTGGCAGATCGCCTGCCGCCGAGAGCACACGCAATCCGGCGCGTGCCCCTCCACCACTCTTCGAGTGGTCCCCCTCCCCGTACCGGGGAGGAATTCACTGCATTTTCGCCACTTGCGCGGCGGTATCGCGGAAGCACTGCTCGACGATGCGCGCGAAGAAGCGCCCCGTCTCCTTCGGCAAAATCCCCGCCTCAGCCTGCGCCACCTTGTATTCGAGCAGGCACCCCGACTTGAATTTCGAGAGCACCGAGAACCATGCGAAGTCGCGAATGTCGCGCCCCGTCCCCGCGCAGTAGTAGCGCGCCAGTTCCTGCTTGGTCGGGAAGTGCGCCGGGTTGTTGAGCGCGGTCGGGAACTCCCGGTCCGGATCGTCCTCGTCGCGCATGCCGCCGGTGAACCAGCCTATGTCGATCATCGGATCGCCGATGGTGGAAAGCTCCCAGTCGATCATCGCCGCCAGCCGCGCCGGAGGACCATGGCGGAACATCATGTTGGGGGTGCCGACGTCGCCGTGGATGATCCCGCGCACTTCGGTCGGCATGCGCGCATTGCGCAGCCAGTCCTCGGTCTCGGCATAGCCTTCGAGCACCCGCCCCTCGTAGCCGTAGCGCTCCTTGTAGGATGCCAGCTGCCCCGCCCATCGATCGACCTGCCGTTCCAGGAACCGGCCCGGCTTGCCGTAGTCGCCCAGCCCGATCGCCTCATGATCGACATTGGCGAGCGCGATCAGCCCGTCGACGATGGCGAAGGGGATGCCGTACTCGCAGGGCATCGTGTCGAAGGGCGGTTCGTTGTGAATTTTCTCGCCGCGAAGGTTGGGCGCCCAGCCCTCGACCTTCTCCATGACGTAGAACGGCGCAACGACCACGCTGTCCTGCGCGCAGGACCCATAGCACACCGGATGGGGCACCTGGGTGCCATTTAGTGCCGTCAGAATGCGCGCCTCACGCAGCACGCCCTTCTCCGCACCGGGCGGCGGCACGGCAGGAGGGCGCCGCATGACCATCGGCTTTTCGCCCCGGTCCAGCGTCAGCACCACGTTCGAGGTTCCGCCCGAAAGCACCGCCCTGCGCAGCGGCCCCTTGCCCAGTTCAGGCACGAAAGCGTCCAGCCATTCGGTCAGCGGCCCGACTGGAGCCAGCCGGTCGAGATCGGCGTCCATCATCCTCTCCTCAGCGCGCGCGGAAATGCGCCTCTATCTGCCTGCGCACCGCGCGCAGCGCGGCCGTCGCGGCGGCAACTTCCCCGGGATCGAGCACCAGCTCGGCGGCCATGGCATCGGCGCGCGCGTCGATCTGACGCTTGAGCGCGGCGCCCTTCGCGGTCGGGCGCAGCAGCAGGGCGCGCTTGTGGGCGGGATTGTCGAATGTCTCGACCAGCCCGGCATCGCGCAGGGCGTTGGCAGCGCGCTGCACAAGCTGGCGGGCATGGCCCATCGAGCGGCCGATCTGCGCGACGGTGGGGGCGACTTGCGCCTCCACCACAGCGGTCAGCACCATATGCTCGCTATCGTTGAGCGCGCATCCCGCCCGCGCCTCGCCGAAGACGCTGCGCAGGCGGCCGTTCAGACGGATGGTCTCATCGACCAGTCCTACCAGCGGATGACGCGACTCAGATGCCCTCGTTTCCATGGAAACGGGGTGTCACGTTGACACGATCATGTCATTTCTTCGGTGGGGCAGCCTCGTCAAGCATCGCCCGGGCGACATGGAGGAACTCAGCCGTATCGGCCTGCGCCGAGGGGATCGCCTTGCGGAAGGTCGCGAAGCCGTGGATCAGGCCCTTGCCCTCGAAGTAGGCGGTCGGCACCCCGGCCTCGACCAGCTTGGCAGCATAGGCGCGCCCCTGATCCCGCAGCGGATCGAGCCCCGCCGTCACCAGCACCGTCGGCGGCAGACCCGCCAGATCCCCGAGGATCGGCGAGGTGCGCGGGCTCTTCGGATCGGCCGCGTAATGCTCGGTGAAGCTCGCCATGCTCTTCGCGTCCAGCATGTAGCCCTCGGCGAACAGTTTCGACGAGGGGTAGAGCTTGCCGAAATCGGTCGCCGGATAGATCGGGATCTGCATCAGCACCGGCACCGCCGCAGGCTTGTTGCGCAGGGCCGCTGCCGTGATCAGCGTGAGGTTGCCGCCCGCGCTGTCGCCGCTGAGGATCAGGCCGTTGAACTCGCGCCCGAAAGCCTTGCCGTTGGCCGCCACCCAGCGCGCCGCCGCCTCGCCGTCGTCCGGCGCGGCGGGCCAGGGGTTCTCCGGCGCGAGGCGGTATTCCACCGAGACTACAGGGAGGTCCAACTGGCGCGCGATCTCCGCTGCGAGACCGGCATGGGTGTCGATACTGCCGAGCACGTAGCCGCCGCCGTGATAGAACACCACGACCGGACCGGGACCGCGCTCGGGGCGCGGATCGAACAGGCGCAGCGCCATCGCGCCGCCCGGTCCGGGCATCGTGACGTCCTTCGTCGTAACATTGCCGACGGGAAGGTCCTGCTGCGCCATCGCCGCCAGCGCGGCAGGCGGCAGCTTGTGGATCTGCATCAACAGTTCGCGCGTGAAAGGCGGGTTCGGCTTGGCGTAATACGCCTTGAGATAGGCCGCGACGTCCGGGCGGACATAGGGCTCGGCACTCGTCTCCTGCGCTGCCGGAGCCAAAGCCGCTTGTCCGGACGCGACCGGCGCCGTCGCGAGCGCCAGTACCGTGACGGCGCCGCTCATCAGGCCGCGCAAACCCGCCGTTCTCTTCATAGACTTCCCCTCCTGTTCGGCCGGCGACGCTATGGAAGGCCAGCCCCGGCGGGGATCAGTATACCCCGCCTTGCTCTTCCGCAAAGTTGCCCATGTCACCGGCCGCTGCCGCCGCATTCGCATCACGCGCGTCGCGGGCGCTGCGGATCGAGGCCACCAGCGCATCGCGGCGACGGGTGAATTCGTCCTCCGCCGTGTACTGGCGCGGTTCGGTGTCGGGCTTGAAGGCTTCCCAGATTACCGAGGCTTTCGGCTCGTCGGTGGGCTCCACGCCCATGACGCGCTTGCCGGTCACGCGGTCGATGCGGACCATGCGGATGCCCTGCGGCGCGACGAACGGCTGGTGCGACCAGCGGCCCGGCGTCGCCAGCACCACGTCCTTGAATATCGGCGCGGCGATACGGCCACCCTGCGCGTAACCGCCCAGCGAGCGCGGCGTATCGTAGCCGATATAGACGCCGCCGACGTAGTCCTGGTTGCCGCCCATGAACCACACGTCGGTCGGGCCGTTGGTGGTGCCGGTCTTGCCGAACATCGGCAGCTTGAGGTCGCGCAGACGCTCCGCCGTGCCGCGCGTGACGACGCCTTCGAGCATGTGCACGGTCTGGTACGCCGTCGGCGCATCCATCACCTGCTTGCCGACGCGCTGGATGCGCGGCATCGGCTTGCCGTCCCACTGCGCCATGTTGCAGGTGTTGCAGGTGCCCTTGTCGGCACGCCAGATGACCTTGCCATTGCGGTCCTGCACGTAGTCGATCACCGAGCCGGAGAACTGCACGCCGTTGTTGGCCAGCGCCGCATAGGCGTTGATCATGCGCGACACCGTCGTCTCGCCCGCGCCGAGCGCGAACGACAGGTACTTCTGGTAATCGCCGATGCCCATGTTGTGGAACGTGCGGGTGACCTTGGCCATGCCGACGTCATTGGCGATGCGCACCGTCATCAGGTTGCGCGACTGTTCGAGGCCCCAGCGCAGCGTATGGCTGCCCGAACCGCCCGCGCCGCCAAAGTTGCGGAAGCACTTGTTGCCGAGGCCCGCGCCCTGGAACACGCAGAACGTGCCGTCGAGCACCTGCGTCGCGGGCGTCATGCCGTTCTGCAGCGCCGTCGCGTAGACGAAGGGCTTGATCGTGGAACCCGGCTGACGCTCGGCCTGCGTGGCGCGGTTGAAGCTGTCGATGCCGGAATCGAAGCCGCCCTGCATGGCAAGGATGCGGCCCGAACCGGGCTGCTCGATGATCATGCCGCCCGAGACTTCCGGAATGCCTCGAAGCGCCCAGGTGCTGCCACCAACTGGCTGCGCAGCGACCAGATCGCCGACTTTCGCCTTGTCGGAAATGCCGGTCAGCGTGGACACGTTGCCGTCGGAGAAACCGATCCGCCCCGTACTTCCCGACATGTCGAGGATGACGCCGACACGCCAGTCCTTGTAGTCGATCGTCTTGTTGGCGACGACCAACTGGCTCTGCCAGTTCTCAAGGTCATTGAGATGCGCGATCGGGTGCACGAAGCCGCGATTGCCGTGGTAGAGCAGCAGCCCCTTGCGCAGCGCATCGCGCACCGCGACCTGCATCGCCGGGTCGAGCGAAGTTCGCACCCACAGACCGCCCGCATAGACGCTGTTCGGGCCGTCCTCGGCCTTTTCGCCGTACTTGCCGATCAGGCGGCGGCGCACTTCCTCAAGGAAGTAGCCGTTCGACGGCTCATACGTGCTGGTGCGCTGGGTGACGAGGCCGAGCGGCTCGGCCTTGGCTGCGGCGGCGTCCTGAGCGCTGGCCCAGCCGTTGCGCACCATCTGGTCGAGCACCCAGTTGCGGCGCTCGATCGCGCGCTCCTCGTTCTTCTTGCGGCCGTAGACTTCGGGCGCACGCGGCAGGATCGCGAGGAACGCGCTCTGGCTGAGCGACAGGTCTTCCACGTCCCTGTCGAAATAGGCGCGCGAAGCCGCCTGCACGCCGAACGAACGGCGGCCGAGCGGGATCTCGTTGAGATAGAGTTCGAGGATCTGCTGCTTGGTCAGCACGCCCTCGATACGGCGGGCGACGATCATTTCCTTGAGCTTGCGCGTCACGGAATATTCGTCGCCGATCAGGATGTTCTTGGCGACCTGCTGGGTGATCGTCGAGCCGCCCTTGGCGCGCACGCCCGAGCCGTACTTGGTGACATAGTCCACCACCGCGCCCGCAAGGCCACCGATATCGACGCCGCCGTGGGTCCAGAACGTGCGGTCCTCGGCCGAAAGGAAGGCGTTGACCAGCGGCCTTGGGAAATCGACGAAGCGCAACTGCACGCGGCGTTCGCGGGCGTAGGAATAGACGATCTCACCGTCGCTGCCGCGCACCATCGTCGGCAGCGGGGGCTGGTATTCCAGCAGCTTGTTGGCGTCAGGCAGATCGTGGGCGAGGAACACCCAGAACGCGGCGAGACCGGCGAAACCCGCCATGCACAGATAGCCGAACCGGCGCATCCACTTGCGTTCGCGCCCATTGCGCACAAGGGCCTTGCGCAGCGCTGCGAGGCGCCCCGGCCCATCGCGGCGGATGCGGTAGTTCGCGTCTTCGGGCGGCTGTTCGCCGGGATCAATCGCGTCGGTCATTGCGTGCGCCCTCTAGCACGGCGTTTCGGCGCAAGGCCAGATAGCTTGCGACGAGAGCGTACAATCAGACACCCGCATTCCTCGCGAAATAAGCGCGGATCGCCTTTGCACCGGCCTCGGCGAGCACATCCTGCCCCTGCTTCGAGCCCAGCGTCTTCGCGTCTTCGGGGTTGTTGATATAGCCCGTCTCGAACAGGATCGAGGGCATGTCGGGCGCCTTGAGCACCGCCAGCGCGGCGGTCTCGGGCCGATCGCGGTGCATGCCGACGCCTGCGTCTCTCAGTTCGCGCAGCAGCAGCGTCGCGACCTGTGTGGAGCGCGCCTGCGCCCCGCGCTGCGAGAGGTCGAGCAGGATCGCGCCCACTTCCGCGCTGGTCTTCGACAGCTTGATGCCGTTCACCCGGCCGGCGCCGTTCTCGCGCTCGGCGAAGCGCTCGGCGGCCTGGCTCGACCCTTTTTCCGAGAGGACATAGACACTTGCCCCGCGCGCCGAATCAGCTTCGGCACTGTCCGCGTGGATCGAGACGAACAGGTCCGCATTCAGTCGGCGTGCGATGTCCGGACGATCGGCCAGCGCGATGAAGCGGTCGGTATCACGCGTAAGCGCCACGCGCAGGCCCCCTCCCGCCAGCAGCTTGTCGCGCAATGCCAGCGCGATCTGCAGCGCGACGGTCTTTTCCTTGAGCGCACCCCCGCCCGCACCGGGATCGAAGCCGCCATGCCCCGCATCGATCACCACCAGCGGACGACTTGCATCGGGCGGCCCGTCCACGCGCGGCAGGTCGATCGGCGCATTCACGCCGGGCAGATCAAAGCGGATGACGTAGTCGTAGGCCCCGGCCCGCGTCGGCCATGCCCCGCTCACCGCGAACGCGGCGGCAAGCACCGCCAGCGGCGCGACGAAGACGAGGATCAACTGCAAGGTGCGCGACATTTGCGCCAAGGACTAGGCCGCGTTCGGCGAGCGGGCAATCCTCGAGCCCTGCGCTTTCCCACAGGCTGATCAGCCGTTCCAGCACGTCAAATTCCAACAGCCCAAGCAACTTGCCGTCTTGCGTCATGAATGCTAGGCCAGCAGAACCGAGGCGAGGAATGCGCGTCGGTCCTCGCAATCCGGCAATACCATACCCATATGGCGCCGGACGGGACCGGCAGAGCCAGACGCAAGCCTCGGTCCAGGGAGCCGGAAATAATCCTTTTTCCGGAGAGCCTCATCAGGTTGAAGCGAGCCATGAGAAGCCAGTTGCCGCCTTGCCATTCGACGCCCGAAAGGGCGCGGGCGGCGTGGTCGCAACTTTCCGCGCGTTCAAATACGCCGCGCGTGTCTTCGCTCGCAGACGCACATGCTGCCCCACATGCTACTGGGGCGGCCATTACTTTCGTCGCGCATGGAGCGCTGGATTGCTCCACCATTGCGCCAAATCTCGCCCCCGCAGTCTGGAACGCCGCCCCGAGTGGCCGCGTCGTGATTCTGCGGGGCGCATCCGCCTACAGTGAACATACGCGCATCCGCCAGGCTGATCCGGCCCGGCGTCGACGCGCTCGGAGAATACCAAATGGCAACCCGCATGCTGATCGATGCGCGCCACCCGGAAGAAACGCGGGTGGCGGTCGTCAAGGGAAACCGCATTGAAGAGTTCGACTTCGAGTCGACCGAACGCAAGCAGATCAAGGGTAACATCTACCTCGCGAAGGTGACGCGCGTGGAGCCTTCGCTCCAGGCCGCGTTCGTGGACTTCGGCGGCAACCGCCACGGCTTCCTCGCCTTCAGCGAAATCCACCCTGACTACTACCAGATCCCCAAGGAGGACCGCGAGGCCCTGCTGGCGGAAGAAGCCGCCCATGCCGAGGAAGAAGCCGCCCTGCGCGCTTCGGAAGGCGACGATGAGGACGAGGACGGCGACTACAACGACGACGGCGGCCTCACCGAAGTCGACACGTCCGAGAAGGACCACGTCGCCACGATCGAGGACGGCGCCGTCGAGAACCCGTTCCACGCCGACGATGAAGGCGAGCACGGCGACGAGGAATCCGACGGCAACAACCGCCGCGGCCGTGGCCGTCGTCGTCAGGGCGGCCGCCCCTCGGGCCGCTCGAAGGAAGCCGACGACCTGCGCGCCAAGCGCATGGCGCTGCGCCGCCGCTACAAGATCCAGGACGTCATCCAGCGCCGTCAGGTGCTGCTGGTCCAGGTCGTCAAGGAAGAGCGCGGCAACAAGGGCGCGGCTCTCACCACCTACCTCAGCCTCGCCGGCCGCTACTGCGTGCTGATGCCGAATTCGAGCCACGGCGGCGGGATCAGCCGCAAGATCAGCTCGGCCAGCGACCGCAAGCGCCTGAAGACGATCATCGGCGAGCTCGGCCTGCCCAGGTCGATGGGCTGCATCGTCCGCACCGCCGGCCTTTCCCGCACCAAGGTCGAGATCAAGCGCGACTTCGACTATCTCGCCCGCCTCTGGGACGAGATCCGCGAGACCACGCTGAAGTCGAGCGCCCCGGCGCTGATCCATTCGGACAGCGACCTGATCAAGCGCGCGATCCGCGACATCTACAACAAGGACATCGAGGACGTCGTCGTCGAGGGCGAGGCGGGCTACCGCGCCGCCAAGGACTTCATGAAGCTGCTCATGCCCAGCCACTCGCGCCGGGTGAAGGCCTATGCGGACCCTGTGCCGCTGTTCCAGCGCTACGGCGCCGAGGACCAGCTGACCGCGATGTACGACCCGGTCGTCCAATTGAAGTCGGGCGGCTACATCGTCATCAACCCGACCGAGGCGCTGGTCTCGATCGACATCAACTCGGGCCGCTCGACCAAGGAGCACGGGATCGAGGCGACGGCGCTCAACACCAATCTCGAAGCCGCGCGTGAGATCGCCCGCCAGTTGCGCCTGCGCGACATGGCCGGCCTCGTCGTGATCGACTTCATCGACATGGAATACGGCTCCAACGTCCGCAAGGTCGAGAAGACCATGAAGGACGCGCTGAAGAACGACCGCGCCCGCATCCAGGTCGGCCGGATATCCAGCTTCGGCCTGATGGAGATGAGCCGCCAGCGCCTGCGCACCGGCGTGCTGGAAGCGACCACCCGTTCCTGCCCGCACTGCGACGGCTCGGGCCTGGTCCGCACCGCGGGCTCGGCCGGCCTCTCGGCCCTGCGCATGATCGAGGACGAAGCCGCCAAGGGCAAGGGCAGCGTGATCTCGCTCTATGCCAGCCAGGAAGCGACGATCTACGTCCTCAATGCCAAGCGCCACGACCTAGCCGAGATCGAGGCCCGCTACGGCGTCTCGGTCGAGGTGATCCCGGAGGGTGAGAACGAGGGCGCCAAGATGCGCGTCGCCTCGTCCGGCCCGCGCCCCGAATTCGCCCCCCGCTTCGAACCGATCGTCATCGAAGAGGACGAGGACGAGCCTATAGAAGAGGACTTCGACGAGGAGGAGGCCGAGGAGCGCGAAGAGCGCGAGCAGCGCGGCGACAGCGAAGGCCGCCGCGGGCGCGGCCGCAAGCGCCGCCGGGGCCGCAGCCGCGATCGCGCCGATGACAATGGCGCCGAGCAGGGCGCCGAGCCTCGCGAAGAGAGCGACGAAGGCGGCGAGGACGGCGATGAGGCGCCTCGCGGCGAAGCGCCCGAAGGCGGTCACGAAGACGGCGAAGGCCCGCGCAAGCGCCGTCGCCGCGGCCGTCGCCGGCGCGGTGGGCGCAACCGCGGCGAAGGCGAGACCGAGCAGTCGGGCGAGACCGACGTGGAGGAAGCTGGCGACGAAGCTTCGGCCGAGGCAGCTCCGCTCGCTGAGGCCGAAGTCGAAGCCGAGCCCACTCCCACGGCGGAGAAGCCCAAGCGCAGCCGCCGGAAGAAGGCGGTAGCCGAGGAAGCCGAAGCCCCTGCTGCCGAAGCTACGGAAGAGCCCGCCGCCAAGCCCAAGCGGACCCGCAGGAAGAAGGCCGATGTGGAAGCTGAGGCTGCGGTCGAAGCTCCTGCGGAAGCCGCCGCCGCGGAAGCCGCTGCTTCCGAGAAGCCCAAGCGCACACGCAAGAAGAAAGTCGAGGAGGCCCCGGCTCCCGAAGCCGAGGCGAACCCCGAAGCGACTGTCGTAGCTGAGGATGCGGCGCCCGCCGAAGCCGAGGCGGCAGCAGCCGAGGCCGGCGCCGACGAGCCCCGCCGCGGCGGCTGGTGGCAGCGCACCTTCGGCAACTGATCGAAGCGAACTCCAGCAACCGGCCCCCGCCTCGGCGGGGGCCGGTTTTGCTTATCCGGCCTTCACCGCCACGCCCCATTCCATCCAGCCGGCCAGCTTGAAGCCGCCTTCGGAATAGCGCCGGCCGACCGGCCGCGCGGCAAACCCCGCCCGCTCGATCGCCGCGGTCACCGGGCGCGAGAGATGGCAGTTGCCGAACAGGCGGCGCCACACCGGGTCGACCCGCTCCTGCCACCGCGCGACGCCCGGATCCGGCGCGCGGCCGTGCTCGGCATAGAGGAACGTGCCGCCGGGCCGCAGCACCCGCCGCAATTCGGCGAGCGAGCGCGCCTGGTCGCTTACCGAGCACAGCGTGAAGGTGCAGACCACGGTGTCGAAGCTGTCGTCGGCGAAGGGAATCGCCTCGCCGTAGCCCTGGCGGATGTCCGCCGCCCAACCCTTGTCCGCCGCCGCCTCGCGCGCATAGTCGAGCAGCTTGCCGTTCGGATCGAGCCCGCTGAAGCCGGTCACCAGTGCGGGATCATAAAGCTGCTGGTTGATCCCGCCCCCGCAGCCGAGCTCGAACACGCGGCCCCTGGCCTGCGGGACGACGTCGCGCCGCAGTTCCATGATGTTCTCCATCGCGCAGCCGCAGCGCACGACGCGCGGAACCACGGTCTCCTCCCACCAGTTCGCGAAGCCCATGACACCTTCTCCCCTCGCGACGTTGACGGAGCTCGCCCGCCAACACAAGGTGGCGCGATGCACCAGCCCGATCCCCCCGCCCGCCTTCCGCCGATCCGCGACGAAGAGTTCACCGACCAGACCCGCGCCTTCTTCGATCGGTGGACCGTAGGCATTTTCAGGGACGCCCACACCAACCCGGTGCTGTGTACCTTCGCGCATCACCCGGCACTGGCGGACGCCTTCTCCCAACTCAACGTCCATCTGCTCAGCGCCAACACCCTGCCGGTGAAGGAACGCCAGATCGCGATCATGCGCACGGCCTGGCTGACCAAGGCGACCTACATGTGGTCGAGCCATCTCAACACCTCCAAGCTCGTCGGCCTGACCGACGAGATGTACGGCCCGATCCAGCGCGGTGCCGACGATCCCTATTTCACCCAGTTCGAACGCACGGTGATCCTCGCGACCGAGGACCTCGTGAACGACTACGAGGTCAGCCAGGCCAACTGGACGGCGCTACGGGCGGAATGGAACGAGCAGCAGATGCTCGACTTCCTGTTCACGGTCGGCTGCTACGTCATGGTCGCAGGCGTCATGCGCTCGACCGGAGCCGAACGGCAGGACGACCTGCTGGAACTCGCCGAGAGGTACGGCGCTCCCTAGATCTAGCCGCAGCGCTTGAGGGTGCGGACCTTGTCGACGCCTTCGAGCTGCGATTCCATCGTCTTCGCATCGACGACCTTCAGCTTCATCTTCTGTGGTGCGCCCTCCATCACCAGGGCACCATCCTTGATGTCCCACTTCGCGAACGGACCGTCCTTGATCGTGCCGTCGGCCTCGAACTTGATCGGCATGGCGCAGGCCTCGCCCTCACCCCAGGTGCCGACCATGAAGGCCTTCGACGGCGCTTCGCCGGCGGTGAAGGCGGCTGCGCCCGGTGCCGCCGCAGCGGCAGAGGTCGCCGCCGCGGGCGTGGCTTCGGCCGAGGCTGTGGCAGTGGCTTCCGCGGTCGGCGCTGCGGGCTTGCCGCAGGCGCTCAGCGCGAGCACGGCCGTGGCGGTCAAGAGAAAGGCGTGCTTCATCGAACAGATCCCCCTCGCATTGCGGCGTCGGCAGCGATCGCCTCCGCGCGGTACAGGACATGACACGCAGCGAAAGTCGGCACAAGCGCGCCGTGAGAGCTAGGTCTTCGTCGCCTGATACGCCTGGTTCGCCTCGCGCGAGTACTGGCCATCGGCCGCGCCGTAGCCGACATGGACCCGCGCGGCGAAGCGCCATGCCCCGTCGCGGCGGCGGAAGCGGTCGCGGTATTCGCCGACGTATTGCATGCCGTGCGGCCAGACCTGCGAGGCGATCACGCAGGTCGCGCGGGCCTCGTCGCCGTCGAGCTCGATCCGCAGGTTGTGGAGCATCGGCCAGACCCGCGCCGCGCTGCCGGCCTGCTCGGCGAAAGAGCCCCGGACCTCGTCGTGGCCACGATAGCGCGACATCAGCTCGGTCTGGCCGAGGTCGTCGGGATCGGCGTGGTGAAGCTCGACCACGACATCCGGCTCCATCAGCTCGAGCACCCGTTCCGGCGCCCGGCCGCGGATCGCCTCGGCATAGCGGTGGATCACGTCGGCGATCGCCGCGCGGCTCTCGAGCTCGTCGATGCGCTTTTCCAGGGCCGCAAAGCGGGTCCCGTCGCTCATCGCGCGCCGATCTCCTCGATCATCGCCGCGGCGAGATCGAGCAACTGGGCCAGATCGTCGCGCGCCGAGGGCATGGTCAGGCGATAGGTGCAGAACCCGTGGATCGTGCCCTTGAACTCGCGGTAGGTGACCTGCCCGCCGGCCTCGATCAGCGCGGCGGCATAGGCGCGGCCCTGGTCGCGCAGCGGGTCGAGCGCGGCGGTGCAGATCAGGGTCGGCGGCAGGCCGGCGAGATCGTCGAGCAGCGGCGAAGCCCGGCGGTCGTTCACGTCGGAGCGGTAGGCCTCGCCGTAGTAGACCATGTCCTGCGACGAGAGCCCATAGCCATCGGCGAACTCCGCGCCCGAGGGATAGGACTTGCTGAGATCGGTCACCGGATAGATCGGCATCTGCATGACCACCGGCAGCGCCGCCGGCTTGTCGCGCAGCGCGGCGGCGGTGACCAGGGTCACGGTGCCGCCCGCGCTGTCGCCGGTCAGGATCAGCGAGGTGAACTCGCGGCCGAACACAGCGCCGTTCTCGGCGATCCAGCGGGCCGCGGCCTCGCCGTCGTCGGTCGCGGCGGGCCAGGGATGCTCCGGCGCCAGGCGGTACTCGACCGAGACGACCGGCAGGTCGAGATGGCGGGCGATTTCCGCCGCGAGCGCCGCGTGGGTGTCGATCGAGCCGACGATGAACCCGCCGCCGTGGTAGAACACCACGACCGGGCCGGCCTCGCGAGAGGCGCGCGGATCGAACAGCCGCAGCGCGATCTCGCCACCCGGAACTCCCTCGACTCCCGGCATGGTCACATCGCGGATCTCGCCCAACTCGCCCACCGGCAGGTCGGCCGACGGCATCGCGCCCGGCGGCATCTGGCGGATCAGCTTGATCATTTCGGCGTTCATCGCCGGCCGCGGCTGGGCCACCAGCGCATCGAGGAAGGCGCGGACATCCGGCCGAATAAATGGGGACGGGACAAAAGGCTCGGTCATGGAGGACTCTCTAGTTAAAAAGATGAACCGTCTTCGCGGCTCGACGCGATCAAATCAAGCCCCGCCGCCAGCGCCCGCTGCACCGCTGCACCGCCGGGCCGCCGGGCCGCCGGGCCGCCGCCGTTGTCCGGGTACTTGTCGATCCAGATCCAGTTGCACATGCCGGCAATCGAATAGTCCCCGCAGGGAAACTCTCGCCCCGCGATCGCGACCTTCCGACCCTTGAGCGTCACACGCCCGCCGCGGCGCCGCCGGTGACGCGCAGCGTCTCGCCGGTGATGAACTTGGC
>JASGGD010000054.1:0-24834 GCA_047605225.1 Novosphingobium sp.
ATGCCGATCGAGGTCGAAGACGACCCGATGCCGCGCAAGGTAAGCTGCGCGCCCGACCCGTTCGAGGCGCGGCCGATCGTGAACTGCGGCGTCTGCGTGGAGATCTTCTCCAGACTCGTCATGTCGTAGCGCTCAAGCACTTCGGCGGTGAGCGCGGTGACGGCCACCGGCACGTCCTGCAGGCTCTCCGCCCGGCGGCGCGCCGTGACGACGATGTCGCCAAGGCCGCCTTCCGCATGGTCCTGCGCGGCCGGAGGCGAAGGCGGTACGGCTTGCGCCGGTACTTCCTGTGCGTTGGCGGACGTAAATATGAAAGCCGACATGGCGATACTTGCCATGAGCGCAATGCGCACGGTTCGGGCTGCCTCTCCAGACATCGAAAGCTCCTTTCCCCTTTAACCGGAAAGGGCCTTTTCTGACCTGGTCGCCCCCCGGTGCCTCTGTTTCGAGACTGCTGGAAGGGTATCCTCATAAAAAACTGCAGTGGACTGCAATAAATGCTAGGCTGGCGTGGCGACCTTACCCAGCGTCCGGGTGAGTGCGCGAGCCTGATCCCGCAATTGCCCGAAAAGTGGAACTTCAGCGTAAGGCAGCAGCACCTGGCAGATCGCAAGCCGCAAGTGCGTTTCGAGCGCATCGTCGGGTATTTCGCGCTTGGCCCAGAGCACGATCGTGCCGACCATGCGCATGCACACGAAACGCGACACCGTGGCGATGTCGTCGATAGCCACCAGCCCCTCCGCGCGCATCGCCGTCAGCGCTCCTCCCGCGAAACGCTCGTAGACATCCGGCAGGCCGACCATGTCCGCATGTTCGACGAGGATAGGGCCGAAGGCGCGCGCCAGTTCGGGAGCCTCGAACGTCTTCTCGGCCAACCGCGAAGGCAGCGCCGCGAAGAAGCCGATTCCTTCGCCACCCTCTTCGTGCGCCTGCGCGATGGTTTCCTCGCTGCGCTCGCGTGCATTGAAGGCGAAGAGACGGTCCTTCGAGCCGTAGATGTTGAACAACGTACGCTCGGCGACGCCTGCGGCTTCGGCGATCATCCGCATTGACAGGGCCTCCCCGCCGTGGCGCACGAGCAGGGAGAACGTCGCCATCTGTATCCTCTCGCGCCGTTCACGCTGGCGCGGTGTCAACTGGCGGATGCCGTTCGCGATGTCGTTTGCGTCCATTGTGGAGGTCTTAAGTCAAATCCACCATCGGGATCAAATTCTAGGATCAGGCCCCTAGCGATCGCCCCCAACTTGCGTGGCCGCATTTTCGCGCATCGCCCCCGAAGCGGCGAGCAGCATCGCCAGCCCCGAGGTCTGCGCGGCCGCATCGGTCTGCGAACCGGCCTGCGCCCAGTCTCCGGCGATGGCTTTCGCTCCGGCATCGCTCAAGGCCCACACCGCCTCCGCATTGCGATCGGTCCAGGCGGCGAGTTCCGCACGTTCCGGTCCATCCGGCATATCGTCCAGCAGATGGCCGAGGTGTACGGCAAACACGCCCTTGAACATGCGCCCGTCCGCACCGATCGAAGGCACCGGTTCGCGCAGGATGCCCTCGGGCGTGGAAAGCTTGCGCGTCGCGGCAAGCGCCGTTCTGATCGCCAAAGCGCGATACCGGGCCTCCCCGGTGATGTGGGTAAGATCGCTCAGACCTCCCAGCAGCACACCCTGATTATACGTGAAGCGGGGCTGGCCGTTATTATGGCACGCGGCATCGAGGCCATCGTTCACCAGCCTGTCCCCGTCGATCATCGACGAACCCTCGAACCATGTCCATGTGCGCAAGGCCCAGTCGCGATAGCTCGCCTCGCCCGTCGCGAGGTAGAGTTGCGTCGAGGCATAGAGCAGCAGTTCGTTAGTGATCGCGTTCTTGTACGTCCGCTTGCGATCCCACCAGATCCCACCGCCGCAGCGGTCGTCCCAATACGTGGTGACGATGCGCCGGTAGGTCGTGCTGGCATAGTCGAGCAGTTCGGGATCGCGCTGCACCCGCCAGGCGTGGACGTTGGCGATCACCGCCCACAAGTCGTCGTCGTTGAGATAGAGCCCCGAGCGATTGCGCACCGCCGCCGAAACGCGCGCGTTCCAGCGATCGTCGCCGGTGCGGCGCGCATGGTCCAGCAGCGCATCGACGATCACGAAGCGCTGCCACGCCTCGCTCTGCGCCCAGCCGTCGGGCTTGCCCCACTGCCCGTCGAGATAGGACGCCGCCGCGCGGGCGCGCGGTGCCCATGGGTCGTCCTGTGCCCGCGCGCTTCCGGCACAGGCCAGCGCAAGCAGCCCCATCGACAGGCCCGCCGCCAACGTCTTCTTCAAACCGTGGTCTCCCCGCCGACCCGTAAGCGCATGACGCTCCACATAAGAAATGCGCAAGGCAGCGCCAATGGCTTTCCCTCGCGCGGACCTGTCATTAGGACATGGCACATGAACAGAGCCCGTCTGCTGAGCGCCTGCATCCTCGCCGCGCTGCCTTCTGCCGCCCTTCCCGCCTTCGCCGCCCCCGCCGAACGGAGCGCTTCCGCCATGCCCCAAACCACGCAAAACCTGACTTTCGATCGCGTCTTCGCCAGCCCCTCGCTGGACGGGCCGCAGCCGCGCGCGGTCAAGGTCTCTCCCGACGGGCGCTACATCACGCTGCTGCGCGGCCGCGCCGAGGACAAGGACCGCTACGACCTGTGGGCCTACGACCGCCGCAGTGGCGAATGGCGCATGCTCGTCGATTCCCTCAAGCTGGGCTCGGGCCGCGCGCTCAGCGAGGCGGAGAAGATGCAGCGCGAACGCCAGCGCGTCGGCAGCCTCAAGGGCATCATCTCCTACGAGTGGACCGAGGGCGGCGATGCCGTACTGGTGCCGCTCGACGGCGACCTCTACCTAGCCGGGATCGACGGATCCGTGCGCCGCCTGACCGACTCCCCCGAGGACGAGCTGAACGCCGCGCTGAGCCCGAGGGGCGCCTACGTCTCGTTCGTGCGCGACGGGCGGCTCTATGTCGGCCCGCTCGGCGGCACCGATCACAAGCCGATCACGCCGCAGGAAACCGCCGACACCGTCCATTGGGGCGAGGCCGAATTCGTCGCGCAGGAGGAAATGGCGCGCATGGACGGCTACTGGTGGTCGCCCGACGACAAGCTCATCGCCGTCGAGCGCTATGACGAGGCCCCGGTCGGTGTCGTCACCCGCACCGCGATCGGCGCCGAGGGCACCCACACCTACCAGCAGCGCTACCCGGCGGCGGGTACGCCCAATGCCCTCGTCTGGCTCCATGTCATGAAGCCGGACGGCAGCGGCCGCGTCGAAGTGGACCTCGGCCCCGACCGTGACATCTACCTCGCCCGCGTCAACTGGGCACGCGACGGGCGCACGCTCTACGTCCAGCGCCAGAACCGCGAGCAGACCCGCCTAGACATGCTGGCGGTGGACCCGCAGACCGGCAAGAGCCGCGTCCTGTTCACCGAAGAAGCGGCCAAGGGCAGCTGGGTGAACCTCACCGACAACTACCGTTTCCTGAAGGATGGCAGCCTCGTCTGGTGGTCGGAGCGCGACGGCTACGGGCACCTCTACCATTTCCGGAACGGCAAGTGGCAGCAGCTGACCTTGGGCAAGTGGATGGTGACCAAGCTGGTGTCGGTGGACGAGACGAAGGGCCGCGTGTTGTTCCTCGGCAACCGCGACGATGTGCTGGCGCCGCAGCTCTATGCCATCGATCTCGCGAAGCCGGGTACGCCGAAGCAGCTGACCGAAGCGGGCTGGGCCAATGCCGCCTCGGGCAGCCGGGACGGATCAACGGTGCTCGTCACCCGCTCCTCGACGACGCAGCCTTCGCAGACCTACATTGCCGACGAGAACGGCAAGCGTCTGGCCTGGGTGGAGGAAAACAGGCTCGACGCCGCGCATCCCTACGGCCCCTACATGGCCCGACATAGACCGACAACGTTCGGCACGATCAAGGCAGCGGACGGTTCCGACCTGCACTGGATGATGATCACCCCGCCGCTCAAGCCAGGCAAGCGCTACCCGGTGTTCTTCGAGCACTACGGCGGCCCGCACGTCCAGACCGTGACGCGCGGATGGAAGGGCGCACTGGCGCAGGCCATCGTCGACAAGGGCTACATCTACTTCGAGATCGACAACCGCGGCAGCGCCAATCGCGGGGTCGCTTTCGAATCGCAGATCCATCAGGCCATGGGCACCGTCGAGGTGCAGGACCAGCGCGCCGGGGCCGAGTACCTCAAGACGCTGGACTTCGTGGACCCGACCAAGATCGCGACTTACGGCTGGTCCTACGGCGGCTACATGACGCTCAAGATGCTGGAGGCCGACCCCGGCCTCTACGCGGCGGGCATCTCGGGCGCGCCGGTGACGAAGTGGGAGCTTTACGACACCCATTATACCGAGCGCTACATGGGCGACCCGCGCAAGGTCGCCGATACCTATCGCAAGGCCGACACGCTGGACGATGCCGGGAAGATCGCCGACCCGCTGCTGCTGATCCACGGCATGTCGGACGACAACGTGGTCTTCGAGAACAGCACCACCCTCATCGCCAAGATGCAGGGTGAGGCGACGCCGTTCGAGATGATGCTCTATCCCGGCCAGACCCACGCCGTGCGCGGCCCGCGCATCAGCGTGCACCTGTGGAACAGCATCTTCAGCTTCCTCGAACGCCACGGGGTGAAGCCGGAGGAGTGAGGTTTCGGGCGACTGCTCGAAACACATCGTGGTCATCCCCGCGAAGGCGGGGACCCAACTGATGGTCTTTCAACAGGCACCGTCAGAAGATGGGTTCCCGCCTTCGCGGGAATGACTGATCACACTTAACGCCGTCATTGCGAGCATAGCGAAGCAATCCAAGATTACGCAAACCGCACTGGATTGCTTCGCTACGCTCGCAATGACGGAGGTTGGTGAGACGGTCAGGCCGCGGCCTTCCTGCGCCGTACCATCTCGCGCTCGTCCGAGCGCAGCGTCAGCACCGATACGCCGGTCGCGGTGACGGCGACGGTGTGTTCGAACTGGGCGGACGGCGAGCCGTCCTTCGTCCGCACCGTCCAGCCGTCGTCTTCCGTCCACACACTGCGGCGGCCGCGATTGAGCATCGGCTCGATGGTGAAGACCATGCCCTCGCGCAGCATCATGCCGGTGTTCGGCCTGCCGAAGTGGAGGATCTGCGGGTCCTCATGCATCTCGCGGCCGATGCCGTGGCCGCAGTATTCGCGCACGATCGAATAGCCGTGGCGCTTGGCGTGCTTCTCGATCGCGGCGCCGATGTCGCCCAGCCTCGCGCCCGGACGGACGGTGCGGATGCCCATCCAAAGCGCCTCGTACGTGACCTGCACCAGCCTGCGTGCTGCCGGATCGACATTGCCGACCATGTAGGTCTTGCTGGAATCGGCGATGAAACCGTCCTTCTCCAGCGTGATGTCGAAGTTGACGATGTCCCCGTCCCGCAGCACGTCCGACGACGACGGCACGCCGTGACAGACCACATCGTTGACCGAGGAATTGAGCACGAAGCCATAACCGTACTGCCCCTTACTGGCGGGGCGGGACTGCAGGTCGTCGATGATGAACCGCTCGACCAGAGTATCGATATCGAGCGTCGACTTGCCGATCAGCGGGACGGTATCCAGCATCTCGAACACCGAGGCCAGCAGACGCCCGGCCTGCGCCATCAGCGCCAGTTCTTCAGGCGTCTTGGTCACGCGGCCCTTACCCCCAGCGTTGGCGGCAGCACTCCGGCGCAGCTGAGTTCGCGTTCCATGATCTCGGCGAAGCTGAGGCCGGGATTGGTCTCGCACAGCATGCCGACCTTGATCCAATACGCGGCCTGCGCGTTGATCGAGCGGCAGGAAACCTTGCTCGCACGGCGGACCTGTTCGTGCAGGTCGTCATCGATGTTCACGATGCCCATTGAGGAGTTCCATATATGATTCGTATATGAACCATATATCGCCCCAATCGAGCATCGCAAGCGCGCCCCGCCGCGCTGGATACGCGGCGGGGCGGTCAGGCATCAGCGCGGCATCAGCGCGCCGGGCCGCCGAAGCGGAAGCTGGCTTCCAGACCCAGCGTACGCGGGCGTAGGCGGTTCGAGGTGATGTCGAAGCTCGTCGGCCCGATCTGCTGCACCTGACGGAAGCTGGTGGCGCCGTTCTCGTCGGTCAGGTTGTCGGCGAACAGGGCGATGGTCAGCTGTGCGAACTCGACGCCGATCCGGGCATCCACGCGGTCGATGGTGTCGCCCGGCAGGAACGCGGCGTAGGACGAATTGCGGCGCGGCGAACTGTGCTGCCAGCCAACGCGGCCGAACGCCTGCACCGTGTCGGTGATCGCCGTCGCATAGTCGAGCGAGGCATTGGCGGTGAACTTCGCCACGTCGTCCACGGCCGAGCCCTTGACGATGGCGGTGCCCGCCACCGCGTCGGTGTACTCGGCATCGACGTAGGCGCCGCCCGCCGAAAGCGTGAGCCCCGAGACCGGCTGCGCGACAAGGCTCAGTTCGACGCCCTTGGTGTGAGTGCCGTTCGAGTTGATGAGCCCGTTGAACGAAGTCCCCGGGATCGGGATGCGGACGGTCACGTCCTTCCAGTCGCTGTAGAAGACGGCGGCTTCGAGCGAGAGCTTGCGCTCCCACAATTCGGCCTTGGCGCCCACTTCATACGTCCAGATCGAATCCTGGCTGAGCGCTGCGGGCAGCTCCACGCCGTAGATCGGGCCGAGGATCAGCGGCACAGTCGGCTGCAACTGGCCCGAGCGGAAACCCTTGGCCGCGCTGGCGTAGATCGTGGTGTTTTCCACTGGATGCCATGCCACGGAGAAGCGCGGGTTCCACGACTTGTAGGTGTCGCCCGGCTGGTCGGTGACGACGCCGGAATTGGCCTCGAAGCCGCGCAGGCGGTCCTCGAAGTAGCGCAGGCCCGCGGTCAGGTCGACGGGTACGCCGGGCAGCGTGTAGGTCGCCTCTCCGAAGAGGGCGCGGGCGCGCGAGTTGATCTGCGCGTCGTTGTCAATGCCGCGTGCGGGGAACTTGACGGTGTCGTTGCGCTGGGAATCGCGCGCATAGGCGCCCACGGTCCACTTGAGCGGGCCGTCGCCAGTCGAGGCAAGGCGCAGTTCGTGCGCGTCGAGCGCGATGTCGATGTTCGTCTCGATGCTGCCGATCGAGGACATGCCGCTCTGCGGCACCCCGAAGTCGCTATGCGTGTAGGAGTAGAACAGCTCCGCCCCGCCCAGGTCGTAGCGGGCGGTCGCTCCGTAGAGTTCCATGCGGCTCTTGCTATAGGGCACCGTGGCGCGGGTCTGCTGGTCGTCGTCGCGTGCGCTCGATCCGCCCGCCGGGAAGTCCGACTTCGACCACCAGTAGCTGCCGGTGATCGACAGCCGGTCGATCGGATCGAAGCGCAGCTTCGCGCGGAAAGTATCATAAGTCTGGTCGTTGACGTTGGTGGCGCCGGTGTCGCTGTTGTCGACCCAGCCCTGATAGCGCTCGTGCGTGCCTGCGACACGCAACGCGAGCACGCCGGGCACGATCGGTGCGTTGAAGGCACCCTTGGCGCCCGCATTGGTGCCGCCGCCGCGCGTGTCCGAGACCATGCCGAGGCCCTTGGCCTCCCACTGGTCAAGGTCAGCGCCGCGCGTCAGTATGCGCACGGTGCCGCCCATCGAACCCTCGCCGAACAGCGTTCCCTGCGGCCCGCGCAGGATTTCGACGCGGTCGAGATCCCATGCGCGCACGTCCGGGCTGAGCGGCACGGTAACACCGGTGAACGGCAGGTCGTCGAGGTAGAACCCGTTCTCGTTCGCGCCCAGCGACGACGAGATGCCACGGATCGTGATCTTGGTGCCCAGCGCCGAGCCGCCGTCATAAATGCCGACGCCGGGTGCTTCCTGCAGGAAGTCCGCCAGATTCGCCGCACCGCGCTTTTCCAGCGCCGCGCCGCTGACCGCCGTGACCGCGATCGGCACATCGACCGCGCGTTCCTCGCGCTTGCGGGCGGTGACGATGATGTCGCCATCGGCGGCGCTGGTGCCCTCGGTCGCACGGGGCGCCTGCTCCTGCGCCATGACCGGCGTGCTCATGACAGCCGCACAGACCAGCGCGACATGACTGACCATACGAACCATAGAAATTATCCCTCATTCCCGAGACGCGCACAGGCGGTCCCCCATCCAGAGGCGCGACTAGGGGATATTTCATAACTCATGGTTAACAGCGATCGGAGCAGACGGTGCTTTGTTCGTTCGATCGGACTCCCCGAACGTGGTTCAGTGGTCTCGACGTTCCCAGCGATAATCATCGCACTTTATTTTTTAAGGCATATGGATCAATATATCTGAAAGGCAAAATGGGAAAGAATCTGATGGATGAAGTCATTTTGACGGAGGGGCTGGAGGGATTCAGCCTGCTCGATCCGATGACGCAGAGCGATCCGTTTGCGATGTATGCGGCGATGCAGGAGGCGCCGGGGATTTATCGGATGCCGGAGACGGGATTTTATATCGTCTCGCGCTATGCCGATCTGCGGGCGGTGCTGACCGATCCGGTGACGTTCTCCAACAAGGTGGATCGCGCCTCGCTGCAGGGACCTCAGAATGCGGAGAAGCTGCGCGCCTATATGGAAGCGCGGGGGTGGCCGCATATCTCGACGCTCCAGCGTACCGATGCGCCGCATCATGGGCGCTATCGCAAGCTGGTGGACCGGGTTTTCACGGTCGGGCGCGTGCGGGAGATGACACCGCATATCGAGGAGGTCGCTCACGGCCTCATCGACAGGTTCGCAGGCCGCGGGGAGTGCGAGTTCATCAGCGAGTACGCGATGCTGCTGCCCGGCACGATCCTGGCGGAGGAGATGGGCCTGCCGTCCAATCAGGTGGCGACCTTCAAGAAGTGGGCGGACGCCATGCTCGCCCCCGCCTCCTACGTGATGAGCGAGGAGGAACTGCTGCGCAACGCCGATGTCGAACTGGAGGCGCAGCACCATCTTGCCAAACTGTTTGAGGAACGGCGCGCAAACCCCACGAGAGACTGGATTTCTGCTCTCGCCACTGCCCATGTGGATACCGAGGAACCGCTGTCGATGGCCGAACTGCAGAGCGTGATGAGCCAGCTCATCGGCGGCGGTTTCGAGTCGACGATGACCGCCATCGGCCATGCCATGATGCAGTTGCTCAACCACCCCGAGCAGATGGCGAAACTGCGAGAAGATCCCAAGCGGATCAAGAACTTCGTCGAGGAAGTCATCCGGTTCGAGAGCCCCACGCAGGGCCTGCGCCGCCGCACCACGCGCGACGTGGAACTGAGCGGCACGCTGATCCCGAAGGATTCGGTGGTGATCGTGCGCTATGGTGCCGCCAACCGCGATGCCGCCAAGTTCGCCTGCCCGCACATGTTCGACATGGAGCGCGGCAACGCCGGAACCCACCTCGCTTTCGGGGCGGGCGTGCATTTCTGCGTCGGGGCGGTGTTGGCGCGGCAGGAGATCGCCACGGGGGTCACCGCCATCCTCGAGCGGCTGGACGACATCGAACTGGCCCGCCCGCTGACCGAGCCGATCCACCGCGCCAACTTCCTGACGCTGCCCTTGCGCGAACTGCCGATCCGCTTCCGCGCGCGCCGATGACCCGCAAACAGGACCGCATCGAACTGTTCGTCGTCGTCAAGGGCCACGCCTTCTCGCGCGATGGTCTGGAGGCGATGCTGCGCGGCATAGGCTGCGAGCCGACTTTCGTGGACCAGCCCGCCGCCTCCGTGCTGCTCAACCCCGAGCAGATGCGGCGCTATGACGCCCTGCTGTTCTACGACATGCCGGGGCTGGACTTTCGCGTTCCGGCGGCGGAACGTCCCGGCTTCATCGCCCCTCCTGAGTATTTTACGCAGGGTTTCGAGGAACTTATGGCCGAAGGCAAGGGCATGGTCATGCTCCATCATGCCATTGCCGGATGGCCTGCATGGCCGCCCTATGCCGAGGCGATCGGCGGGCGGTTCCTCTATCGCGATGCCGTGATCGACGGCATCCAGCGCGCCGATTCCGGCTACCTCGGCGACGTGGCCTACACCGCGAAAATCGCCGATCCGGGGCATCCGGTCACGGCGGGACTGCCCGAGCGGATCGACCTCGTCGACGAACTGTATCTGCAGCAGGTCTTCGACGATCCTGCGATCTACCCCCTGCTCTACCTCGACGGCGAAGTGGCGCCCGAGCGGTTCCATTCGGCCCGCCGTGCCGTCCAGCGGCTTGGCGATGGCGAAGGTGCGCCCTGGCGTCCCGGCCCCCTCAACCCGCTGCTGGCCTGGGCGAAACCGGCGGGTAATTCGCCGCTCGTCTACATCCAGCCCGGCGACGACGCGCGAACTTATGAGAACCCGCACTACCGCCAACTGGTTGGCAACGCGGTGCGGTGGGCGGCAAGCGACGATGCCCGCGAATGGGCGCGCCGCTCGTAGTTCTGACGCTCGCTCCGACCGGAAAAACCACCTCGCCTTTGCGTGCGTAGCGAAGCCGTCCGGAGCGGTGCAGAACGGTTTCGGAAGCGGTTCCGCCCAGCGGCACTCAACGGCACCCAAACACACCCTAACAGCACCAAAACACACCTTCAGGCGGCTCAGAACCCCCGCAACCACCCACTAAGACCGCAAAATGCGTCCCATTTAAAAAGGCAGTTGCCTTAATTTTAAACCGCGATAAGTTAAGTCTGCCGCACCAAATTCAACGATACAAGCGCGGCTCGAACCAAGCACAAATGCAAAAACAAGCATGGTCGAGGGGAACCTGAAATGATCGAAGCAACGAACCATTGGTCGTGCCGTGCCCTGCTGCTCGCGGGCACCGCGCTCCTGTCCGTCACTTGCGGCGCAGGCGCCGCGCTCGCGCAGGACGCCGCGCCGCCGCAGCAACAAGGCGACGCTCCGGCGTTCAGCGCCAACGACATCGTCGTCACCGCCCGCCGCCGCGCGGAATCGGCGCAGGACGTGCCGGTGGCCGTCACGGTTATCTCGGCGCAGGACATCGCCCGCCGGGACCTTACCAGTCTTGAACGCATCGCCGCCGCCACACCGCAGCTGGTCATCGGCCGCAACGTCTCGGGCTCGGGCGCGCAGCTGACCTTGCGCGGCATCGGCTCCAACTCGCTGTCGATCGGCGTCGAGCAGTCGGTCGCGGTGATCGTCGACGGCGTCTATTACGGTCAGGGCCGGACCATCAACGAAGGCTTCTTCGACCTCGCCTCGATGGAGATCCTGAAGGGGCCGCAATCGCTGTTCTTCGGCAAGAACGCGACGGCGGGCGTGATCTCGATCACCACCGCCAACCCGACCGACCACTTCACCGCGCAGATGCGCACGGGCTACGAATTCAACGCGCAGAAGGTCTATGGCGAGGGCTTCATCTCCGGCCCGATCGGCGATACCGCAGGCTTCCGCCTTGCAGTACGCGGATCGAAGGACTTCGGGTCGCTGTTCGACAATCGCGCCGGGCCGGTCACCTACAACACCCGCGACACGCCCACCGCGACGACGGTGGCGCCCAACACCGCGCACGTCGCCCCGCCGAGCAAGAGCGGCCCGCGCGAGCGTGACCTGCTTGTGCGCGGCACGCTGCGCTGGGAACCGACCGACGACCTGACCGCCACGATCAAGGCCAACTACGGCTGGAACCGGACATACGGCGGCGCGTGGAACTACAATATCTTCGCCTGCGACGGCGGCACCAGCACGACGACGCCCGGCGTCGCCTGCACCCCCGGCTTCTACAACCGGATGAACGATCTGCCCAAGGACATCGCCGACGAGACGGTGCTGGTGAAGGATCACAACTTCAACGACTATCGTTCGTGGGGCGTGACCGGCAACATCGATTACCAGCTGGGCGCGCTCGCGGTCACGTCGGTCACCAACTACAACTTCAACCGCAACGAGTGGACGGCGGACATCGATTACCAGTCCTCGCCCACGGTCAATATCTGGGGCGGCGAAGTCAGCCGGTGGAAGGCGTTCAGCCAGGAATTGCGCGTGCTTTCGCAGTTCGACGGGCCGCTCAACTTCCTGATCGGCGGCTATTACCAGAACACGAAGCGCACTTTCGATCAGGTCGTCATCAACGCCAATGCCGAGAACAGCGCCGCGCCAGAGGGCTATCGATACGTCCAGTATGCCAAGGAATCGACCACCGACGGCGAGACCCTGTCGGGCTACGGCCAGCTGATCTGGAAGGTCATCCCCGAGATCGAGGTGACCGGCGGCGTGCGCTACATTCACGAGACCAAGGACAGCACGTTCTTCCAGCCTTACGCCAACCCGCGATTCGCGGGCGTGAACTACGACGTGACGCGGCGACTGGCGGCGGATCAGACCTTCACCAACTGGTCGCCCGAAGCGACGGTAGCTTGGAAGGTGACGCCCGACATCAACGTCTATGGCGCCTTCAAGACCGCGTACAAGTCGGGCGGCTTTTCCAACAGCTCGATCCTGACCCCGCTGACCGCGCCGGATTTCTTCACTTTCGATCCGGAGAAGGGCAAGGGCTTCGAGGCGGGCATCAAGACGATGCTGTTCGACCGCCAGCTGCGCTTCAACGTCAGCCTCTATACCTTCAAGTACACCGACCTTCAGGTGACCTATCTGGACTCGGCGGCGCTCAGCTACAATTCGATCAATGCCGGGTCGGCGCGCACGCGCGGTGTCGAGGTCGAGTTCGACTATGCGCCGCGCGGTCTTCGCGGGTTCGAGCTGAACGGCTCGCTCAACTACAATAAGGCGAACTACGGGGACGGCATCGCGCCGTGCTACGGTGGCCAGTCGCTGGACGATGGCTGTACGCCGGGGCTGCTGGTGCCGCCGGTCGCGGCGACACCCACCACGCCCGCGCGCGCCGGGACGCCGGGGCAAAACCTCAACGGGGTGCCGACTTTCGCCGCGCCGCGCTGGACCGCGACGCTGGGGATGAAGTACGACACCGACCTCTCGGACGGCCTGACCGCCGGGTTCGGGATCGATAGCCGCTACTCGTCCAGCTATCTGACTTCGGCCTTCGGCTCGCCGCTGTCGCGGCAGGGCAAGTACATCAACCTCGATGCGCAGATCCACATCCGCACCGCCGACGAGCGGTGGGAGCTGGCGCTGCTCGGCAAGAACCTGACCAATCGCTTCGTCGTCACCGGCGTCACCGATGCGGCGGGTTCGGGCAGCGGCACCGGGACGAACGCCAGTCGCATCGCCGATCAGGCCGGGTTCGGGGCGATGCCGCGCACGATCGCGCTGCAGCTGACCTGGCGCATGCCCTGAGAATGGAAACCGTGACCGACCTTTCCGCCCTTCCCGACCTTTCGGCGCTGGATGCGCTGACGGTCGGCGGCTCGCTTGCCCGCGCCGCCGACCGCTTCGCCGACCGGCCCGCGCTCGTTTATGACGGGCGCGAGGCCAGCTATGCCGGACTGCTCGCGCAAGTGGTGGAACGGGCGCGGTCGCTGATCGGGCTCGGGGTGAAGCCGGGGGACCATGTCGGCGTGCTGGCGCCGAACTGCTGGGACTACGTGGTCCTGTACTATGCGATCGAGATGGTCGGCGGCTGCGCGGTGCTGCTCAACGCGCGGTATCGGGCGGACGACCTCGCCTACGTCATCCCCAAATCGCAGATCAGCCTGCTGTTCCTCGGCGGGCATGCATGGCGGTTCTGCGACTACCGCCCGATGCTGGGCGAGGTCTTTCCCGAGTTGGCCGGGTGGAGCGGGGGCGAGCTGTCGGTAGCGGCCGCACCGTCGCTGCGCGGCGTGATCGAACTGGGTGACGACCGCCCCGGCAACTGGCCCGGCCTCGCCATGCTGGAAGAGGCCGCCGAGGGCGTCAGCACCGACGCCGTGATGGAGCGGGCGGCGGCGGTCAGCCCTGACGACGTGGGCCTGATCATCTTCAGCTCCGGCACCACCTCGCGCCCCAAGGCCTGCATGCTGACGCACGGATCGCTCAGCCGGATGGGTAGCGCGATGGCTGGGCGCTTCCGGTTGACGGAGCAGGACCGGGTCTGGGACCCGCTGCCGCTGTTCCACATGTCGACGATCCTGCCGATGGCCGGGTGCCGCGCGACGGGGGCGTGCTTCATCGGCATGGGCCACTTCTCCGCCGACGAGGCGATGGACCTGCTGATCGAGCGGCGGCCGACCGTGCAGTACGCGGGCTTCCCGACGATCATCTCGGCGCTGGTGACGCACCCGCAGTTCGATCGCTACGACCAGTCGGATTTGCGGATCAACCACGTGGTCGGCCCGGTCGATCTGATGCGCCGCTACGGCACGCTCTTTCCGGGGGCGAAGTACGTCAACAGCTACGGCCTGACCGAAGGCACCGGCGTCCCCTGCTACAGCGAGATCGACGACCCCGACGACGTCCTGTTCGAAACCTCCGGCCCGATCTGCGAGGGGATGGAACTGGCGATCTTCGGCGAGGACGACCGGATCGTCCCCGACGGCGAGCCCGGGGAAATCCGCATGCGCGGCTTCGGCGTCTTCGCGGGCTACTTCGACGATGCCGAGGCGACCGCCGCCGCCGTCGATGGCGAGGGCTGGCTGCACACCGGCGACCTCGGCCGGATCGGCGCAATGGGGCGCGTGGTCTACGAAGGCCGCCTCAAGGACATGCTCAAGATCGGGGGCGAGAACGTGGCCGCCGTCGAACTGGAGAGCTTCCTTGCCACGCACCCGGCGATCCGCATGGCGCAGGTCGTCGGCGTTCCGGACGAGCGTTTGATGGAAGTCGCCGCCGCCTTCATCGAACTCAACCCCGGCGAGACCCTGCGCGAGGAGGACGTCGCGCGCCACTGCGCGGGCCGTATCGCCAGCTACAAGATCCCGCGCTACGTCCGCTTCGTGGACGAATGGCCGATGAGCGCCACCAAGGTCCAGAAATTCGAACTGCTGCGCGGCTTCACGCCGGAGCGCAAGATCGACCCCGCAAGGCTGGGCAAGTGACCGTCGTGACGCCCATCCGCGAAGCTGAAGTACCGGAGCCGCCCGTGACCAGCGATCCTCAGGGAGGATCGCTGGCAGGCTGGTATCTGATCGCGGTCCTCACCCTCGCCTATACCTGCAGCTTCATCGACCGGCAGGTGCTGAACCTGCTGGTCGGGCCAATCAAGGCCGAGTTCGGGCTCGACGACACGCGCCTCAGCCTGCTGCAAGGGCTCGCCTTCACCTCGGCCTACGTCGTCATGAGCCCGGTGTTCGGGCGCATCGCCGACGTCGGCAGCCGCAAGGGCGTACTGATGTTCGGCATCGCCTTGTGGAGCGTGGGCACCAGCGCCTGCGGGCTCGCGCGCAGTTACTGGCAGCTGTTCCTCGCCCGCTTCGGCGTCGGCGGAGCGGAAGCCTGCCTGACCCCGGCCGCTTGGTCGATCATCGCCGACGCCTTCCCGCCGCGCCTGATCCCGCGCGCCTTCAGCGTCTACATGATGGGGCCTTACCTTGGGGGCGGCCTCGCGCTGATCTTCGGCGGGCTGCTGTTGCAGGGGGCAGAGGGCTGGGACTTGTCGGCGCTCCCTGTGCTGGGCTCCATGAAGCCGTGGCAGCTGGTGTTCTTCTCGGCCGGACTGCCCGGCATCCTTATCGCGCTGCTGCTGGTCTTCGTGAAGGAACCCGCCCGCCGCGCCGCCTCCGCCGCTTCCGAGGTAAAGACCATGTCCCCGGCCGAAATCCGGGAGACGTTCCGTCGCTGGCGCGGGTTCTACGGCAATTTCTACCTCGGCATGCCGCTGTTCATCATCCCGCTCTACGCCTTCCCCGCGTGGATGCCGACGGTGCTGATCCGCAAGTTCGGGGTTTCCGCCGCGCAAGTGGGGGTCGAGTACGGCATCGCCGTGCTGATCACCGGATCGCTCAGCGTACTGGTGAGCCCGTGGGTCGCCCGCGCGGTCGAGCGGATGGGGCGGCGCGACAACCTGCTTGTCGTCGCGCTCGGCGCGTCGGTGGCGATGGTCCCGCTCAGCCTCGCGTTGATGGCGGCGAGCGATTACCGCACCGCCTTCGCCATCGCGACCGCCGCGAGCGTGCTCTACAGCCTGCCGCAAGCGCTGTCCTCCTCCGCGCTGCAGCTGGTGACCCCCAACCGGATGCGCGGCATCGCCTCGTCGATCTACGTCTTCGTGATCAGCGTGGCGGGACTGGCGCTGGCGCCCACCTTCGTCGCGCTCATCACCGACCACGTCTTCGGCGACGAGGGACGGGTGGGCGACTCGCTGGCGATCACCTGCTCCATCGCGGCGGCGGCATCGACGTTCTTCATCGCCCGCGCCCTGCCCACCTATCGCCGGATGCTGGACGAGACGGCGTAGGACAAGGTGCGCTCAGACCGTCCTGATCATATCGGCGAACAGCGGTGCCTGGCGATGGTTGTAAGGCGCCGTCAGCGCCACGGTCATCTGCACCATGGTATCGTCCACCAAAGCATCGAGCGTGATGCCCTGATCGAAATGCGGAAAGCCGCTGTCGCGCCGCATCAGCATGTTGAGGAACATCAGCTTGCACAGGCCCACGCGAAGGCGCAGTTCCACCGGCGGCACGTAGTTCACCCGCTCGACGATCAGCCGGCGCACCCGCCGCAGCGCAGGCACGGGAACTTCGGGATCGTCGTAAGGATGGGGGATACCCTCGGCACGGCTGCGGGTGAGGTACTGGGCGAGGAAGGCGGAATAAGGATGCCGCCCGTCCTCGTCGCTGATCGTCAGGTGCGGCAGGCACATGATCTCCAGAAGCGTGCGCGCATCGCCGAGCAGACCGGCTTCGTCGGCGCGGTCCAGCATCGCGGCGCGCAGCGGCTCGAACATCTCGGTGCGATAATCGAAGATCGCGTAGACCAGCGCTTCCTTGGTGCCGAAGTGGTACTGGACGGCGGTATTGTTGCCCTGCCCCGCCGCCGCCGCGATCTCCCGCAGGGCGACGCCGTCGATCCCGCGATCGGCGAAGAGCTTCTCGGCAGCCTCGATAATCTTGATCCGCGTGACGGCGGAGGTCACATGGCGGCGACGGCCCCGCTCGGGCACAGTCTCAGGCGTAGCTTCACTCTCCTCGGCGTCGGTTCGGATGATGTCGTGCATGGCATTACCCTCCTGTCCCGAGCACGCGGTTTCAGCAAGAGGCGTGAGGCCCCTGCGGCATCGATCATGACCACCTCGCAGCCTCGGGCGCAAGCCCCTGCGACGCAACTATCGTGCGGGCATGACCCGCTTCGCAATCGGGAGAGTACGCCATGAACGAGGGAAAAGTCGCCGTCATAACCGGCGCGACACAAGGCATCGGCCGCGCCATCGCCGAAAAGCTGGCCGGGACGGGCCACCGGCTGGCGCTTCTCGACATCAAGGGCCTCGATGAACTGGCGCAGGCCCTGCCCGGCAGCCTCGCCCTGCACTGCGACGTCGCCGATCCGGCCAGCGTCGAGGCATGTATCGCGCAGGTCGCGGCCGAGTGGGGCCATGTCGACATGCTGATCAACAATGCCGGGATCAGCCCCAGCCACGGCGGTCGCTCGCTTCCGGTGGAGGAAACCGACCTCGACGAATGGCACCGCGTCATCGCGGTCAACCTCACCGGCACGTTCCTGCTGTGCCGGGCCGTCCTGCCGGTGATGAAGCCGCGCGGATGGGGTCGCATCGTCAACTTCTCATCGCAAGGGGGGCGCATGCGCTCGCGCCTGTCCGGCGCGCACTACGGCGCGACCAAGGCAGGCGTAATCGGCTTCACCCGCGTACTGGCAGGACAAGTCGGCGCGAACGGCATCACCGCCAACTGCATCGCGCCCGGCCGCATCGTCACCCCGCAAAGCGAGGGGTTCGGCGACAAGAACACCTACACCGACGACATTCCCGTCGGCCGCCTCGGCGAGACAGACGACATCGTCGCCGCCGTCGAATACCTGATCTCGGAGCGCGCCGCCTTCGTCACCGGCACCGTGCTGGACGTGAACGGCGGGTTCTTCATGCCGTGAGTCTCGAAAAAATACGTATCGCGCGAATATGTGGGCTGACGGAAGCCGCACTTGTGTAATACCGTTCCTACAGTGACTTAGAGCCTGGTTGCGACTATCAGGCTCTTCGAACGGGGGACTACAGGTGCGATCGAACAAGACGTGGACGGCATGCGCGTGCGTGCTGGCTCTGCTGGTGACTTCATGCGGCGGTGGTGATGGTGGCGGCTCCACTCCGACGCCCACGCCGGGAACTTCCACGCCCGCCCCTACCCCGACGCCCACGCCGGTCGCCGGCTGCTCGCTGCGCGAACGGCAGGACTGGGCGGAGGCGCAGCTGCGCGAGTGGTATCTGTTCCCGGAAACGCTGCCCGCGAACCCCAATCCGGCGGCCTACACCACGCTTGACGACTACATCGATTCGCTGACTGCCAATGCGCGCGCGCAGAACTGGGACCGGTTCTTCACCTATCGCACCTCGATCGCCGAGGAGAACGCCTATTACGAGCAGGGCTCGTCGGCCGGGCTCGGCGTCAGGCTCGGCGCCAACGCCAGCGCCCGCCGCCTCTTCGTGATCGAGGCGTTCGAGACCGGCCCCGGCGCGAACGCGGGCATGAAGCGCGGCACCGAAATCCTCGCGATCGGCACCAGTTCGGCGAACCTTCAAACGGTACAGTCGCTCTGGGCATCGGGCGGCGTCAATGCCGTCGCCGATGCGCTCGGCCCCGATGAGGCGGGCGTCACCCGCGTGCTCCAGATCACCGACGCCGGCGGGACGCGCAATGTCACCGTGGCCAAGCGCGACTTCGAACTGCAGCCGGTTTCGAGTGCTTACGGCTACAAGATCATCGATCAGGGCGGACGCAAGATCGGCTACCTCAACTTGCGCACGTTCATCTCGACCGCCGAGCCACAACTGCGCGCCGCCTTCGCCGCATTCCGTAACGCGGGCGTGACGCAGCTGGTGGTGGACTTGCGCTACAACGGCGGCGGGCTGATTTCGGTAGCCGAACTGATGGGCAACCTGCTGGGCGCCAACCGCTCCGCCTCCGAAGTGTTCGCGCGCACGGTCTTCCGCTCCGAGAAATCAGCAGAGAACACCACCGCCTATTTCACAGCGCAGCCGGAATCGATCGCGCCGACCAAGATCGCCTTCATCACCTCGGGCGGCACCGCGTCGGCCAGCGAAATGGTGATCAACGCCTTCCTGCCCTACCTCAAAGCCGACGTCGCGCTGATCGGCGCGAATACCTACGGCAAGCCGGTGGGCCAGATCGCCATCGACCGCCCCTCGTGCGACGACCGCCTGCGCATCGTGGCGATCAAGGTGCAGAACAGCGCGGGCGAAGGCGATTACTTCAACGGCCTCGCGGACCGCATGCAGGCGACCTGCACCAGCAACGACGACATCAGCTACGACATGGGCGACGCGCGCGAGGATTCGACGCGCGTGGCGCTGCAGTACCTTTCGGGGCAGAGCTGCACGCCGATGGCCGGGCAGAGCATGGCGCGCATGGCGGTGACGGCCGATACCTCCGAACGCCGCGAACTGCTCGCCCCGACGCGGCCGAGCACGCCGCAACGCGAGGTGCCGGGTCTGTTCTGAGGCGCAACCTCTCCCTTTTGCCCGGTTGCGGCCGGGCGGGGAGTCCTCGACCCTGTGATTGCCGGTCAACGGCGCCACGGGAAAGAGGAGAGGTCATGAAGCGTGCATTGTTCCAGCAGGCCTGGTTCGTGAACAGCATCGACGAGGCCGCGCATAAGTGGTCCGACGCTTTCGGCGCCGGGCCGTTCTGCATGGTCCGCCACCACCACTGCGACGAGTTCACCTATCGCGGCACGAAGGAGGAGGCGGACGTTTCCTATGCCTTCGGCTACCTCGGCGACATGATGATCCAGTTCATCGAGCAGCACGACGACAAGCCCTCGATCTACCGCGACATGTTCGCGAAGGGCGAAGAAGGCTTCCACCACATCGCCTACCTCGTCTCCGACTTCGCGGGTGAGCGACAGCGCTGGATCGACATGGGCTATCCCCTCGCCACCGAGCTATGGGCGGACGAGGTCAACGCGGCCTACTTCGACACGCGCGAACTCAACGGCGGCTTCACCGAAATCCACGGCGATCCGCCGCACATCATGGGCCTCTTCGCGCACTGGAAGCGGCTCCACGACGCGCGCACGGCGGACACTCCGGCGGCCTACGAAATGCAGGACCTCGCGTTCTACCGGCGCGCGCCGTTGCTTGGCACGGCCTGACCCTCAGGGCTGCGGGGCAGGAACCGGCTCGCCCGCGCGCGAGGGGATGGGGAAGACCGGCGCGCCATCGGCGCTCCACTCCATCGCCTGCACGCGCGGCGAACGGGCTTCGGTGCACTTGCGATCGGCGCCGTCGTTGGCGTGGTAGACGATCCACGTCCGGCGCCCGCCATCGGTCGTGAAGAAACCGTTGTGGCCGGTGGCGTAGACGTCGTTCCGCGGCGCCTTGGCCAGCACCGGCCGCGGCGACTTGGTCCAGCTTGCCGGGTTCAGCGGATCGCTGCCGGGCTTCGCGTGGAGCAGCCCCAGCGCATAGTCGTCCGACCAGCAGGCGCTGGCGGAATAGGACAGGAACAGATCGCCCTTCGGCCCGGCAAGGAACTCCGGCCCTTCCAGAATCTGCCGCCCGCCCTGCCGCTCGAACGCGAGGTCGGGCCGCGCGATGACGGTCTCGCCGGGGCCGAGGGTCCAGGGGTTCACCATCGGCGCGATGGCGAGGACGCTGTCGGGGCCGTCATAGGCCGAATAGACGAACCAGCGCTTGCCACCGTGCTCGAACACTGTGCCGTCGAGGCCGGTCATCGCGGTGTTGACACGGCCCCGGTCGATCCACTGTCCCTTGAGCGGGTCGGCGTTCGCATTCTCCAGCACGAAGACGCCGCGGTGCGCGTCGTCGTTATGACCGTCCTGCGCGGCGGTGTAATAGACGTACCACTTGCCATCGAAACGGTGCAGTTCCGGCGCCCAGATGCCTTCCGCGTTCGGTCCTTTGGCAGGCGGCGTCCAGATCGTGTGCTCGGGCGCCTCGGCCAGCTTGCCGAGGTCGTCGGTCTGGCGGACCGCGATGCGGTCGCCCTTGGTGCCGAGGAAGTAGAAGGTCTTGCCGTGATGGACGATCCACGGGTCCGGCCCGCTCGACAGCAGCGGGTTGGTGAGCGTGGGGGCTGCGGCCTGCGTGGTCGCACAGCCCGCCAGCAGCGCGGCGAGCGTCAGGGAAACGAGCGTGCGAATCATGCGCGCCCCTCCATCTCGGCCCACGCCCGCGCGAAGGCTTTGGCGTTCGCGGCGATCTCGGCAGTGGAGAGGCCCGCCTTGTAGAGCGCCGAGCCGAGGCCGAAGCCGTCCGCCCCCGCCTTGCGCCAGGGTTCCATGTTGGTCGGCGAGATGCCGCCCACCGCAAGCAAGGGCACGTCCTTGGGCAACACCGCGCGCTGGGCCTTGACCACGGCGGGGCTCGCCGCCTCGGCCGGGAACAGCTTGAGGCCGCTGGCGCCCGCAGCAAGGGCCGCGAACGCCTCGCTCGGCGTGAAATAGCCCGGCAGCGAGACGAGGCCGCGACGCGCGCTCTCGGCGATCACGGCAAGGTCGGTGTTGGGCGAGACGATCATCGCGCCGCCCGCGTTCTGCACCTCGGCCACCTGTTGGGCGCTCAGTACCGTGCCCGCGCCTACGATCGCCCGGTCGCCCACGCGCCGCGCCAGCTTCTCGATGGTGACGAGCGGATCGGGCGAGTTGAGCGGCACTTCGATCAGGCGGAAACCCGCCTCGACCAGAACGTCGGCGGCAGCCTCGATCTCGTCGGAGCGGATGCCGCGCAGGATGGCGACGAGGGGAAGCTGCGCGAGCGCGGAAGCAAGGTCGATCATGATTTCATATCCCAGATGCGGGTGATGCCGGCGACGAAGGAGGCGTGGCTGTCGACGACGACGGCCTCTCCCCCGGCGATGGAAATGGCGACGGAATAGAGCCGCGCGAGCAACCCGTCGGCAAGGAGATGCACCGTCTGGCCCGATCCGATCCGGGCGCGGCAATCCGTGCCGAGCAGCAGGCCGCTGACATAAGCCGCCGCCGCGCCGGGCAGTCTTGCGCCGAGCACCGAAGCCGCGCGCACGCCGAACAGCGCGGCGAGCAGGTCGCCATCGGCGCTAGCCTCTACGCCCTTGCGGAATTCCGCGTCGGCATCGACCTCGCCCACCATCTCGCTGCCGATGAGCGAGTGGGCCTTGAGCATGGCGAACATCTCGCCGGTCATGGCGGTAGTGAAGTCGGCCAGCGCACCGCCTTGCATGACCGCCCACTTGGCGTGGGTGCCCGGCTGGCACAGCAGGGCGTCGGCAGGCGCGAGCCCTGCCGCAACGGCGCCGAGAAGCTGCACTTCCTCGCCGCGCATAACGTCCTGTCGGCCACTCCCGTCGCGGCAGACGCCGGGGACGATGGCGACGCCCTCGACCGGCGAGACGAGCCCGGCGGCAAGTTCGGCGATCCCAGCGGGTGCAGCAACGTAGCCTGCGTCATGCCAGCCCCGGTTGGAGCCGACCATTCCCGCCAGCAGCATCGGCAAGCCGCCATGACGCTCGCGCAAGGCCGCGACGGCAGCGGGGAAACCGCCCGGCGGAACCGAGAGGATGCCCTGCTCGTCCCGCTCGGTGGCGACGACCTCGCCGCCTTCGATCACGTAGGCGCGGCGGTTGGTCGTGCCCCAGTCGACGGCGATGAAGGCCCCGCTCACCAGAACACCGCGTAAAGCACGCAAAGCACCAGAACCACGGCAATCGCTCCTGCATTGAACCCTCTCGACGTCGCATAGCGCACGTCTCCCGTCGAGATCGTATCCTTGTCGGGCCGCGCCGGGGTTGCCAGCGAGACGACCACCGCCATGACCAGCGCCACAAGGAACACCAGCCCCATGCGGTCCATGAACGGGATGCCCGGCGCCATGACCTTGAAGCCCCACGACAGCGCCACGGAGGCGATGGCGGCAGTGATCGCACCCGGCTCGTTGGCCCGCCGCCAGAACAGGCCGAGGAGGAAGATCACGGTGATCCCCGGCGTGAAGAAGCCGGTGAATTCCTGGATGAACTGGAACGCCTGCTCGCTCGATCCGACGAGCGGGCGCGCGGTCAGGATGGCGATGACGATGGCGACCGCCGCCGCGATCCGGCCGACGAGGACCAACTTGCGCTCGTCGGTCTGGCTGCTGGCCGACTTGCCGAACTTGGCCCAGACGTCGAGCGTGAAGATCGTCGCGATCGAGTTGATCTTGGACGCGGTGGAAGCGATGATCGCCGCCACCAGTGCCGCGAAGACGAGCCCCAGCAGGCCGGGCGGAAGCAGGCGCATCATCGTCGGGTAGGCCTCGTCCGGCTTGGCGATGTCGGGCGCGAGGATGACCGCGGCGATGCCCGGCAGCACGATGATGATCGGCATGATGAGCTTGAGGAACGAGGCGAACAGCATGCCCTTCTGCGCCTCGTCGATCGACTTTGCCGCCAGGGCGCGCTGGATGATATACTGGTTGAAGCCCCAGTACGACAGGTTCGCGATCCACATGCCGCCGATCAGCACCGAAAGCCCCGGCAGGTCGACGTAGTGCGGATTGGAGGGTTCGAGGATCATCTCGAAGTGATCGGGCGCGCGTGCCATCAAAGTGGAGAAGCCCGCGACGATGCCCTGTCCCGCGCCGATCTCGCCAAGGGTCAGGACCGCGATGATGAGGCCGCCCATGACCAGCAGCGTCACCTGCACGATATCGGTCAGCGCCACGGCCTTCAGCCCGCCGCGCAGCTGATACAGCAGCGCGAAGACGCCGAGGCCGACCAGTGCGACGTCCTGATCGACGCCCGCCACCTTGGTCACCGCGACCGAGCCGAGCCAGATGATGCTCGTCAGGTTCACGAAGACGTAGAGCACCAGCCAGAACACCGCCATCAGCGAGCGGATGCCGGGACCGTAGCGCCGCTCCAGGAACTGCGGCATCGTGTAAATCTCGTTACGCAAGAAGATCGGCAGGAAGAACTTGCCGACGATCAGCAGCGTCGCGGCCGCCATCCACTCGTACGAAGCGATGGCGAGGCCGATGGCGTAGCCAGACCCGGACATGCCGACGATCTGCTCGGCCGAGATGTTCGCCGCGATCAGCGAGGCGCCGATGGCCCACCACGGCAGGTTCTTCGAGGCGAGGAAGTAGTCGGTCGAGTTCTTCGGCCCGGCCCCCGCCTTGTCGCGGCTGACCCATTGCGCGAGGCCGAATATGCCGATCGCGTAGATCACGACCACGGTGATGTCGATCGTCGCCAGTCCCATCTCGTCTCCCCAATCCTGCCCGGTCAGCGCCCAGCCAATGGGCGTGCCGCAGCGGCATCGACCCGAATCGCGAAGACGCGGGCCTGTTCATGGAGACACGCATAGGAGTACGCATTTATAATATCAATCTTGACAATGACACTTCCAGGCGGTCAGTTCATGCGCAGCACAAGTCATGGGAGATGGAACTTGGTTCGGGGCAAATCGCGCCTTGCGCGCACGATAGCGCTTGCCGCAACGGCGGCTGCATTCAGCTTTTCAGGCGTTCACGCGAGCGGTCAGGCGCAGCCTGCGAAGGTCGAAGTCGTGCCCGGCGCGCCGGAAACGCCTTACATCGATCCGGACAAGGCTTACCTGTTCGCGCACATGACCAAGGAGCGCTACGGCGTGCTTTATTACTCGGTCAGCCGCGACGGGCTGCACTGGCAGCAAGTCAACGGCGGGCGGCCGGTGTCCGAGGACTACCACGGCCACGCCTCGATCGCGCGCGGAGCGGACGGGCGCTACTACCTCGTCGGCAACAAGAGCGACGACGATCCCTATATCCGCTTCTGGGTG
>JASGGD010000055.1:0-24832 GCA_047605225.1 Novosphingobium sp.
GCAAATACTTGTCATCGCCGGTAAAACGCCATGCCGCCCAGGCCGACTGCATCGGCAGCGAGGCGCCGCCGCCGTCGCCCGCACGCTCGCTGTCATGGTCGAAGCTGATGTCGTTGGGGAAGGTCCAGAGGCCGTCCGCTCCCTGCTTGCCGTGCGCCAGCAGTCCGTCGATCAAGCCGGTGACCATGCCCCGCGCGGTGGGGTCGGCGTTGAACACGCCCAGCAGCACCGGGGTGTGCATGATGACGAAACCATAGGGTTTCTGCCATGCCCAGGGCTCGTCGCGGTAGATCTTGCGGCCGCCGTACCAGCTCGATGAGATGTGCATGTGCCCGGCCGGGTTCACCCGGATCACGTCCTTCAGGCCGCGCACGGTCGCCATCATCCGCTCCACCGCCTTGGGCTCGCCCCAGTTGAGATAGAGCCGCTCGGCGTCGGAATTGATGCCTTCCTCGTAGACGTGGAGTTCGTCGGTGCTGATGTAGCTCAGCCCGTTGACGATCATGCCGTTCTTGTAGACCGCGTCCGACAAAGCCCGCAGCGAGGCGTTGATCTTGTCCGGATCGACACCCATGAGCGCGAGGCCGGGCCACTGCTGCGTCAGGTCGGTATCGTCGGAAATCCCGCCGCCGAAGTCGCCGTAGGGCACCTGCCGGTGATCGATCCACCAGTTCACGAACTGGCGCGTGAGCTTGAGGTCCTCCAGCTGACGGAAGGCCCAGAGCGGTATCCCGGCTGGCGGCTCGGGCTGGACGAAGGGCGGCAACTGGTCCTGCGAATAGCCGATGTCGGCCCAGTAGCGGCGAGCCTCAAGATTGTCCGGATCGACGCGCAGCAAGTCGGTGATGTCGCCGTAGAGCCTGCGATAGAGGCCCGCGCGCTTGGAGGCGGTGTGCTCCTCCACCAGGAAGGCCCAGTTGTCCTTCACCTGATTGAAGCGGTCGGCAATGTGCTCTGCCCTCGCCTCAGCGCGGTCCTTGAAGACCATGCGCACTTTCATGCCGTCGAGCGACTGCGCCCCGAAATCGGGCGCGGCCGAGGCAACGGTGAGGTAAAGGCTGTCGGCGGTGAGGATGCGGTCGCGCAAGTCCAGCCAGAGCGTGCGCGGCTGGCCGGGTCGCACGGAAACCTGCACGTCGATCATGTCGCGCTCGGGCCAGATCGGGTCCTTGACCCGGATGTCCAGCGGGATCAGGCCCCTGGCGTCGGGCTTCGCATCGATGGCGGGCAGGTCGATCGCCACGCCGTCGAGGCCATCGTGGACGTTCTCCCAGCCGTAGTTCCACGCACGCGCCAGCGGTCGGTCCGCCGCAGCAGCGCCGAAGTTCGAAGGGATCAGCACATGGACCAGCGGCAGATCGTCGGCACTGCGCGCCGCGGTGCCCGAGGCTCCCGCGCTGCCCGCGCCGACCGCCGCCTTCACCCCGCTCGTAGGCAGGGCAACCACGGTGGCCCGTTCCCTCGCGGGATAGCGCCCGGCGATGAAGCGGTTGAGTGTGTCCAGAGCACCAAGGTCGGACGCGGCCTTCGCGTTCACCGTATAGCTCAGCTGGAAGGTGCCCGCAGGCACCTGTCCCGGATGCATGTCGTAGGCCCAGATTTCCTGGATCGGCTGCTCCTGCATCACGTTGGTGAAGCGCAGGACGCCGCCCTTCGTAACGGCGGTATCGGTGACCGATCGCACCACGCCCTGCGGCCGCGTCGCCAGCTTGCGCCACGACGACTTGCCGTCCGGCGACCATTCCAGCGCGCCATACGCCGCACCACGGATTTCCACCCGGTTGAAGGCAGCATCCTGCGGCAGCGTCAGTTCGTAGGTCTTGCCGCCCTCGACATAGACGTTCCAGTCGGGCAGTTCGAAATAGTCGTCACGCCCCGGCAGGCGCGAGCGGTTGTAGACGCCGGGCCATGTCGTCTCGGCGATGCCGTCGATACCCTTCCACATCCATTCCTTGAGGTCCTTGGCGTCGGCGAACTCCACCTTGCGCACGACCGTCGTGCCCTCTGCCAGCGCGGGGGGAGCGCCCTTGTCCCAGCCGAAGCGATGGAGCCATGCGGCGCGAATTTCGGACGCCGGGGGCGCAGGCGGAGCGGCAGGCTCCTGCCGCGCGGCGAGGCGGGCGACGTTGCCCTCGTCCAGCATGTGATCGTAGACGCGGATGTCGTCGAGATCGGAACCGCGCATGAAATTGTAGCGGCTCTGCACCTGATGCGGCGCGATGACGCGGCCCGCCAGCCCGAACTGGTCCAGTTCCATGTCGAGATCCGCCGCCTGCTGCTTCGCGGCCACCTGTTTGCCGTCCCAGAACAGGCGCACGCCCTGCGTTTCGTCCCAGCCGAAAGCGACGTGATGCCATGCATCGGGTGCCGGAGGGGTCGGGATCGTCCAGCTGACCCGCACGCGCGAAAGGTTCGCGTCGGTCACGAAAGCGTCGAAGCCGTGGCCGTTCCAGTCGATGCGCAGGAACGCCATGTCCCAGCTACTGTGATCACCCGCGCTGGCGCGGAAGATCACGAAAGGCGCTTCGCCCACCGGCGTATGACTGCGCCAGAAGAACGAGAGGGTGCCGCGCTGGGCGTAGATGTTGCCCGGCGCCTCCCATGCCACATAGCCGCCATCGGTCCAGCGCCCCGCGCCCTTGACCGCGCCGTCCGGCACGATCGAAACGTCGCTCCTGAAGTTCGGTGCCGCGGCGCCGCCCGAAACGCTTGCGTCGAACCCATCATCCAGCGGCGCACGGAACAACAGCCCATCCGCCTCCTGCGCCTGTGCGGCAGGCACGGCGACGCACAGCCCGGCAACGACCAGAGCGATGGAGGAACAGGCCGGATTTGCCACGAAACGCCGAAAGCTATGCAACACGCAGATCTCTCTCCCTTGCGAGATCGGACCCTCGGCCCTTCCCGTTCACCTATGGAAGCGCCTTTATGACACCGGTATCAATGATGTTTCAAGGGGCAGTTCGGACTGGGCGGCGGTATTTTCGTGTCGATCCGTTTTTCGGCCATGAGTCCCTTTGGAGACAGCCTCTTGAGCGTATCGATCAACTCTCACGCCTATGAATGCCCAGTTATCGCCGGATTGGATGTTGTTTCCATCGCCCATATGTTGTGATCGAGGCCATCAAATTCGTGAAATCACCTCATAAAATTCTGAAAAGCGATTTGATAAAGGGCATCTCCGGCTAATCGACGCATGAGGCGTACACTGATTGGATGGCGCGCACTACATCCGCATCGGTTCTTTAATTTTACCTTTGGTCACCATTCAAGGTCAACTTAGCCTTCAGGAAAAGCACGTAATGATGCCAGGAGGTCTGATTTATGAGAAAACATGTCATCGGATTCGTTCTGCTTGGCAGCGCGGTAGTTTCCACACCAGCCAGCGCCAGCATCACCGGCAACGTCAACGCCACCATCACCCTGACGACCGCGTGTCAGATCAATAATGTGGTGGTTGCCGACGCAACGAACAACGTCGCTTTCGGTACGCTCGATTTCGGGCCGCAGAACAGCTACTTCACGCAGGCTACGGCCCAGTTGGTCAGTGGCGTCGGCAACGGCATCGCGATCCAGTGCAGCAACGGCACGCAACCGACGATCACGTTCTCCGCAGGCAACTCCGCAGGACTGGGCACGAGCAACACCGGCACCACCGGTACGCGCTCTATGAAGCATACCACCTCGGCGAATTACGTGACCTACAACCTCTACCGCGATACCGGTGGAACCACGCCGATCGTCGCGAACACCCCGATCACGCTGGCGGCCGACGGCAGCGCGCAGACCGTCACGGTGTACGGCACGGCTTATGGCGCTGCCGGCCTTGTCACCGGAACCTACAACGACGTCGTGGTCGTGACGATCGCGTTCGGCCCCTGAGCCCGGGACTGATCACCAAGTAGGGTAACGAAGGTGCGCCGCTCTGGAGTTGCTTTGGTTACTGGCGTGCTGGCGATCTCGATCGCAGGCGCTGCGCGCGCGGAAACGAGCAAGACGTTCGCCGTGTCCGCCACGATCGCAGCCGGGTGTGCCGTCGACAGTCTCGGAACGAGCGGCAACGCAGGCACCATGGGCACACTGACATTCACGCCCCAGCCCTCGGTCGCCACGACGACGGTTCAGGCGAGTCTCGCCGCGTCGCAAACCATCGTGCTTCGCTGCACGCCGGGCGTGAGCCTGACAATGTCGATCGATGGCGGGTTGCACCAGGCAACGGGCCGCACTCTGCAGTTGGGCACCACGGCGAACAGGCTGGCTTACGGCCTGTGCGCGGACACCGGTTGCACGCAGGCGATCGGCATCAACCAGGCGACCCCGATCACGGTGACCGCAGCCAACATGAACGATGTCCGGCTGCCCATTTATGGTCGCCTCACTCTGCCCGGCACGACGCCTCCGGGCACTTATACGGACACAGTGACGGTCACCCTGAGCTGGTAGGAAGCAAAAGGAAAAGAGCATGCGGATCCACGCTTTCACGCCAGGGCTGGTGACCTTCGTTGCCTGCGCACTCCTGCCTGGCTTTGCGTATGCACAAAGCAACAACTCGGTCGTGATCTGGCCCATCAATCCGGTCATCGAGAGCGGGCAGCACGCGACGCCGCTGCGCCTCGAAAATCCGGGCAAACAGCCGATCCTCATGCAGATCCGCATCTTCGGCTGGCAGCAGATCGATGGCGACGAACGGTTCGTCGAGCAGAAGGATGTCACCGGCACCCCTCCGATGGTCCGCATCGAGCCGGGACAGCAGCAGCTTATCCGTCTGACCCGCATCGCGCCGCAGCCCGCAGGGACCGAGGATTCCTATCGCATCATCATCGACGAAATTCCGCTGGCCGACGTTCCTCCTCCATCCGATACCGGGGCCGCCCCTCAGACCGCCGGAGCGGCGATCCGATTCCGGATGCGGTATTCGGTGCCGCTGTTCACGTACGGCGAAGGCTTCGCCGCTCCTGCCCCCGGCGATAAAGCAGTTGCAGGCTCCGCACTGCAGTGGCGCGTCGTGAAAACGAGCGAAGGCACCGACCTTGAAGTCCGCAATCCCGGCACACGACACAGTCGCCTCAGCGGGGTTGTCCAGAAACGTCCCGACGGCATCTCGTCGAAAGTGGAAGGGGCGCACGGCTATATTCTCGCCGGTGCCACCATGCGCTTTCCTATCACGCAGGCGGTCGCTTCGCAGGCCAGGCTCTTCGCCGACGTCGAAGGCGATGCCGCGCAGCCGATGACGCCCCGGCAGCCCTGACATGACTGATCCGGCACCCATCTCCAGCACCTGGAAGGAGGATGGACTTTGTCGTTTGCCGCCATTCCTCGCCAGTTAGGATGGACGCTCCTTGCAGGACTATGCGCGGCAACGACGATGGCCCCTTGCCGGGCGGCGAGCAAATACGACGACATACCTGCCGCCGCCGACTACAATGACAGAATGGGCGTGGCGGCAGTGCTGGATTCGACCGGCCCCATCCAGCTCGAGATCGTCATCAATGACGTACCCAGCGGAATCATCCTTCCGGTGGAGACGAACGGTGGCCATTTCCGCCTCTCGGCCGGAGATATGCGCGCACTGGCCCTGCCCGCCGAGGGCGATGCCGCGACCCGGATCGCGGTCGACGAACTGCCGGGCGTTACCGTGGAATACGACGTTCCGAACCAGCGTCTCAAGCTTCAGGTCCCTCCACGCTGGTTACAGGGGCAACAGCTCGGCTTCGGGCTGCGGCGCAGCGCGGGACCAGCCCGCAGCAGCTTCGGTGTCATGTTCAACTACGATCTGTACGCAGTGGATTCACCCGGCACATCGGCTTCCGCATCGCTCTGGAACGACGTGCGCGTATTCGGGGAGGCCGGGCTGTTCTCTACCACGGGTGTCGCCCGCACCGGCCGCGGCAAGTCGTACTTGCGCTATGACACGCGCTGGATCCGGTCCGACGAAGACAGTATGACGACTTACGAAGCGGGCGACCTGATCACCCGGACCCTGTCGTGGAGCAGTGCGATCCGGCTGGGCGGCATCCAGGTTTCCCGCGATTTCGCGGTCCGGCCCGACGTGGTGACTTATCCGGTGCCTGCTTTTGCGGGTGAAGCGACCGTGCCGTCCTCGATCCAGTTGTTCATCGACAACCACCAGGCGTTCGGCGGCCCGGTACAGCCTGGCCCTTTCGTTATGAACCCGCTGCCGCAGATCAATGGCGCCGGGCAGGCCAGCATCGTCGTCACCGATGCACTGGGTCGGCAGGTGTCGACGCAGATCCCCTTTTATGTCGCCACCACGCTGCTGCGCCCCGGCCTGACCGATTACGCACTCGCCGCTGGAGCCGTGCGCAAGCGCTACGGTCAAAGCAGCTTCGATTACGGCACGATGGCTGCCAGCGCCTCGATCCGTCACGGGGTGTCCGACATGCTGACTATCGAAGGCCATGCCGAAGCCGGCCGCGACATGGCGGTCGTGGGTGCTGGCACCGTACTGCGCATCGGCACGCTGGGCGTAGTCAATGCAGCATATAGCCGCAGCCGCAAGGATGGACGCGAGGGGGCGCAGATCGCGGTCGGTTATCAATACCAGCGCCGCGACTTCTCGTTTTCCGTGAACCATCTGCGCCAGGGCGCGGGTTTTTTCGATCTCGCCAGCCTGTCCGGCTCGCGGACCAGCGCGACACGCCTGACCTCTGCCAGCGCCAGCGTGGCGATGGGCCGCTTCGGATCTGTGGGCGCAGCCTATATCGACAGCCGTACGCGCGGTGAGGGCAGGACACGGCTGGTCAATGCCAGCTGGTCGCTCCCGGTCGGCCGCTCTGCCAGCATGTTCGCTTCGGCGACGCGTGACCTCGATGCGCGCACATGGACGGCATCGCTCACCCTGCAGGTTCCTTTGGGTGCCGATCGGGGGACGGCCAGCAGCACCGTCACGCGCGAAGAGAACGGGCGGTTCAGCAACCGGATCGACCATAATCGCGCAGTGCCCACGCAAGGCGGCATCGGCTGGAACGTCGGTGCGGCACGGCTGAGCGATGGCGATCTCTACGGCAATGCCGACGTGACATGGCGGACCGGATTCACGGAACTGCGTGCAGGAGCCTTCGGTGGCAGCGATAATGTCACCCGCTGGCTGGGCGCTGCGGGATCGGTGGTATGGATGGACAAGTCGGTGTTCGCGGCCAATCGTGTGGCCGACGCCTTCGCGCTCGTATCGACTCGCGGCCATGCCGGGGTGCCGGTCTACTACGAGAACCAGCTCGTCGGTCGCACCGACGCGCGCGGGCACGTCCTTATCCCGTGGGCCGCCGCCTACTATCCCGGCAAGTACACGATCGACCCTCTGGGCTTTCGCGAGGATCTGACCTCGGACATCATCGATCAGAAAGTCGCCGTGAAGCGGGGCAGCGGCTATGTCCTCGATTTCCCGGTACGCAAAATGATCGCCGCGCGGATGATCCTGGTCGATGGACGCGGTGCCGCGCTGCCGGTCGGCTCGGTGATCCGCGTCAATGGTCGCGGTACCGGATACGTAGGCTGGGACGGGCTGGTCTTTGCCGAAAACCTTGCCCCGCATAACGATTTCGTCGTCACACTGCCCGAGGGACTGACCTGCCGCGCCGCCTTCGACATGGACGTAAAGGCCGACAGGATTGCCGACATGGGAACGCTGACATGCCGATGAACCGCCATAATCCCGCCCTGATCGCCGTGTTGCTGCTGTGCGCCCTCCTCGTGGGCATCGGAACGACGCCGGGGTCGGCACTGGCACAGACTTACGGCAACTGCACCATCGCGCCGTCCACCATCACCATCGGCGAAACCGGCTCCTTCAACGTGGCAAGCCAGGTTCAGTCGGGCAGCGGCGCAACCGGGTTTTCGTGTTCGAGCCTGCTGGTGGTGGCGACCACATCCTACATCAAGTTCCGGGTAGACGCCTCGACGTTCCTGCTGACCCGCACCGGCGGCACCCAGACCATACCCTTCACCTTGTCGTCTACTTCCGGAGGAGCGGCGCTGGGGGTGGGCAGCGAAGTGGATCTGTCGACGACGGCGCTGCTCGGGCTGTTCAGCGGGCCTAACAACAGCATTCCTCTCTACGTCCGGACGACGCCGACGTCCGGCCTTGCGGCAGGCACCTATACCGGCACGGTCGCGCTGCGCTGGTACTTCTCTGTTTGCACGATCGGCGCCCTGAATGCATGCGCCGGGACATCGAACAGCCCCGGAGCAACGCGCAGCGGACTGCTCGGCCCATTGACCAGCTGGGGAACAGGGGCGCCCGTGACGGTGACGGTCACCCTCAACGTCCTGCCGGACTGCCAGATCACCGCACCCGACCTCGCGTTCGGCACCGCGCCTCTGGCAGGGAGTTTCAATCCGGTCACGCGCACGATATCGGTCCGTTGCAGCTTCGGGTCATCCTACACCGTCGGGCTGGGCAACGGTCAGAACTTTTCCGGCACCCGGCGCATGCGCGAGGGCACGAGCGCCAATTACCTGAACTACGAAATCTATCGGGGCAATTCGGTCAGCGCCGGCCGCTGGGGCAGCGCGATTACAGCCGAGCGCCGCAGTAGCGCAGCCGCCGACACGAACCCGGGCATCTACGACGGCAGTACTCTCCAGGGCTTCACATACCGCGCGGTGATCGACCCTGCCCAGACCACCCCCGCTGCAGGGACTTATGCGGATACAATTATCGTCGATATCGCCTTCTGATTTGCATGCACAGAACTGACGCAGCCTTATATTTCCGCTCACGCGTCGTTCCGCGCCGCCGCGTTCATCGGCAGCCTGACCAAAAATGTGGTACCGATACCAGTTTCGCTTAGGCATTCGATCTCTCCGCGATGGCGGACCATAACCGTGTGAACGAAGCTGAGACCCAGGCCTGCGCCGTTCGTCCTCGGCCCCAGACCGACGGGACCACGCCGGAAGCGCTCGAAGATCGCCTGGCGCAAGGCCGATTCTATTCCCGGCCCCTCATCCGCGATCGCGCAAACTGCCCATGCCGTACCATCGCCTCGCTCTTCGCCCGAAAGCGTACAGGTGATCGTAGTGCCCTGCGCACTGTACTTGATGGCATTGCCAACCACGTTGACCAGCGCCCGGGTCAGCAAAGAGCGCTCGACCGTGACGAGCAGCCTCTCATCCGCCCGAGTGACAATCCCGATGGATTTGGCTCTGGACTGCGGCCACAATTCATCGATAGCGTCCATCAGCATGTCACCGAGATCGACTTCTTCGAGCGCGTATTCGAGATTTTCGGCCCGCGCCAGTTGAACGAATCCGTCCGCAAGCTGCAGGGTGCGCTCTGCATAATCCCGGATGACGGCGGATTCCCGAACCGCGATACGATCAGAAGACGCCGTTTCCAGTACCGCGAGGATCGACGCCTGCGGCGAGCGCATGTCGTGAGTGAGCAATTGCACCACGTCATCTCGCTGCTTCTGCGCGGCCCTTGCATCGCTCACATCGACGAAGCGGATGACCCACCCGACGCGCGCGCCGTCAGCCGAAGTTTGCGCGGCGATACCGACGAGAAAGAACGGTCCCTGATCGAACTGGGCCTCGCAGGCAAAAGGCTCGCCTCTCAAAGGCGGAAAGGCAATACGTCCGCCACTGCCCGCAATGACGCAGCGGTTCAGGATCGAGGCGACGTTGGTCGAGGAATCCAGGCATGAGGCAAACAGTTTGCGCGCCGCGACATTTGCCAGGAGCAAGCCGCCGTCGAGGTCGCATACGATCGTTGCATCGGGCAACTGATCCAGCCGATCGGCAACGAAATGGCGCATCTCGCGGTTGCGAGTGATCGCCGCTTTCAACAAGGCAATAGTGTACGCCACCCCTGTCTCTTGCCCCACAGGTTCGACCTGCGGAACGAGCGTCGGTTCCTCCTGAAGACGTTCCAACTGAATACGCATGAAGCGCTCGACTGCGGCCAGTTGTCGCCAACCCCAGACCGGATAGGCCAGCAACAGTCCGGCCAGAGCGGCCGAGGGCGGCATCCATACGCGCAGCAACATCAAACTGCAGATCGAAACCCCGAGCACCAGTCCCGCACACAGCCCGAAGCAAACCAGCGCCGGCAGGCGTCGAACCGGTCCCAAACCAAGCATTAGAAGCCATAGGGCAGTCAGCGCCAGCAAGGCGCAGGGTACCAGCCCTGCCCGCGTCAGCATCGCGCTGCTATGCAGCCCCTCGAAGAGATAGGCCTGGATTTCGAGGCCCGACATCACGGCACCCGTAGGGATGGCATATCGGCTGCCAAGCCCGGATGCCGTGACGCCTACCATCACGACCTTGCCCTTCAGCAGTTCGGCGGGGACTTCCCCTGCAAGAACGGCTGCGGCCGAGACCTCCTGCCAGCGCCCCGTCCCACCGCCGAAGGGTATCAGTCTGCCCTGTTCACGCGGCGGGGCGCCATCGAGGCCAGATCGCTCCAACACCGACATGAGGTGTCCTGCCCCCGGATGCGATCCGCTAGTCCCAGGCGCAGCGCGTACGACGCCATCGCGGTCCGGCTCTATAATGGCGGCCCCCGTCCCTGCGGCCGCACTGCGCAAGACGGCGATAGGCAGGATGGGCACGTTGCCGCTCTGCCCTCCACCTGACGGCAGGGTCGGCAGGAAGACAGGGCTGCCTGCCCCTATCGCTCTAGCGAGTTCCGTATCAGCAGCGGCGCTCGTCGGCTCGGTGAAAAGCACGTCATAAGCGATTGCCCGCGCTCCTCCGGCATTCAGCCGGTCGATGAGTGCCGCATGCAAGGTGCGGTCCCATGGCCAGCGTCCCAGGCGCGCTATGCTGTCATCGTCGATCTCCACCAACAGGATCGCGTCTGACACCGGCGAAGGGACCAGTTGCAGCAAATGGTCGTAGATACCGTTGTCCAACCGCTCCATCGTGCGATCGGCAATCATGATCGTAACGAGCAGGCTGGTGACGACGGCGATCAGCCACCATTGGGTGCGCAGCTTGAGATGCCGCCCAGGCCTCACCAGAGCCCCTCGACCCTCAACTCGCTGTAAGCCGACCATTCGGAACTGACCTTCCCGTCGATGATCCGGCTGGTCTGGACGCGCCAGCGATATTCGCCCCTAGGCAGGTCGATCACCGCCTGTGACGTGTCAGGCAGTTCGGACAGATCGACCAGCGGCCGGGCCTCCTTGCCAGTTCGGACCAGTTGGAAGCGATAACGGGCGCTCGATGCATCGGGTACGTTCCACCAGAACAGGTATTGCCGATAAGAGCCCGCCCACCCCATCTCGATCCCCATGCGCAACCGTTCAAGCCTACGCTGAAACGGATAGACCATAGGCTCGCCTTCGAGCCCGTTACGGTCGATGGCCGTCGCCCGAACAAAGTAGGCGCCATCCGGCAATGTCGCGAAGTGTGCTTCCGGAGAGGCGATAGTCGCCTCGTCCAGAACTTCGATGAACTTCGCATCGGCGGCGATCTGCACGTGATATGCCGTGGCGCCGGGTTGTGGTTTCAAAGCAAAGCTGACTCCTTCGCCGGCCTGAAGCGAACCGGCGGCGAGTATTTCAGGGGCCGGAAGCAGGGCTACCGGCGCCGATAATTCGCTCGTCGTACCGAAGCCCGCGGGCAGCGCCTGCGTTTCACGGGCCTCTACGTCGAAGCCGACCTTGCCCTCCAGCACCTCGCTGGTCGCCACTCCTTCGTCCGCGTCGTAGGCCATCCGGAACTTCGTGCCACGCACCGAAGTGATGGCGCGCGGCGTCGTGAAGCGAAAATCGCTGAGCGGATCGGTCATCGGCGTGACCGTGGCGCTCGCGCCACCCCGCTCGATGCCGAAAAGGCGCTCGACGTGGCTCTCGAACACCACGCGGCGCAGACGCTGGACGCGCACCGCCGACTGCGACGGCAGCGAGATGGTCGTCTCATCGGGGAGCGAAAGCGTGACGAACGACTTCTGCCCGGTTTCTATGAGCATACCCTCGCCCACCGTCATACCGACCGCAGCCGCCTTGCCGCCGATCCTCACTGAACCGCGAATGCTGCGCACAGTCCCGCGCACCGGCTCGTGCCTCAGCAACTCACGCGGAATGACGAGAACCATGCCGATCGGCAAGCGCAGCGGGTCGGCAACCCGATTGAGCCGCTGGACAATCCGATAATCTTCCGTGCGAATAAGGTAGCTGGCAGCCAGCCTGAACAGATTGTCACCGGGACGAACTACATAGCGGACATCGGGACGGGATACCGGCGCCATGACTGCGCCTGACGGCGCAGCGCCAACTCCTTCGCAAGTGATGCCCGCGAGCAGGAAGACGGCAGCAGCAGCCGATGCGCGTACCTTAAGATGCCAGGGCTTCAAGTCGATAACCGTAGGAATAGATCGGGACCAGTTTGACACCATTATCTGGGCGAAGGTGCAGCTTGGTTCGGACGTTGGAGATATGAACGTCGAGAGTTCGCGTGGGCAGGTTCGGGTTGCGCCCCCAGACAGCCTCGAAGATATACGCCCGCGCCAGCGCGCGGTGCATGTTACGGAACAGCAGCAAAGCCAATGCGAATTCCTTGGCGGTAAGCGCAATTGGTTCGCCGGCCAGTTCGACCGCCTCCGCGCGCGTATCGAAGCTGTAACGCCCGTAATACTCGAACCCCGACAAAGCCGCAGGATAAGCCCGGCGCGCCAGAGCATTAACCCTTGCCTTTAACACCACGGGTGAAACCGGCTTGATCACGTAATCGTCCGCCCCGGCAGTCAACCCGGCAACGATATCCTCCTCGGCCGACCTGCTGGTCAACATCAACGAAGGCGGAGCCACCTCGAGATTGGTCCGTATCCAGGAAATGACCTCAAGCCCCGAAAGTCCCGGGACGTTCCAATCGAGAATGAGGATGTCGTAGGTAGCGCGATGCAGGGCATGGAGAAGAAGCTGCCCGTCACCGAACACCTCACACGTATTGCCCGCATCCACCAGCGCCATTTCCACCAAGCCCGCAAGGGCCAAATCATCCTCGAGTATTGCGATCCGCACGGCTGCCCTTCCGCCCCCTGAGCAGGGCTGAATTCCCGCAATAGCAGCGCCCGCGCCGATTGCGAGATGATGAGGCGCAGCTTTGCAATGTTTTACAGGTAGTGTCTCGAAGCCGGGCAAGTCTGATTTTGCATTCCTTTACATGACAGGCTCTGCCCCCGGTGCCTATGCCGCGCGATACGCAAGCGCACCGGGGATTTTCCCTAAGGTAACAAAGACAAGGCATATGCGGGTCGATCGGGAAATTCCCGCCAGTCCCGTGCGCCATCGGAGGATCGTGGAGCACCTGTTAGGATCGACATCGCTGGCGGCCTGCGTGTTCGATCGCGATTTGCGCATCTCAAGGGCCAGCGAAGCGGCTGCCGCGATCTTCGGTCTCCCGACTTTGGCCGGCTTGTACGTCCAGGACCTCGTGTTCGAAGCTGAGCCAATACTACATCGATGCTTCGATCTCGCCGAACAAGGGGCTGCCCTGCCCGAAAGTCGCTTCGTTGCAAACGGGCGCCACTATGCAGTGACCTTCCACGCCGCCCGGGACGCGGATACACTGCTCGCCCTGGCGATGGACATTACCCGCAGTCTCCGTATCGAAAACGTACTGCGAGCATCTCGACGACGCCTCCTGACGGCATCGCGCAGCGACCACCTGACCGGACTGCTCAACCGGCGAGGGCTCGACGCCGCGCTTCACCGCGAACTCAGGCGAGCCAGGCGCTCGGCATCCGCCCTGTCGCTGTTGCTCATCGATATAGACTGGTTCAAGGCATACAATGACAACCTGGGCCATCAGGAAGGCGATCGATGCCTCAGTCTCGTTGCCGGTGCGCTGTCGGCATGCCTGCGCCGGGCCAGCGATCTTGCATGTCGCTACGGCGGGGAAGAGTTCATGCTCATCCTACCTGAAACGGACGCAAGAGGGGCGGGATCAGTCGCCACCAACTGCCAGCGGGAGATCGAGGCCCTCGCGATAGCGCATCCAGCCAGCCCGCTGGGCCGGATAACCGCGAGCATTGGTATCGTCGCAATGGACGCGGGATCTGTTTCCGTCGATGCGATGACCTTGATCACAAAAGCCGACGCTGCGCTGTATCGGGCAAAGCGCAAAGGCCGGAATCGCTGCGAATATGACGCAATAAGATCGCACTAGCTGTGTTGTGAGCACATTAGCGATGCTCGCGACATAGAAGGCCGCGCAATCAGAGTAGCCTCAGCCGCTGTTCATTCAGCGCCAGTCTGATCCCGCAAATGAAGGTGTCGGTCGACAAGCCGTACCAGACCCTCGCCATCTCCTGCTTCCAGAAGATTGAACATCTGGACGTGGTCGTCGTGACTGCGCCCAATGCTCTCGACCGTGCGCCAGCCGCCGCGAAAACCGTTCTGGGCGCGATGCCGCAGCGCCTGGATCTGCTCCTCCAGCACGGCATTGCCGCAGATCGCATAGAGCCGATCGTGAAACACCGCATTGAGCTGGCGCAGATAGACCAGATCGCCGCTGAGCATGTTCGCCGCGAAACTGTCGAGAATCTCGCGCAAGTCCGCCAGATCCTGCGAGGTCACGTTGCGCGCGGCCAGCGCCATCGCCGCGCGTTCGAGGATGGCGCGGGTGTCGAGCAGATCCGAGCGCTCCTTGTCGCTCAGCGACGAGACGCGGTAGCCGCGATTCGGCAGGTGCTCCAGCATCCGCCGCGCGCTCAGATCCTTGAGCGCCATGCGCACGTCGAAGCGATTCGCCTCGTATCGCTCCTCGATGTCGGCCTGCTTCAGCCACTCCCCCGGCCTGAAGTGACCGGACAGCAGGTCTTCCTCCATCCGCAGGATCAGGGTGCTGGGGCTGCGGACCTTGCCCGTCGAACGCTGAATAGTCGCCAAAATCTTCTCCTCCCTTACCCTTTAGCGCCACTCTGCCTCCCGGGCCAGCGGTTCGAGCCGCGACCCTGCATGGCGTAAAAACGCCCGAAAATGCGGTTGCGTGTTGACACGCTCAAAATAGTAGCCAATCTATACGCATATCAACGCTCCTATCTGGAAGCGCATTTCACGGCGCCGACCACCCGCCCGAGATTCCCCAGCCTGAACAGGGAGGCAGACTTTTGACCGCGACCTTCACGGTGGCGTGCGTGCAGAGCCGCGCGACGCCCGATCATGCCCGCAGCGTCGCCGAGGCGCTCGACCTTGCCGCGCAGGCGGTGGCGGCCGGGGCGCAGCTGGTCACCCTGCCCGAGGCGTTCGATTGCCTCGTCCCGACCCGCGCGGAACTGCTCGACTATGTCCGCCCCGAAGACAGCCACGCCGCCGTGCTCGCCTGCGCGGCCTTCGCGCAGTCGCATGCGGTGTGGCTGCTCGCCGGTTCGGTCTCGGTGCTGGGCGAGCATGGCCGTCCGGCCAACCGCTCGCTGCTGTTCGCGCCCGACGGCACCGTGGCGGCGCGCTACGACAAGATCCACATGTTCGACGTGCACCTGCCCAACGGCGACACCTTCCGCGAATCCGACTTCTACGAAGCCGGGCGCCGCGCGGTGGTGACGCCGCTGCCCTGGGGCAACCTTGGCCTGAGCATCTGCTACGATGTGCGGTTTCCGTACCTTCACCGCGCGCTGGCTGGCCATGGCGCGGCGATGATCGCCGCCCCGGCCGCCTTCAGCAGCATGACCGGCCCGCTCCACTGGGAGCCGCTGCTGCGGGCCCGGGCGATTGAGACCGGTTGCTTCGTCGTCGCCCCCGCGCAGTGCGGTCATCACTACGGCGCGCGGTACAGCCACGGCCACTCGCTGATCGTCGATCCCTGGGGCCGCGTGCTCGCCGAGGCGGAGGACGAGCCCGGCTTCATCGTCGCCGACCTCGACCTTGCCGAAGTGGCCCGTTTCCGCGCCGCGATCCCCTCGCTCGCGCCCGACCGCGCCTTCGTCGTGGAGAGCGCCGCATGACCCCGAAGATCGAACGCATCCGCCTCGCCGAAGGCTTCGATGTCGTCGCCTATGTCTATGGCGACGGGCCCGAGACGCTGTTCCTCGCCAACGGCGGCCCCGGCCTTCCCAGCCTCTACCTGCGTGAGCCGCATGCGGTGCTTGCCCGGCGCGGCTACCGCGTCGTCGCCTGGGACCAGCTGGGCTGCGGCGCCTCGGACCGGCCCGAAGACCCCGCGCTCTGGACCCTCGAACGCTACGTCGCCGAGGCCGAGCAGGTCCGCGCGGCGCTGGACCTCGGGCAGGTCCACTTCCTCGGCCACAGCTGGGGCACCTGGCTGGGCACCGAATATTGCCTGACGCACCCCGACAGGGTGAAAAGCTACATCGCCGCCGACGGCGCCTGCGACATCCCCCACCTGATCGGCGAACTTCAGCGCCTGCGCCTCGCGCTGGGGCCGGAGACGGTGGCGATGATGATCGCGCGCGAGGCCGAAGGGAGCCTCGACCACCCCGAATATCAGGCCGCGATCACGCTGCTCAACTACCGCCACGTCTGCCGCCTGTCGCAGTGGCCCGCCAGCCTCACCGAGGCGCTCGCGGACTGGAACATGGGGCCTTACCAGACCATGCAGGGCCCGAACGAGTTCACCTACACCGGCAACATGAAGGCGTGGAACCGCATCCCCGCGATGCACGCGATCACGGTGCCCGCGCTGGTCCTGTGCGGCCGGTATGACGAACTGACCCCGGCATGCTCGTACCTGATGCATGCGGCGATGCCGAACTCGCGCATCCGGGTGTTCGAGCAAAGCTCGCACATGCCCTTCTACGAGCAGCCCGAGGCGTACTTCGACACGCTCGAATCCTTCCTGCGCGCGGCCTGATCCGCGCGCCCCACAAAAATTTTACCTCGAGGAAAATTGGCTACTATTTTCGCAAAAAAGACACAGGGATGGTACAATCATGAAGTTCGTAACGAATTTGCTCTGCACCGCCGCGCTTTGCGGTCTCGCTTCCCCGGCCCTGATTTCGCCCGCCATGGCACAGGACGCGGCGCCGGCTGACGACACTGCCAGCGGCGACATCGTCGTCACCGGATCGCGCATCGCCGACACGCTGCAGACCTTCCCCGGCTCCTCCACCGTCGTCGACAAGGCGCGGCTCGACCAGCAGCTGTCGGTGACCAACGACCTCGGCTCGGTCCTCGCCGCCACCGTCCCCGGCCTTGCCGCGTCGAGCAACACCGCCGCCAACGTCACGCAGAGCCTGCGCGGCCGTCCCTTACGCGTCTTCATCGACGGCATCCCCGTCTCCAACCCGCTGCGCGACGGCGGCCGCGACTTGCGCCTGATCTCGCCCAACGCGATCCAGAGCATCGAGGTGATCCGCGGCGCCTCGGCGCTCTACGGCCAGGGCGGCGCGGGCGGCATCATCAACTACGTGACCCGCCGGGGCAGCGCCTCTGACGAGTGGAAATTCCGCACCGAGCTGTCGACCGGCTTCTCCACCCAGCACTTCAAGGACAGCCTCAACCCGGCGATCGAGCAGAGCGCATCGGGCGCGATCGGCGGCTTCGACGTCACCTTCGACGGCCGCTACGAGCGCACCAACGGCCAGTTCGACGCCGACGGGGACCGCATCGCGCCCGATCCGAACAACTTCGGCGGCATCGCCGATTCCGAGATCTACGACGTGTTCGGCAAGATCGGCTACACCTTCGGCGACCAGCGCATCGAAGGCATGGTCAACTACTACCGCCAGCACCAGGACAGCGATTACGTCCCGGTCACAGGCAACATCGCCGCCGGCATCAAGGAAACCGCCGTCAAGGGCGAACTCGATCCGCGCGCGATGGACCCGGTCAACCGCAACTTCATCTCGTCGCTGTCGTACTTCAACAACAGCCTGCTCGGCAGCTTCCACGCGCAGGGCTACTACCTGAAGAACTACTCGGTGTTCTCGTTCAACGCCGCCAACTTCGGGGGCACGCAAAGCGTGATCCGCTCGAAAAAGCTCGGCCTGCAGATGGACTTCAACACCCCGCTGGCGATGCTGGGGCTGGGCGAGGGCGAAATCCTGTGGGGCGCCGACGTCAACCGCGACGAGACCGCGCAGCCGCTGATCCCGCAGACCGCCACCCCTGGCGACGGCCGCACCTACACGCCGCCGCTGCAGCAGATGAATTATGCCGCCTTCATCCAGCTGGAAAAGCCGCTGACCGACTGGCTGACCCTGCGCGCCGGTATCCGCCACGACGTGTTCCGCATGAAGATCGACGACTTCGTCGCCGCGCTCACCAGTGTCCACGTTACCGGCGGCAAACTCAAATACAACGCCACCCCGATCAACATCGGCGCGACGGCGAAGATCTCGCCCGCCGTGGAGGTGTTCGGCGGCTTCTCGCAAGGGTTCTCGATCCCCGACATCGGCTCGCCGCTGCGCCGCGTCTCGGCGACCTCGCTCGACGGCTTCCACCCCGAACCGCAGATCGTCAACAACTACGAGCTGGGCCTGCGCGGCACGATCCTGGGCAGCGTCAACTACTCGGCCGCGTACTTCATCAGCACCGCGAAGTTCGGCACCGACTTCGTGATCGACCCGCTCAACCCCAACGACGCCGCGACCCTGCGCCAGAAGGAGCGCGTCCACGGCTGGGAAATCACCGCCAGCGGCAAGATCGGCGCGGCAACGCGCTGGTCGGCGAACTATGCCCACACCGAAGGGCGCACCGACGCCGATCAGGACGGCAGGCTGGACACCCCGCTCAGCGGCCGCCGCATCGGCCCGGACCAGTTCAACCTGATGCTGGAACACGACCTCGCGACCGACTGGAGCGTGAGCGCGCAGTACAACCATTCGGGCAGCCGCAACGCCTTCCCGGATTCTCCCATCGGCAACTACTACACCGGCCGCGTGCGCCCGACCGATCGTATCGACCTGTCGAGCCAGTTCAAGGTCGCGCCGTTCGACTTCAGCGTCGGCGTGCGCAACCTGCTCAACGCCGATTACTACTCGATCGACTCCCAGCTCCTCAATCGCAACGAGCTTTACAGCAAGGCCGAGGGGCGGACCATCTTCATCAAGATGGGCGTGAATTACTGACCACCAAAGCAACGTCGTCCTGCCGCCGCCCCCCGGAGCACCCGACCGGCGGCAGGGCACGATACGGGATACCACATGACCACCCTAGCCGAAGCCGGGCGCTTTTCCGCCTACGACCTCAAGCGCACGCCGGCGACGGCCTGCAAGGCGGACCAGCGCTTTTCCTACTGCCTCTACGTACCGCCCGAACTCGATCCGGCGAAGGCGCGCGTCCTTGTTGCCATTCACGGCACCGAGCGGGACAACGCGGCGCTGCGCGATCTTTTCGCGCCGCTGGCAGAGCGGCACGGGCTGATCGTCATCGCCCCGCTGTTCCCCTGCGGAATAGACGACCCGCGCGACCGCGAAAACTACAAGTACATCGAATATGGCGACATCCGCTTCGACACCCTCGTCCTGTCGATGGTGGACGAAGTGACCGAGCGCTACGGCATCGGCGCGGACCGGTTTGCCCTGTTCGGTTTCTCGGGCGGCGCGCATTTCGCGCATCGCTTCTTCTACCTGCACCCGCAGCGGCTCGATGCCGTGTCGATCTGCTCGCCGGGGTCGGTGACGCTGCTCGACCAGCAGCGCGACTGGTGGGTCGGCGTCGCCGACATGGAGGCACGCTTCGGCCGCTGGCTCGACCTGCCCTCGATGCGCCGCACGCGCGTCCATGTAGCGGTGGGCGGGGCGGACGACGCCACCTGGGAGATTACGCATAAGCCCGGAAGCGCCGCGTGGATGCCGGGCGCCAACGACGCCGGCATCACCCGCGTCGACCGCGCCGCCAGCCTCGAACGCTCGCTGCGCGAGGGCGGCATCGACGCGCGCTTCGACGTCCTGCCGGGCGTGCGCCACGAACGCGATCGCCTCGTCGCCTCGGCGACCGACTTCTTCGACGCGGTCTACGGCAAGAACGATGTTGCGGCCTAACCCGCTGCGGCAGGCGATCGCGGCCCGGCGGCAGGCGGTCGGAGCGTGGCTGTTCATGGCCTCGGCAGCAAATGCCGAACTGCTCGCCGACGTGCCGTTCGACGCCCTCGTCATCGATCAGGAGCATGGTCCCGGCGGGCTGGAATCGGTCGTCGCCCAGTTGCGCGCCGCCGGATCCACGCAAAACGCACCGGCGCTGCTGGCGCGCGCGCAGGACTGCTCGATGCCCGCAATCAAGCCGTTGCTCGATGCGGGCGCGGAAGGCATCTTCGCCCCCAATGTCGAGAGCGTCGAACAGGTCGCCGCGCTCGTCGAGGCCATGCACTATCCGCCGCGCGGGCGCCGGGGGCTGCACTACACCGTTTCGCGCGCCGCCGGTTGGGGGCGCCATGTCAACGAGTACGCCGACCATGCCGAGCGCGAATTGCTGACCGTGGCCATGATCGAATCCGCAGCCGGCGTCGCCGCCCTGCCGCAGATGACCGCGCACGGCGGGGTCGATATGTTCTTCATCGGCCCGCTCGACCTGTCCGCCAGCATCGGCCATGCCGGGGACTATGCGCACCCGCAGTTCCGCGAACTGCTGGCCGAGGCCGAGCAACGCATCCTGGAATCGGGCGCCGCGCTGGGCGGGGCGATCATTCCGGGCCACGATGCCAGGGCGCTGTTTTCTCGCGGCTATTCCTTCGTGACGGTGGGTGCTGACGCCGGCTTCCTGCGCAGCGCGGCGCTGCAGGCGCTCGCCACTGCCGGAGTGGATCGCGATGGCTGACCCCCGCCTCACCCGCCGCCAGTGGATCGGCGGTGCCCTCGCCGCAGCGGCCATCCCGCGCATGGCCATGGCGGACGATCTCGAGCGCCGCTCGCGCGCCGAGGGCAATCTGCTGATCTATTCCAACATGGCCGAGTACAACTGGCAGCCGATCGTCACGGGCCTGCGCCGCCGCTATCCCTGGCTGCGCGTCGATACCCTCGACATGGGGCCGACCGAGGTTTTCGAGCGCTATTACGCCGAGACGTCCGCCGGTCGGCGCTCGGCCGACATCATCGTCAGCAGCGCCCCCGATGCCTGGCTGCGCTTTGCCGGTCAGCAGCAGATCGCACAGCATCGCAGTGCCGAGGATGCGGCGCTGCCCGGCTGGTCGAAGCCGCTGCCGGGGCTGCACACGCTTTCCGCCGATCCGATGGTGATGGTCTACAACAAAGCGCTGCTGCCCCCGCAGATGCGCCCGCGCGGGCTGCGCCAGCTGGCCGCGATCGCCGCCGCCAATCCGCGCAAGTTCCGCCACCGCATCACCACCTACGACGCCGAGGTCCATGCCCTCGCCTATGCCGTGCAGTGGGCCGCGATCAGCGCCGGAAGGCCCGGCGGATGGGACCTGATGGCAAAGCTAAGTCCTTATGTTCGCGTGGAAAGTGGCGGCGCCACGATGCTCGACAAGGTGACCGTCGGCGAATACCTTGCCGGCTATCACATCTCTGCCGTGACCGTGCTGCCCAAGATGCGCGACAAGGGCCGCGCCGAGATCGTGAGCTGGGAACTGTGCGCCGACGGCACCCCCGTCGTCCCGCGCGGGATCGCGGTGACGCGCAAGGCGCGCAATCCCGTCAGCGCCGCGCTCGCGCTCGATTTCATGCTCGGCCGGACAGGCCAGATCGCCGCCGCGCAAGGGGGCCTGACGCCCTATCGCCATGACGTGGGAGAGCGCGAGGTGCCCTATCTCACGCTCGACGGGATCGCCCGCAGGATCGGCCGGGAAAACCTGGTCATGGTCGGCTACGACCACCGGATGGTGGCGCAGAACGCCGCCTTCATCCGCAAATGGGACAGCATTTTCAAGAGGTTCGACGGATGAACGCCCCTGCTTTCCCGTCCGGGGACACAACGGCACTCAAAGGCACCATAGCGGCACCAAGCCGCACCGACCGCCAGCTTACGCTCGCCATCGGCATCCAGTGGCTGACCGCCATCGCCACGCTCGTTCTGGTGCTGGCGCCGCTCGGTCCGATCCTGTGGCAATCGCTGCTCGATCGGCCGCTCTACCAGCCGAACGCCATCCTCTCGCTAGCCAATTTCGCGCGGCTGCTGAACGACGCGGGGTTCCTCCGCGCCGTCGCCACCTCGTTCGAGCTGGCCTTCGCCGCGACCGCCATCGCCTGCGTCACCGGGGTCGGCCTCGCGCTGTTCCTCGAACGCACCGACCTGCCCGCGCGGGGGCCTTTCCGGCTGTTCGCGCTGGCGCCGATGTACATGTCGCAGCTGGTCAACGCCTTCGCCTGGTACCTGATCTATGGTCCGGCGGGCTACCTCACCCTCTTCGGCGAGAAGCTGGTCGGGGTGCCGCCCTGGGACATGTACGGCATCGGCGGCATGGCGATCGTCGCGGGCACGTCGATGACGCCGCTGGTCTACCTGTTCTGCTCCAGCTCCGCGCGCATGGCCGATGCCACGCTGGAGGATGCCGCGCGCAGCGTGGGCGCGGGGCCGCTTCGGGTGCTGTGGTCGGTATCGCTGCCGCTGATGCGTCCCTCGATCATCTATGCCGCGCTGCTGGTGTTCATCGGCACGCTGGAGACGCTGGCGGTGCCGCTGGTGTTCGGCAGGCCGGTGGGCCTCGAAAGCTTCACTACCTTCCTGTTCAGCCGGGGCCTCGGCGCGATCACGCCGGACTATGGAATGGTGGGCGCCGCCGCCGTGCTGCTGCTGGTGCTGGTCGCGCTGCTGCTGGTGATCCAGAGCGTGCTGCTGAAAGGCGCAGGGCGGTTCGTCACCGTGCGCGGCAAGGCGCAAAGGCCGCGCCGGATTGCGCTGGGCGCAATGCGGCGGCCGATCGCTGCGGTGTTCTGGGGCTACTTCGTGCTGACGCTGATGCTGCCGCTGCTCGCCATAACCGCGCGGTCGTTCACCACCTTCCTGACGCCGCTGCTCTCGCCGCTCAAGGTGCTGACCACCGACAACTACGCGCTCGTCCTCTGCCACCCGGCCTACCTGCGCTCGATCACCAACAGCGTGATCGTCGCCTCGGTCGGTGCGCTGGTGGCGACGCTGGGGATCGCGGTGATCGCGCTGGTCGCCAAGCGTTCCGCCTTCCGCTTCGCCAAGGGGCTGGAATATCTCGCAATGTTCCCGCGCGCGATGCCGGGGATCGTCGCCGGGATCGGCTTCTTCTGGGCGATGCTGCTGCTGCCTTTCGCGCACTGGCTGCAGGGGACGATCTGGATCCTGATGATCGCCTTCGCCATGCGCGGCATCCCCACCGCCTACGGCGCCATCGCCGCCGCGCTCGTCCAGGTCGGCACCGAGCTGGACCAGAGCGCCCGCTCGGTCGGCGCGGGCTGGTGGAAGACCTGCACCGCGATCGTCCTGCCACTGATCCGCCCGGCGCTGTTCTCCGCCTTCACGCTGCTGTTCCTCAGCTTCCTCAAGGAATATGCCTCGGCGGTGTTCCTCTATGCGCCGGGTTCGGAGATCATCGGGACCACCATGCTCTCGCTGTGGTCCAACGGCGATACCGGCGCCGTCGCCGCGCTGTCGGTGATCCAGATCGCGATCACCGCCCTCTTCGTTTCCCTTGCCCATTTCGTCACGAGGACCAAACGCGATGTCTGATGTCCTGATCCAGCGCCTGACCAAGCGCCACGGCGAGGTGACCGTGCTCCACGGCATCGACCTCGACGTGCCGCGCGGCGAATTCCTCACCCTGCTCGGCCCTTCGGGCTGCGGCAAGTCCACCACGCTGTTCGCGCTGGCGGGGCTCGACAAGCCTTCGGGCGGGCGCATCGCAGTGGGCGGGCGCACCTTCTACGATGGCGAGGACGGCACGTTCGTGGCGCCGGAGGAGCGCAACCTCGGCCTCGTCTTCCAGTCCTACGCGCTCTGGCCGCACATGACGGTGGCGAAGAACCTCGCCTTCCCGCTGACCCTGCGCAAGGTGCCCAAGGCGGAACAACGCGCCCGCATCGCCGAGGCGCTCGAACTCGTCGATCTCGGCGATTACGCGAACCGCTTCCCGCACGAACTGTCGGGCGGCCAGCAACAGCGCGTGGCGCTGGCCCGGACGCTGGTGTTCCGCCCTTCGCTGCTGCTGCTCGACGAGCCGCTGTCCAACCTCGACGCCAAGCTGCGCATCAAGTCGCGCGCGCTGCTCAAATCGCTGCAGCGCCAGCTGGGCCTCACCACCCTCTACGTCACGCACGATCAGGAAGAGGCGCTGGCGATGAGCGACCGCATCGCGGTGATGGAAAAGGGCCGGATCGTCCAGATCGACCGGCCCGAGGCGATCTACAACCGCCCCGCCACCCGCTTCGTCGCCGACTTCGTGGGCGCGGGCAATTTCCTGCCGGTACGCGCATCGCGCGGCGGGCAGGGAGAGATCGTCGAGGCCCGGCTGGACCATGGCGAAGTGCTGCGCGCCACCCGCACGGCCGCGACGGGCGCAGACACCCAGGGGTTCATGACCGTGCGCCCGCAGTACCTGCGGCTTGCCCCTGCCGGCAGCGCGGTGGCACCCGGCAGCAACCGGCTCGACGGCGTGATCGAGGAGCGCACCTTCCTCGGCGTGCGCAATGGCTATGCCATCCGCGTGGGCGACCATCTCGTCACCGCCGAGAGCGAGGAGCGCTACGAAACCGGCCCGGTCACGCTGGCGTTCCGTCCCGAGGACACCCTGCTGCTGGATCATTGAGGCCCATGTACCGGATCGACCTCGGCGGCACCCGCCACGCATTCCCCAGCCTTGCCGCCCTGCTCGCGGCGGCGAGTCCGCTGCGCTCGGGCGACGTGCTGGCGGGGCTGGCGGCGGGCAGCAATCTCCAGCGGGTGGCGGCGCGCATGGTGCTGGCGGACATGCCGCTGGCCGACCTGCTGACCGACGCGCTCGTCCCCTACGAGACCGACGAGGTCACCCGGCTGATCCTCGACGGCCA
>JASGGD010000056.1:0-24631 GCA_047605225.1 Novosphingobium sp.
CTTGGCGCACCTGCTGTTCGACATCGCGCGCAAGCTGCCCGAAGGCAGCCAGGTCAGCCTCGATTCGGCGGACAACCGCATGGTCGTGAAGGCCGGGCGCAGCCGCTTCCAGCTGCCGACGCTGCCGCGTGACGACTTCCCGATGATTGCGGAAGGCGAATTGCCGACCAGCTTCGAGATCCCGGCCGCGACGCTCGCGCAGCTGATCGACCGCACCCGCTTCGCGATCTCGACCGAAGAGACGCGCTACTACCTCAACGGCATCTTCCTGCACGTCAGCGACGAGGAACTGAAGGCCGCCGCCACTGACGGTCACCGTCTGGCGCGCTTCACCATCGCCCGTCCGGACGGCTCGGAAGGCATGCCCGACGTGATCGTGCCGCGCAAATGCGTGGGCGAACTGCGCAAGCTGCTCGAAGAGGCGCTGGACACCAACGTCCTCGTCGATCTGTCGGCCAGCAAGATACGCTTCACGCTGGGCGGCGAGCACGGCGTGGTGCTGACCAGCAAGCTGATCGACGGCACCTTCCCGGACTACACCCGCGTCATCCCGACCGGGAACGACAAGCTGCTCAAGGTCGATCCCAAGAGCTTCTTCCAGGGCGTGGACCGCGTGGCGACGATCGCCACCGAAAAGACCCGTGCGGTGAAGATGGCGCTCGACAACGATCGCATCACCCTGTCGGTCACTTCGCCCGACAACGGCACGGCGGCCGAGGAAGTCCCCGCGCAGTACGGGGCTGAGGGCTTTGAGATCGGCTTCAACGCCAACTATCTCAAGGACATCCTTGGCCAGATCGACGGCGATACGGTGGAACTGCACCTTGCCGACGCCGCCGCGCCGACGCTGATCCGTCAGGACGACAAGAGCCCGGCGCTCTACGTGCTGATGCCGATGCGCGTCTGACTTTTACGGCAGGCAAGAGAAAAGGGCCGGGGCGAAAGCTCCGGCCCTTTTTCTTTGCCATAGCGGAGGGTCAGGCCCGCCCGGTGGCCTCGATCATCTTTTCCAGTTCGACGAACTTCTCACGCGGCGCGCCGTCGCGTGCGGCGGCGACTTCGGCTTCGTCGATCTTCTGCCAGTCGGTGAACTTGACGACCTGGATGCCGCGGTCTTCCGCCAGTGCGTCGAAGCCGGGGCGGCCGGGCTTGCCGGAATCGGCGGGCAGGTCGGCGGCGATCTTCTCGACGATGGCGAAGCCGTCCGGGCGGTTGGTGCCGATCGTCCCGGTCGGACCGCGCCTTGCCCAGCCGACGCAGTAGAGGCCGGGGGCGATGCGGCCCTCGACGTTGGCGAAGCGGCCGCCCTGCTCGTCATAGGGCACGTCGGGGATCGGCGAGGTCTGGTAGCCGATGCAGGCCACGACGATACCGGCGGGGATGCGATAGGTTTCTCCGGTGCCCACGGCTTTCCCGTTTTCCAGTCGGGTGCGCTCGACTTCTACCGCTTCGACACGGGACTCTCCGAGGATCGCTTTGGGGGCGGCGAAGAAGTCGAACTCGACCGTGACGTCGTCGGCGCGCGGGTTGGCATTGGTCGCGAAGGTGCGCAGCAGGCCGAGGGATTTGCGCAGGCCCGTCTCCAGCCCCGCATCGGCCTCCAAAGGTGGCAGATCGGCGGCATCGACGACGGGATGCGCGCGTTCCAGCTTGGCGAGTTCGCCTAGTTCCTTTGGCGTCATCGCGATTTGGTGTGGTCCGCGTCGGCCGAGGATGACGATCCGCCGCACCGCCGAATTGCGCAGCGCCGTGAGAGCATGGGCGACGATGTCCGAGCCCGAGAATTCTGCTTCCGACTTGGCGAGGATGCGTGCGACGTCCAGCGCGACATTGCCGTTGCCGACGATCACCGCCGTGTCATGGCCCAGTTGCGGGTCGAGCGCGGTGAACTGCGGATGGCCGTTGTACCACCCGACGAAGGCGGCAGAGCCGAAGACTCCGGGCAATTGTTCACCGGGCAAGCCGAGTTTGCGATCGTGCGGCGCGCCGGTGGCGAGGATCACCGCATCGTAGAGGTCCTGCAGCTCGGCTACGGTCACGTCGCGGCCAAGCATTACGTTGCCGACGAATCGGACGTTGCGGGTAAGCGCGGTGTTCTCGTAGCGGCGGGCTACCGCCTTGATGGACTGGTGGTCGGGCGCGACGCCGGTGCGGATCAGGCCGAAGGGGACGGGCAGGGTGTCGAATATATCGACGTGCACCTCGTCGCCCCATTGCTTGAGAGCGGCTTCGGCGGTGTAGTAGCCCGCCGGGCCGGATCCGACGATGGCGATATGCCGCATGGCTATGTCTCCCGTATAGGACCGGCTTCGTCACCGGCCGTTGCCAAAGAAGCAAGCACGGCGGCGAAGCTCTATCAAGTGAAATGCTTCGGATTCCGGATCGTTGCCCGATCGATTGCAGTGGCCGCGTTTAACGGTTTCGCAATGGCGGCAAGGCCATGATCGCCATTATGAAGAAACCAGGTCTGCGTGGTGAACGACAGGCGGCGCATTCGGGCGCCGGGCGAGGGCTCGTGCCCACAGTGCAGGAGGCGAAGGGCGAATCGCCAAGCGGTACGGCCGTCCCGGCGGCATCTCCTTTTGCCAGCTTCGCACGATGGGGTGGTCGGCCCGATGCCGGTGATTGCCTTCATTATTTCACATGCCGTCGCTGGGTCCTGATGGCACCGGCGTTGCTGGTCAGCGCCGTGCTGATGAGCCTCATTTCCGGGACGCTGCCGGACATGGTTTCGGCCCTTTGCATGGCGAGCGGCATGCTCCTGTGCCTGCCGGCCCCATTCCATGCGCGCGTCGAGCGTCGCATCATGCACGACGGCTGGCAGCGCTATCCGTTGCTTTTCGTCGCGATTCTGCTGCCGATGATGCTGTTCGGCTTCGGCGCCGCGCGCTGGACGAATACGCATGCGCATCTCGGCTGGGAAGTCACCGTCAACATCTTCGTTATCGTCGTGCTGATGGCCACGGCGCTGCTGGAAAATCGGCTGACCTCGATCATCGCCGCGACCATCGGGCTGTGGGGTGGGGGCTCTCTCCATGACGGCTCGATGGCCTCGTTCACATTGTTGACGGTGGGCGCGGTGATCGGTCTGCTCATGGCTATCCGACAGGCGCGCACCGCGTCGTCGCAATCGCATCGCTACGCAGAGCGCGAACGCGAGCAGCGCCGTGCCGAGCAGTTGCTCCATGAATACGAACAGACGGGGCAGGGCTGGTTCTGGGAAACCGACCGTCAGGGCAAGATCACTTATGTGACCAGGAGCATCGCCGCGCTGCTGGGCAGCACGGTGTCCGATATGGAGGGCAAGCCCTTCACCGGCATGTTCATGCTGGAGGCCGCAGGGCAGGAGGGGGAGCGCACGCTGGTGTTCCACCTCAACACACGCTCCTCGTTCCAGGACCTGGGCGTGCGCGCGGCGACGGGCGAGAAGGACGAGCGCTGGTGGTCGATCTCCGGTCGTCCGGTGCTCGACCAGTTCAACAATTTCATGGGCTTCCGCGGATCGGGCACCGACCTGACCGAGAAGCGCCGCTCCCAGCAGCATGTAACGCAGCTGGCCCGGTTCGATTCGCTGACAAAGCTGGCCAACCGCTTCCAGATGTCGGAGTGGCTGGAGAAGATCCTCACCAGTCCGCGCATCGAGACCCGCGCCTGTGCAGTATTTCTCCTCGACCTCGACAGGTTCAAGGCGGTCAACGACACCATGGGCCACCCGGCGGGCGACGCCCTGCTCAAGCAGGTGGCCGAGCGCCTCGGCAGCACCGTGGGTGATCGCGGCCGTGTCGGGCGGCTTGGTGGCGACGAGTTCCAGGTCATCCTCCATGGCGCGCAGAACCGCGAGGGTCTGGCTCATCTGGCGCGCCGGATCATCGAGAACCTGTCGCAGCCTTACACTATCGAGGGCGCGCGGGTGACGATCGGCGCCTCGGTCGGCATCGCGCTGTGCCCTGATGACGGGATGACTTCGGACGCGCTGATCCGCAACGCCGACCTCGCGCTCTATGCGGCCAAGGGCGGTGGGCGCGGGCGCCATCACTTCTACGACGAAGACCTGCACTCCGACGCCAAGGAGCGCCAGCAACTCGAGCAGGACTTGCGCGACGCCATCGCCAATGGCGCGCTGGAACTGCACTATCAGCCGCAAGTGCGCACCACGAGCGAGAAGATCACCGGCTTCGAGGCGCTGCTGCGCTGGAACCATCCGGTGCACGGCTATATCTCGCCCGCCAAGTTCGTGCCTGTGGCCGAGGAGACCGGCCTCGTCGCGCAGATCGGCGAGTGGGCCTTGCGCACTGCCTGCGCCGACCTTGCCAAGTGGCCGGAAGAGGTGCGGGTTGCGGTCAACGTATCGCCGCTGCAGTTCGCGAACCCGGCGCTTCCGGCCATCGTTACCAGCGCCATCGCGGCGGCGGGGGTTTCTCCCGCGCGGCTGGAACTGGAGATCACCGAGAGCGTCTTCCTTGGCGACGACCGGACAACCGAGACGATGTTCTCCGCGCTCAAGAACCTTGGCGTGCGGCTGGCGCTCGACGACTTCGGGACGGGCTATTCCTCGCTCGGCTATCTGAAGAAGGCGCCGTTCGACAAGATCAAGATCGACCAGAGCTTCGTGCGCGGGGCCACAATTCAGGGCAGTCGCAACGGCGCGATCATCTCCTCGATCGTCAATCTCGCCGAAGCACTCGGCATGGAGACGACGGCAGAGGGCGTCGAGACGCTGGACGAACTGGACCTCGTGCGCATGCTCGGCTGCAGTCATGTCCAGGGCTTCATCTATGAACGCCCGCTCAATGCGCAGGCCGTGCTGGCGCAACTGGCCGAGGGGCTGGTCGCCGTGGCGAAGGGGCCGCGCTCGGCCCGTCCGTCTCGCCAGACGATGCTGCGTAAAGTCGCGCTGGAGCACGGGCCGCACAGCTACGAAGGCACCATCCGCAACATCTCGCAGCGCGGCGCGATGATCGAGGGGCTGTGGAACGTGCCGGTGGGGACGACGTTCGGGGTTCATTTGTCCGAAGGCTATGTCGTCATGGCGACTTCGCGCTGGTGCAAGGAGGACCGTATGGGGCTCGAATTCGGGCAGCCGCTCGAACTCGACGGCAATGGCGCGGTGCTGTTCACCCCGATCAGGGCCAGGCGGGAGAAGCTGGAAACTACGCCGCTGCGACGTACGGCGTGAAGCGGCGCGCACTTTTTTCGCATTTTCCCGCTTCGGAGGTGATTTCACCGAAGCGGAAAATGCTCTAACGGCGCTTCCATGACCGAACTCGCGCAGATCCGTAACTTCAGCATCATTGCCCATATCGACCATGGCAAGTCGACTCTCGCCGACCGTCTGATCCAGACCACCGGCGGCCTCACCGAGCGCGAGATGAGCGCGCAGGTGCTCGACAACATGGACATCGAGAAGGAACGCGGCATCACGATCAAGGCGCAGACCGTGCGTCTGAACTACACCGCTTCCGACGGGATCACCTATGAGCTGAACCTCATGGACACGCCCGGCCACGTCGACTTCGCCTACGAAGTCAGCCGCAGCCTTGCCGCCTGCGAGGGGGCGCTGCTGGTGGTCGACGCGGCGCAGGGCGTGGAAGCGCAGACGCTGGCCAACGTTTATCAATCGATCGAGCACAACCACGAGATCGTGCCCGTCATCAACAAGATCGACCTGCCCGCCGCCGAGCCGGAAAAGGTGCGCAACGAGATCGAGGAAGTGATCGGCATCGACGCTTCCGAGGCGGTCATGGCCAGCGCCAAGTCGGGCATCGGCATCGTCGAAGTGCTCGAAGCCGTCGTCAAGAAGATCCCGCCGCCGCAGGGTGAGCGCGACAAGCCGCTCAAGGCGATGCTGGTCGATTCGTGGTACGATCCGTACCTCGGCGTCGTCATTCTGGTGCGCGTCATCGACGGCGTCATCAAGAAGGGCCTGCCGGTCAAGTTCATGCAGGGCGGCACCGACCACCTCGTCGACCGCGTCGGCTGCTTCACCCCCAAGCGCATCGACCTGCCCGAACTCGGTCCCGGCGAAATCGGCTTCATCACCGCGCAGATCAAGGAAGTGGAGCAGGCCAAGGTCGGCGACACCATCACCACGGTGAAGCAGGGGGCCACGCAGGCGCTGCCCGGCTACAAGGAAGTGCAGCCGGTGGTGTTCTGCGGCCTCTTCCCGGTCGACGCCAACGACTTCGAGAAGTTGCGCGAATCGATCGGCAAGCTGCGCCTCAACGACGCCTCGTTCAGCTTCGAGATGGAATCGAGCGCGGCGCTGGGCTTCGGCTTCCGCTGTGGCTTCCTCGGCCTGCTGCATCTGGAAATCATCCAGGAGCGCCTGAGCCGCGAATACGACCTCGACCTCATCACCACGGCACCCTCGGTGGTCTACCGCCTGACGATGACCGACGGGTCGATCAAGGAACTGCACAACCCCTCCGACATGCCCGATCCCGTGAAGATCGACTTCATGGAAGAGCCGTGGATCAAGGCGGTGATCTACACGCCTGACGAATATCTCGGCTCGATCCTCAAGCTGTGCCAGGATCGCCGCGGCATCCAGAAGGACCTTACCTACGTCGGCGGCCGTGCGCAGGTGACTTACGACCTGCCGCTCAACGAAGTGGTGTTCGACTTCTACGACCGCCTCAAGTCGATCAGCCGCGGCTACGCCAGCTTCGACTATGAGCAGACCGGGCTTCAGGAGGGTGACCTCGTGATGATGAACATCCTCGTCAACAACGAGCCGGTCGATGCGCTGTCGATGATCGTCCACCGCAGCCAGGCCGAGCCGCGCGGCCGCGCGCTGGTGGAGCGGCTCAAGGAACTGATCCCCCGTCATATGTTCAAGGTGCCGATCCAAGCCGCCATCGGGGCCAAGGTGATCGCGCGCGAGACGATCAGCGCCATGCGCAAGGACGTGACGGCCAAGTGCTACGGCGGTGACATCAGCCGCAAGAAGAAGCTTCTCGACAAGCAGAAGGAAGGCAAGAAGCGCATGCGCGAATATGGCAATGTCCAGATTCCGCAGGAAGCCTTCATCGCCGCCCTGCGCATGGGCGAGGAATAAGCTTCACCTGACGGATAACCTGAAAAGGCCCGGCAGTCCGATCGAGGATTGCCGGGCCTTTTTGCGTCATTACCTCGGAACCCGATGTTTCAATGGTAAATTTTTGACTAACTATGTTTATGATTGCGACTGCGTAATATCGCTATCTAAGTTTCGAACAGAGCCGGGTGGGTCGCTGGCAAGGGTATGGCAGACAGAAATCTCAATGAAGATGGGGCGAATCGCGTGCAGGGCGCCGGGCTTCAGCATGTCTTCCCCGGACTGACGCCCAAGCAGCACGAAGTCCTGCGATTCGTGTCCGAGAACCGAACGAGCAAGGAAATCGCCTGGGAACTGGGAATTTCCGAAAGTGCCGTGAACCAGCGGATCGAGGGTGTGCGCATCCGCGCTGGCTCCCCGCCGCGCGCCGAACTTGCGCGGACCTACAGGCAATACCTGCTGGATCAGGAAGCAGCCTGTAATCCAATACCAGATAAGATTCCTCAGGTTCCGGAAGTGCTGCCCGATGCACCAGTCAGGGCTCAGGACGAAACGGGCGTCAGCCTCGCTCTCTCGGATGCCATGACTTACACGGTCACGGCGCCCTGGCAGCGCGAGACGTACGAACGGATCGTCCCGGAGGTGCTCGATGGGGCAAATGCCGGGTTGAGCCGGACAGCCGCCATGGTCGCCATCGCCGGGGGTATGCTTCTGGTGGCGATGGTAGGTCTTGGCGTCGTTCGTGCGCTGGCCGATCTAATCTGATCGGCCCGGTCTTGTTCCAGCCTCCCCGAACTCGTGTTTGTGGCGCGTCCGCCGAGCCGGTCCCGCGTCAGGGGGAATATTGCCATGTCGATGACCATTGCTGCCGCTACCGCCCGGATCGCTCGTCAGCTGCCCGAGGCCGAACTTTCGCTCGATTCCGCCCTGCTCGCTTCGGCGCGCCTGATGGAATCGATGCTGCTGGCCCGTCAGGCCGACGGTATCGAGACCTTCACCGGCCAGACTGCGCTGATGCGCCTCGCCAAGGCGCAGCGCACCCTGATCGAAAGCCAGAACGACATGATCCGCGTCCACCAGGAACTGCGCGGCGTCGGCCTCGAAGTGAAGGCGATCACCGACGACAAGGACTCCTGCCCGCCAAGCGGCATGCTCGACGCCGAACCGCTGCGCCGGATTGCCTGACAAGCGGCCTGTGTCGGTCAGGACGGGGAGGGCATGTCCATGCCTGACCAGTCCTGGCTGGAGTTCGCCTGGTCCAACAAGGATTCAGCACAGTTCGCGATCTATGCCTTGCTGTTCCTCTACTGCCTTGTCCGCAAGCTGCCCGCGCCCGAGTGTATTCTCTCAGGCCTGCTGGTCGCCATGGGAACGATCGACCGGGCGTACCATTTCGCCGCCGATGGCTCCATTTTCTGGCACCAGACGAACCTCGGGCATCTGTTTATCGATGTACTGGCGATGGGGTGCGCCTTCGCCGTCGCGCTTCATGCGAACCGGGTCTATCCGCTATGGATAGCTGGAGCGCAGATCATCGCGATGTTTGGTCACATCTATCGGCTGCTGCTGACGGAGATCAACGCCTTCGCCTACGCCGTGATGTCGATCACGCCATCCTACATCCAGCTGGTCGCGATCGTGCTGGGCATCGTGTCTCACATGTCGCGGCGCAAGAGGCTGGGCAGCTATCCGTCCTGGCGCCGCTCTTCGTCGCTTGCGCGGGCGCTCGGGCCGAGGACATTGCCCGGCAATTGATCCGCCGTTTCGGCTCGTTGCGCACGATCTATTCGGCTTCGGTCGAGGCACTGCGGGAGGCTTTGTTCGATGCGGGTCACTTTACCGGCATCGATGGCAGCCGCGATGTTGCGGCCGAGATTGCCGACGCCATAGCTGCGGCCCGGCGCCTCGCCGAGGCGGCTTCGCGCGAGGTGATGCTGGGCGTACCCTTGCACACCGGCTCGTTCGAGTTTCGCCAGTACCTCGTCAATCGGCTTGGCAGCAGGCGCGAGGAATGCGTGCTGGTGCTCTTTTTCAACGGAGAGGGGGTCTATATCGCCGAAGACCTCTATGCTGGCGGCAGGCGAAGCGAGTGCCTTATCCCGCTGCGCCGGACCGTGCGCCGTGCTTTCGATCTCGATGCCCGGCGGATCGTGCTGGCGCACAATCATCCGTCCGGTGCCGCGCGGCCCAGCGGTGACGACATAGCCGCCACCGCCCGGTTCCGGCAGGTCGTCGAGCCGCTGGAAATACGGCTCGACGATCACTGCATCGTTGCGGGCAATGCAGTTGCCAGCATGAAGGCGTTGGGGATTTTTTAGCCTCAGTTCTTCAGGCGAAGGCTGACGAACAGCGTGCGGCCCTGTTCCGGGTAGCCGTCAACGGTGGTGTAGTTCTCGTCCAGAAGGTTGCGCCCGCCGATGCCGAGAGTGGCCCGGTCGGTCACGTCGAAATCCACCCGCAGGTTGGCCAGCGCGTAGTCGCCGGTCTGGTAGTAGCGGGTGCCGGCGGTGTTCACGGTCCAGCGCTTCGAGGCAACGTCGAGACTGGGCAGGATGCGCAGCGCCGGGATCGGCGACCATTCAGCCCACACGAAGCCGGAGTGCTCGGGCACGCCGGTGATGTGGAACGAGGCGATCTGCGACAGCGTGGGATCGTTCAGCTTGCGATGCACCCAGCCGTAGTTGGCGCCGACGCGCAGTGTTTCGGCGATCTGTGCGGTCGCGGAGATGTCTGCGCCGTAGTAGTCGCCAGAGCCGACGTTGCGGCTCTGCGCGGTGGACTGGCCCTGATAGATGAACGGGAACGAGACGATCGCGTCGTCCACCTTGGCGTACCAGCCCGAGGCTTCGATCCGCAGCGCGCCGAACTGGCGGGTGCCGCCCAGTTCGACTTGCGTGGCGCGCTCGGCCTTGAGATCGGGGTTGGAGGTGGCGCCGCCGAAGCGCGTGCTGAAGCGCTCGAAGATCGTCGGGAAACGTGCGCGTGACGAGACCGAGAGGTGCATGGTGGTCGTTTCGTCAGGTGTCCAGAGCAGTTGCCCTTGCGCATTCCACGCATCGCCATTGCGCAAGTCGTAATAGACGAAGGCGCCCGAGGTATAGTCCTCCGCGCGGCGCAGGTCGCGCCAGTCGTAGCTGGCACCCACAACCAGCTCCAGCTGCGGCGTCAGCTTGTAGCCGTTCTCGATCGCGGCGCTGTAGGTTTCCTCGATCGTGGTCTGCCAGGGTTCCCATGTACCGGCGGGGAAGCTCTGCTGGATCTCGCGGTGGCGGTCGTTGCGGTAGTGGAACGAGACGCTCAGGCGCTCGGCATCGCTGGGGTTGAGGTCCAGTTGCGCGGAGCCGCCGTAGGCACGGTCGCTATAGGCGCTGTTGAACGAACTGCCGCGCGTCTGGGTGTTCAGGTCGGCGTTGTCGAAACTGTCGAGGCTGTTCTTGAAGGTGTTGTAATAGGCGCGCGTGCGCAGCGTCGCGATCTCTCCCAGTTGCGTGGTCGAGAGGAAGTAGACGTTCTGCAGGTTCCAGTACGGCCAGGTCCAGTAGCGCAGGCCGGTCAGGTCCGAGACGTGCAGCGGGGCCAGTTTCTCGCCTTCCTGCCGGGTAAAGTTGATCGCATATTCGTCGGTCGCATTCGGGGTGAAGCCCAGCTTGGCGTTGACGCGCCAGTCTTCCGAGCGCGACAGGTCGCGTTCGCCGCCGTCCTCGTTGTTGGTGGCATCGAACTTGTTCGACAGGTCCCAGTGGTCGGTGAAATTGCGCGCGTAGCTGGCCTGCGCGTACCATTTCTCCTGCCGGGTGCCGAGCGATACGAAGCCGGTATAGCCCGCATAGTCCACGTCGTTGTCGAGGTTCAGGCTGAACCGGGCCTCGGCATCGAATTCCTTCTGCGGCTTGCGGGTGACGAGATTGACCGCGCCGCCCATCGCGCCGGGGCCGTTGAGCACGGACACGTAGCCCTTGGCGACCTGAATCTCGGCGACATCGGGCGTCAGAAAGCGGCCATAGTCGAGCCGTCCGTCGGCGGGCAGGTAGACGCGGATACCGTCGATCGACAGCGGCACCTGATAGCGGTCGAACCCGCGCACGTAGATCAGCCGCTCATTGCGCGAATTGCCCGAGAGGCCCGAGGTGACGCCCGGGATCAGCTTGACCGCTTCATCCAGAGTATCACGCGAGAAATCGTAGATCGCCTCGGCATTGACGGTGGAGGCGGTGATGTCGCTGCTTCCGGTGCGCGGCGCGGTGACGACGATCTGGCCGAGGCCGAAAGTATTGTCGGTGTCATCAGCGGCGAATGCGGGCGCTGCCACGCAGACCAGCGACGCGGCGAGCGCCGCGGTGATCGCATACTTCATATTATCCCCCTTGAACCTTCTTCGGATTCGCGCTTGGAACGAATCTGTATCCCGCCGTACATAATTACATTGGGCAGTACACAAATATGTTCCATGAAACATAGAATGGGCACGGAGCCATGATCATGACACGCACCTTCGGCGCACTTCTTCTTGCGATCGCGGCGACAGGTTCCGCGCATGCGGCCGAGCCGATGTCCGGGGCGATGACGGGCCACGATCATGCCGCCTGCGCTGCGCCTGCCGCCGTTCCCGCCGATCTTGCGGGATGGAGTGCAGCGCATCGGCCGTTGAAGGCGGCGATCAAGGCAAGCGGCGCGGCCAAGGCACTGCTGGAGCAGGGTGTCGCCGCCGATGCCGCGCTCGCGCCGACGCCGAAGGTTGCTTACGCGATCGAGCCCGGAAAGCCGGGCGGTTCGGTGAGCTACGGCGGGCTCTTCGCGTTCGACGTCGCTGCGGCCGGTCGCTACCGGGTGGCGCAGAGCGGGCGCTCGTGGGTCGACGTGATCGTCGACGGCAAGGCGGTGCCTTCGGCCGCGCATGGCCATGGGCCGGACTGCTCGGGCATCGCCAAGATGGTCGAGTACGACCTTCCCGCCGGTCGCCACCTGCTGCAGATCGCGGCCAATGGCGAGCAGGCGCTGACGGTGATGGTCGCTCCCGTTCGATGAGGCATGCGGGAGGTTGGGCGCTGCTTTTGTCGAGCCTCGTCCTGGCGGCCGGGGCAGGTGCGGCGCGGGACACCGGGCGCGACCTCGATGCGCAAGTCGCGCTCGGGCGGCGGTTGTTCCATGACGGCGATCTCTCGATCAACGGGACGCTGTCGTGCGCGACGTGCCATGATCCCCGACACAGTTTTGCCGATGGCGTGCGCGCGCATCCCGGCGCCCATGGAGAGCCGGGGCTGCGCAATGTCCCGTCGCTGGTGAATGTCGGCAGTTTCTCGCCGCTGACCTGGGGCAATGCCTCGCTCGCCACGCTGGAGCAGCAGGCGCTGGTGCCGATCGCGGGTGAAGACCCGGTCGAGATGGGCATGAAGGGGCAGGAGGCCGAACTGACGCGCCGCCTTTCAGCCGATCCCTGTTATCGCAAGCTGTTCAAGGCGGCTTTCCCGGCGACGCGCGGGCGGATAGACTTTACCTCGGTATCGGCCGCGCTGGCAGCGTTCCAGCGCACGATCGTCAGTCACGAGACCGCGTGGGACCATGCGGCTGCGGGCGGCCCGGCGTTGGGTGAAGCGGCCGCGCGCGGAGAAGCGTTGTTTCGCGGCAAGGGCGAGTGTGCCGGGTGCCACTCGGGCCGGGAGTTCACCGACCTCGCATTCCATCGCTTGCCGGGCGAGCCGCAGGACCCGGCGAACGGCGATTTAGGCCTCGCCCGCGTCACCGGACGCTCGGAGGATCGCGGCAGGTTCCGCACGCCTTCGCTGCGCAACGTTGCCCTGACGGCGCCCTATCTCCACGATGGCAGCGCGGACACCATGACCGAAGCCATCGCCCGCCACGGCACGAGGCTATCACCCGCCGAGACAGCGGACCTCGAAGCGTTCCTCGATGCACTGACCGATACGGCGGTCGGCGCTGACCCGCGCTACGCCCGGCCGGGCAAGGCTTGCGAGGTGTCCTGATCCGTCAGCCTACGACGCAGCGGTTGCGGCCGCCGCGCTTGGCCTCGTAGAGCGGGCCGTCAGCGCGCGCGATCCATTCCTCGGCGACCGTCACGCAGTGGTCGAGCGTGGCGATGCCGAAGCTGGCGGTGACCGCGATCGTCCGTGTCGGGGCGACCACGATTGGGCGCGCCTCGATCGCGGCTCGGAACCGCTCGGCGGCGGCCAGCGCTTCGCCCACGCCGGTTTCGGGCAGCATCATCGCGAATTCCTCGCCGCCGAGACGGCCCAGCACGTCGGCGGAGCGGCCGGCGGCGCCCAGCGTTGCGGCAAGATCACGCAGCACGGCGTCTCCGGCGGGGTGGCCCCAGGTGTCGTTGACGGACTTGAAGTGATCGACATCGATCAGTACCAGTGAGGCGGTGCGGCCATAGCGATGGCAGCGCGCGATCTCCTGGTTCACCTTCTCGATGAAGCCGCGCCGGGTGAGGGCACCGGTCAACTGGTCGCGCTCGGCGATGCGGCGCAGTTCCATCTCGTTGACGACGATGCGCGCAAAGTTGCGCAGGATGTCGAGTTCGCTCTCGGTGAAGTCGCGGGTCTTAGTGTCCACTGCGCACAGCGCCCCGACGTTGTAACCGTCGGACGTCACCAGCGGCACGCCCGCATAGGCGCGCACGTGCGGGTCCTGCAGCACTGCGGGGTAGTCGGCAACGCGCGGGTCCTGCGTGGCGTCGGGGATGAGCAGCGGCGCGTGTTGCTGGATGGCGTAGGCGCAGAACGATTCGCTGCGCGGAGTCTCGATCGCGTCGATGCCCTCGATCGCCTTGAACCACTGGCGGTCCTTGTCCACCAGCGTCACGGCGGAGATCGGCACGCCAAGTACCGTGCGCACGAGGTTCACGACATTGTCGAAGGCCTCTTCGCGCGGCGTATCGAGAATGGCAAGGCGCTGAAGAGCGGCGAGGCGGGCGGGTTCGTCGGCCAGGGCGGTCTGGGCATGCATCCGGCAAGTACTCATGCGGCGCGCCGATGTCCTCGGCGCAAGGGCAAGGGTTCGATCCTAGGGCATTTACATAGTCGATAGTTAATGAACTCGAAACGGCTGCAACCGTGCGTCTCCTGCCGCATTGCAGCAAGCAACCATTTGACAATGCGCGTTCCGACACGAAAGTGTCGTCTATTGCGCACATGCCTGTTGCCGTACCATTGGAGACCTCGTCCTTGACCCAGATCGTCACAGTTCCGACCACCCCGTTCGACGGTCAGGCGCCCGGCACTTCGGGCCTGCGCAAGAAGGTGAAGGTCTTCCAGCAGCCGGGCTATGCCGAGAACTTCATCCAGTCGGTCTTCGATGTGGTCGAGCCGCAACCCGGCGCGGTGCTGGTGATCGGCGGTGACGGCCGTTACCACAATCGCACGGTGATCCAGCAGGCGATCCGAATGGCGGCCGCCAACGGCTATGCCCGCGTGCTGGTGGGGCAGGGCGGCATCCTCTCCACTCCGGCCGCGAGCCATGTGATCCGCAAATACGGCGCCAGCGGCGGACTGGTGCTTTCGGCCAGCCACAACCCCGGCGGTCCGGACGAGGACTTCGGGATCAAGTACAACATCGCAAATGGCGGCCCGGCGCCCGAGAACGTCACGGGCGCGGTGCTCGATCGCACGAAGACCATCGAGCGCTGGCTCAAGGTGGAGACGCCCGACATCGACCTCGACATGATCGGCGAGGTGCAGGTGGGCGGCATGACCGTGCAGGTGATCGACCCGGTTGCCGACTATGCCGATCTTATGGAGGAGCTTTTCGACTTCGACGCGATCCGCAAGGTCGTCGCCTCTGGCTTCACGATGCGCATGGATTCGATGAGCGCGGTGACGGGGCCTTACGCTGTCGAGATTCTCGAAGGTCGTCTCGGCTTCGCGCCCGGCACCGTCGTCAACGGCGTGCCGCTCGAGGATTTCGGCGGGCACCACCCGGACCCGAACCTGATCCATGCCAAGGAGCTCTACGACCTGATGATGTCCGAGGACGCGCCCGATCTCGGAGCGGCGTCGGACGGGGACGGCGACCGCAATCTCATCATCGGGCGCGGGCGCTTCATCACGCCTTCGGATTCGCTGGCGATGCTGGCCGCCAACATCGAGATTGCCCCGGCCTATCGCGGGCGGCTGGCGGGCATCGCTCGCTCGATGCCGACCAGCGGCGCCGCCGACCGCGTGGCCGAGGGGCTGGGCGTGCCGGTCTTCGAGACGCCGACCGGTTGGAAGTTCTTCGGCAACCTGCTCGATGCGGGCAAGGTCACCATCTGCGGCGAGGAAAGCGCGGGCACCGGCTCCGACCATGTGCGAGAGAAGGACGGGCTCTGGGCGGTGCTGCTCTGGCTCAACATCCTCGCCGTGCGCGGCATCAGCGTCGACGACCTCGCGCGCGAGCACTGGGCGCGTTACGGTCGCAACTACTACGCGCGCCACGACTTCGAGGGCATCGCTACCGAGGGTGCCAATGCGCTGATGGACTGGCTCAAGGCGGGGCTGGCGACGCTGCCGGGCAAGATGTTCGGGCCGCTGACGGTCAGCCATGCGGACAGTTTCTCCTACACCGATCCGGTCGACGGCTCGGTCAGCGCCAATCAGGGCATTCGCGTGTTGTTCGAGGACGGCAGCCGCATCGTCTTCCGCCTCTCCGGCACCGGCACACAGGGCGCGACCTTGCGCGTATACCTCGAACACTACGAGCCGCGCTTCGGCGATCTCGACGCGGAGACCTCGGCCATGCTGGGGCACCAGATCGCCGCTGCCGAAATGATCGCCGGGATTTCGGCGCATACGGGGCGAACGGCGCCTGACGTGATTACCTGACACCCACGTCGTCCCGGACTTGATCCGGGACCGCTGGCCGTGAACAGCCCACGTTGCAGCGAGCCTCGAAGGAATGCCTAAAGACAGCCACCGGTCCCGGATCAAGTCCGGGACGACTACACGCTCCGGCGATGAATTGGATATTATGCTTCCCGGATTTGGCTGAATTTCGCGGATGTCTCTGCTGATCGCGCTGCAAGTGTATACATCACGCTTGCGGCCTTCCTCTGCCCCCTCCATCACCCGGGGCAGAGAGAGGCATCCCGCATGAGCAAACATATCCATCTGGTCAGCTTTCTGATCAATTCGCCCATCAACCACACCGTGCTGAGCTGGGCGCAGCCGGCCGACAACCGCCTCGACGCGCTGCATGACCTTGCGATATGGCAGGATCTGGCCCGGACGCTGGAGCGCGGACGCTTCGACGGCATGTTCTTCGCCGATACTCCGGGTGTCTTCGACCGCTACCGCGATAGCCACGAGGATGCGGTGAAGTACGGCGTGTGCTGGCCATCGCTCGATCCGGTGGTGCTGCTCTCGGCTCTGGCGGCAGCGACCACGCACCTGGGGCTGGCGACGACGATGTCGACCAGCGCCTACCAGCCGTGGACGATCGTGCGGCAGTTGGGCACACTCGATTATCTCTCCGGGGGGCGGATCGGCTGGAACATCGTCACCGGGCACTTGCGCGGCGAGCATCGGGCGCTGGGGCTGCAGCAACTCGACCACGATCGCCGGTACGACCGCGCCGACGAATACATGGAAGTCTGCTACAAGCTGTGGAACTCGGTGAAGCCGGGCGCGATCCTCGCCGACCGGGAGGCGGGTCTGTTCGCCGACCCCTCGAAGGTCGAGTTTATCGACCATGCGGGCGAGTTCTTTTCCTGCCAGACCGTCGCGCCGGTGCCGCCTTCGCCGCAGGGGCATCCGGTGCTGTTCCAGGCGGGCAGTTCCGGGCGCGGGCAGCAGTTCGCCGTGAGCCATGCCGACGTCGTGTTCTCGATCCAGCCCAATGTGGCGGGCATGAAGCGCTTTATGGGCAATCTGGCCAATGCCGCGCAGGCGGCGGGCAAGGAGACGCCCGGCGTCAACTTCGGCATCCAGCCCATCGTCGGCGGCACCGAGGAGGAAGCGAAGCGCAAGTTGGCCGACCTTGTCGAGAAGCTGCCGATCGACGGCTGCCTCGCGCGGCTTTCGGGCACGATGGGCGTGGATTTCGCCGGGATGGACCTCGACCAGCCGCTCGCCGAGATCGAGACGCAGGCCTCACAAGGGTTGATGAAGGCCTTCGCGAATATCGAGGGCGACAAGCCTCTGACCTTGCGCGAGGTTGCGATCCGCTGGGGCCTTGCGGTGGGCAAGCCGCAGATCGTCGGCACGCCCGAGCAGGTCGCCGCCGAAATGGAGCGCATCTGGCGCGAGACCGGCTGCTACGGCTACAACGTGACGCCGACGGTGATGGCCAGTTCGGTCACCGATTTCGTCGATCAGGTCGTGCCGATCCTCCAGAAGAACGGCATCTACCGAACCGAGTACGAAGGCATGACTTTCCGCGAAAATCTGGGTCTGTAATGGCCGACATCGCGAAGAAGGCCCACAATATCGCGCAAGTCCGAGCATTCGCGAAGCGCCGCCTGCCGCGCGCGATCTGGGAGTTCATCGAGCGTGGGACCGAAGACGATCTGCTGATCGAGCGCAACGTCGCGGCGCTGCAGGCGGTCCAGCTTCTGCCCCGTACCCTGCGCGATGTCGCCGAACGTTCGGCCGGGATCGAGTTGTTCGGGCGCCGTCAGCCGCTGCCTATGGTGATCGCGCCGACGGGTGTATCTGATCTGCTCTGGCATCGCGGCGAGCGGGCGATCGCACGCGCGGCGGCCTCGGCGGGCATCCCTTTCACGCAGACGACGAGTTCGACCACCAGCTTTGCCGAGATAGCGAAGTGCGCCACCGCCGGGCACTGGATGCAGATGTACTTGTGGGAGCGGCGTGACTTGTCGTGGCGAGTGGTCGAAACGGCACAAGAGAACGGCGCAGAGGTTCTGGTGCTCACCGTCGATACGCCGATGTGGCCGCTGCGCGAGTTCAACAAGCGCGCGGGCATGTCCAACCCGATCCGCCCGAACGCAACGCTGGTGTCGGACTTCCTGAAGCGGCCTTCGTGGTTCGCTTCGGTGATCTGCCGCTACTATCTCGAAGGCGGATTGCCGCAGTTCGCCAATTATCCGCGTGAGGTCGGCGGCAAGCTGACTGGCACCGTCAGCCGCGTGGCGAATTCGGCCTCCGTTTACTGGCACGACGTTGCCGATTTGCGCCGCCGCTGGCCGGGCAAGCTGGTCGTGAAAGGCGTGCTCAGCGCCGAGGATGCCCGCATCGCGCTCGATCACGGAGTGGACGGCATCGCGGTGTCGAACCACGGCGGGCGCAATTTCGACAGCTCGCCTCCTGCCATCGACGTGCTGGCGGGGATCGTCGATGCCGTCGGCGAGCGCACCACCGTGCTGTTCGACAGCGGCGTGCGACGCGGCGCGGACGTGATCAAGGCGCTGGCGATCGGCGCGAAGGCGGTGCTGGTCGGCCGCGCGACGCTCTACGGTTGCGCGGCGGACGGAGAGCATGGCGCGCGCCACGCGATCGAACTGCTCGCCAATGAGATCGACGTGGCCATGGCGATGGTCGGCGTAACCCGGCTGGAGGAACTGGACCGCAGTTACCTGATGCCGGGAACGTTCAGGGGTTAGGCTACCCCCTTGCGGGCATCGTCCAGTGCCTGAACCCGCGCGGCTGTCGCCGGGTCCTGCAGCAGGTCCGACAGCGGGGCAGTCAGGCGGCGTCGCCAGTTGGGGTGCTCGGCGATGGTGCCGGGCAGGTTCGGCTGTTCCGGCTCGGCGAGGAGGTCTTCCAGCGGGGCGATCGCCAAGCCGCATGGGGTCGCGCCGATGTGGCGCAAGGCCGCTTCGACCACCGGCGCAGGGTTGTCCGGCGCGGGACGCGGCGCAGCGTCGCCGGTCAGCGAAGCCCAGAGCAACCCGCGATCCCACGCGCGCCGGGCCTCGGCCTGATCCATCGTCGTGTCTTCGGGCAGGCGGCCGAGGCGCTGGGCCCACTGCAGGTCGCGCCCGCTCCACCAGCCTGCAACGGTGGGGGTGTCGTGCGTGCCGGTCATCGCTACAGCCTGCGTGTCGTAATCGGCGGCGCCGATGAAGCCGTCGTCGGCGGCGCGCTCGAACCAGAGGACGCGCATGCCCAGCATTCCTCGATCAGTGATCGCCGGGCCGAAGCCATACGGCATCGTGCCAAGGTCTTCCGCGACGATGAGCGCGCCCGCCAGATGCGCCTCCAGCGCGACGAGGCGGATGAGGTCCGCGAAGGGGTAATGCAGGTAGGCCCCCGCGCTCGACGGCTGCCCCTCTGGCACGACCCATAGCCGGGCGAGGCCGAAGGCATGATCGATCCGCAGCGCGCCCGCGGTCGAAAGCGCGGCGCGGATCGTCGCGATCCACGGCGCATAGCCGCTGCGCGCCAGTCCGCGCGGCGAGAAGCCGGTGAGCATCCAGTTCTGCCCCTGCGGTCCGAGCGGGTCGGGCGGCGCGCCTATGGTCAGGCCCTGCAGCAGCGTGTCGCCCATGGCCCATGCATCCGCGCCGCCGGTATGGACGCCGACCGCAAGGTCCGCCAGCAATCCCACCGCCATCCCTGCGCTACGGGCGCGGCGCTGGACTTCGGCAAGGCTCTCACGCGCGAGCCACTGGGTGAAGAGGTGAAACTCGACCTCGGCGGCATTTTCGCGCGCGAAGGCAGTGACGGCTTCGCCTTCCGGGTCGTGGTATTCGCGCGCCCAGTTCTGCCAGCCTTTTGCGGACTCCCCACGGAAATGGACGTCGAGTGCGTCGTAAAGCGCCTGGCGCCGCAATCCGTCGCCCTCGCAGGCATTTTCGCGGGCGATCCGCTCGCGGGTCGGGGTGTCAAGAGTAGCGAAAAGCGCCCGCATATGCGCGAGACGACGGGGCAGGGCCTTTTCCCAGTCGATCAGTTGTCCGTCGTCCGATGGATCGGCGGGAAGAGGGGGAAGGCCGACAAGCGCTGGATCGCCCATGGCGGCGTTCAGATAGAGGCGGCTGGAAGGCGAATAGGGGCTGAAATCCCGCCCGTCGCCCGCGAAGAGGGCATGGACGGGGTTGATCGCGAGCGTATCCGCGCCCTGAGCGGCCAGGGTTTCGACCGCCTCGGCCAGTTCCGCGAAGGTTCCGAACGCATCGGCTCGCTCGCCGCGCAAGGCGGGAATCTGGATCGCCGCGCCCCAGATGCGGCCCATGCCCAGCGAGGCCACCGTCGGGCATGAGCGTGGCGCGACCGCCAGCGTCAGGGCATGACCGTTCACAGTCAGCGGGTAGTAGCCGGGTATGTCGATTGCGGGCAGCGTCCAGCCGGACGTATCGACGCGCTGCACCGAGCCGTCAGGCAGGGTGAGTTCGGCACCTGCGAGGCTGGGCGGCAACGGTGTTTGCATGTCGACGTCGGTGACGATCATCGCGGGAGGGCGTGCGGCCTCCGCCTCGATTTGACCGAGACTGGCGCCGATCTCGGCGGGGGTGTCGGCGGGGTAGCCCACTGCCATGGCGATCGTGCGCAGGGAGGCATCGGTCACGACCTGCTCCCTGCCGTCGACGTCCCACCATATCCGTTGCAGCCCGATCGCTTCGGCAAGTGCGTGCAATTCCTGCATCCGTCGGACGGCTCCTCGCTGGAATAGAGAGGCTAGCGTGTGCGCTGGGCGGCGGCAATCGCACCGTTTCGTTCGCGGCACGACCAAGCCGAGTCGGAGCGAAGTTATCCCGCTCAGTCCCCAAGTTCTGCGCATGGTATCCCGGTCTTATCCACAGGGTTGCCCACTTCCGCCGGGAGCGGGTAGGGCGGGGCGATGGACATCGACCGCTACCTCGCCCGCATCGGCCTCTCGCACGCGCCATCGGCCGGTCCGGCAGGGCTGGCCGTACTGCAGCATGCGCAGCGGCAGGCAATCGGGTTCGAAAATCTCGACATTCCGCTTGGGCGCGGCATCCGGATCGATTCCGCGAGTGTGTTCGACAAACTCGTGGTGCAGGGGCGTGGCGGATACTGCTTCGAGCAGAACCGGCTCTACGGCGATGTACTGGCGGCGCTGGGCATGACGAACCGCCCGCTGCTGGCGCGCGTGCGCATGGGACTGGCCGAGGATGCGCCGCCGCCACCACGCACGCATGTTCTGCTGCTCGTGCGCGCGGAGGCAGGGCGGGCGTGGATCGCCGATGCCGGGTTCGGCGGGAGCTACGTGCCGCCGCTACCGCTCGAAGACGGGGCCGAGGCGCGGACGCCGGACGGCGCGGCGCATCGCTTGCGGCGGATTGGCGAGATGGGCGGGCAGGACGGCGAGTGGCTGCTCGAACGCGCCGGGCCGGTGGAGGCGACTGACGGCCGCCCGGCACCGCATGGCGAGTGGCAGGCGCAATACACGTTCGACCTTGCCGAAGTGGTGCCCGGCGATCTGGAGATGGCCAACCACTGGACCTCGACCCGGCCCGACACGCGCTTCACCACGCTGCATGTCGCCAGCGTGGTGCTGCCCGACGGCTTCGCCGCCCTGAGCGAACGGTCGCTGCGCATCCATCGCGGCGGGACGACCGAAGCCCGCGAGATTGCCGACGCCGTCGATTACGCGGCAACCTTGCGCGATCTTTTCGGTATTGGGTTGAGCGACGAGGAGGCGGCAAGGCTGCCGTTGTTCGCCTAGCGCTCGAGCAGGCGCGGCATCAGTTCGACGAAGTTGCAGGGACGGTTGCGGCTGTCCAGCTGCTCGGCGAGGATGCCGTCCCAGCCGTCCTTCACCGCGCCGTTGGAGCCGGGCAGGGCGAACAGATATGTGCCGCGCGCCACGACCGCCATTGCGCGGCTCTGCACGGTGGAGGTGCCGATGGTCTTGTAGCTGAGCCAGCGGAACAGTTCGCCGAAGCCCGGAATTTCGCGCCCGCCCAGCATGCCCAGCGCCTCCGGGGTGACGTCGCGGCCGGTGAGGCCGGTGCCGCCGGTGGAGACGATCGCGTCGACCTCGGCGTCATCGATCCAGGTGTTGAACAGAGCAGCGATCTGGTTCGCGTCGTCCCGCTCGATCGTGCGGCGTACGAGCGTGTGCCCGGCATCGACGATCCGCTGGGCGAGGATGTCGCCCGAGGTGTCGTTTTCAGCAGTGCGGGTATCGGAGACGGTCAGCAGGGCGATATTGATCGGCTTGAAAGTACGCTCAGGGTCGATGGCCACGCAGTATCGCTCCGTTCGCGGCCATGCGCACGCCTTCCGATCCGGCAAGGCCGGGGAAGGTCGGCCACATGCCCTGCACCAGTTCCATGCGGCTCTCCGAAGCGCCGCCCGCCTGCCGCTCGTACATCCAGTAATTGCGCATGACGATGTTCACGTAGCCGCGCGTCTCCCAGTAGGGGAGCGATTCGATCCACAGCAGCGGGTCGCCCTGGCAGTTCACTTCGGTCGCCCAGCGGCGCACCGGCACCGGCCCGGCGTTGTAGGCGGCCATGACCTTGGGCAGCAGGCCCTGCGTGCCCGGATCGTTCTTCAGCGTTTCGAGATGGCGCTGGCCGAAGGCAAGGTTGACCTCGGGCTTGTTGAGGTCGGAGGCATTGCCGTTGTAGCCCAGCGATCCGGCATGATCCTGCGCGGCAGCGGGCATGATCTGCATCAGGCCGCGCGCGCCTGCGGGGCTGACCGCTCCGGCGCGGAACACCGATTCCTGCAGCGTGTGCGCATAGACCAGCGCAGGGTCGACCTTCCAGCCGCCCACCGGGGTCCACTTGGGCGTGGGGAAGCGCGTGGCGGGTTCGGGCTTGCCGCCGTAAGGCGCGTTGTAGGCCATCCACAGCTGCGTGCCGGGCAGGCCGAGATCGCGGGCGAGGCGGGTCAGCGGGGCATATTGCGAGGCGTCGCCGATGCGGGCCTGATGGCGCAGCACTTCGTCGGCGAGGCCGTCCTTGCCGATCTCCGCCAGCTCCACGGCGGTGCGCACGTTGGGGCTGGCGCGCAGGGCCTGCCAGTCGGCCTGCGTGAAGTCGGCGGCGGCGTGCTGCTCGGGAAGCTTGAGGCCAAGCTGTTCGGCGGCCAGCATCCCGTAAAGCGTCTCGTCGCGCGCGGCGGCGAGGCGCAGTGCGGCGCTCGCCTGCTCGGGCTTGCGGCAGCGCACCAGCGAGCGGCTGTTCCAGTAATGCGAGGCAGCGGTCAGTTCCGCATTGTCGGACGAGCGCGCGGCCTTGGCGAAAGCGTCGGCGGCGCCGTCGCAGTCACCCAGACGCCATGCGGCGAGCCCGGCGGTCCACCACGCCTCGCCCACCCACGGCCCTTGCCCCAGCGCGGCGATCTGCGCCATCTGGTAGGCATTGGCGTCCTGGTTCTCGATGTAGAAGCTCCAGGCCACCTTCTGGCGCCACTCGGCCTGCGAGGAGGGCGAGAGGTTGGCGTCGATCCCGTCGAGCAGCAGGCGCGCGCCCATCGGATCGTCGTTCTTGATGCGATCGTTGATGCCGTTGGCGATGCCCGCCGGCATCGTGCCGTCATCGATCGAGGAGGGGCGCACACGCTTGGCGATGGTCGGCAGGCGGGCGAAGCTCTGTTCGCTGGGCAGCGAGGGGACGCTGGTGGCGCCGCGCTTGAGCGCGAGGCGGCTGATCTGGTCGGCCCCGGGCAGTTCGGTGCCCTGCGAAAGCCACGTCTGCAGGTCGTTCAGCTGGATCTTGGGCGATCCGGACGCGAGGTAGTATTCGGCGCGGGCCTGCTGGTGGAGCGGGCCGTCGGGGCGGTCGGCCAGCATCTTCTGGACGGTGGCCCAGTCCTTCGCGTCGATCGCGTCGAACATGGACTTGTAATAGGCCCGGTCGTCCTGGCTGAGCAGCGAGGGCACGGCGGTACGGTCGGCGCGGGTGCGGAAGTAATCGACCGCGGCGCTGTTGGCGAAGGCCGGTGCTGCCGACGCACAGGCGGCGATACACGCACCCGCAAACAGTCCGGCCCTGATAAGTCGTTTCAAAGGTATTCCCCGCGATCCTGTGCGATTCGCCTGCTCCGGCTGACCGATGGCCGCATCTCTCAGGACGCGGTCCAATCCAGCCAGGCCCTCCAGAGCACCGGCTTTGCACGCGGCTGCGCGAGCAAGGCAGGCAGCGCCCAGGAGGCGAGCAGGGGTATCGATCCCCCTTCATGATCGAAAGTCCTTAACATGGCAGGACGATGCGGCGATTCGTGGCCGATTAGCGGCAGGACGTTTCCACCAAGGACAAACAGCCTCTTCGGAGCCACCAAACTCACGTGATGCCGCAGAACCTGCCCGATTCCGCGCTCGCTCATCGCGGCCCAGTCAGCCCCCGGCGTGTGGCGGGGCAGGGCGCTGGCAAGGTAAACGTCGTCGCGCCCGGTGCCGAACGCGGTAAGGATGGCGTCGAGCAGCTTGCCGTGTGGGCCTGAGAGCAGCGTTTCGCTGTCCTCGGCCTCGGGTTCCTCAACCACGATCATCAGTTCGGCGCCGGCCTTGCCTTGCGGCGCCACGCGCGCGGCGGGGCCGCCTTCGCACAGCAGCGGTTCGCTCAGCCACCACGGCGCGAAGGCCGCGAGATCGGCTGGCAGGTTGGCGGGATCGAGTTTCGCAGGGGGCGCGGGAGCGTCGGGATCAGGCTTGGGTTCCGGGCGGCGGCCGGGCGGCGGAGCGCCTTCCTGCTCGGGCGGCGCGAGCCATTCGACCGGCTCG
>JASGGD010000057.1:0-24393 GCA_047605225.1 Novosphingobium sp.
CGTGCCGGTGCGCAAGCCGGGCAAGCTGCCGGTCCCGGTCCTCGCGATCGACTATGCGCTGGAATACGGTACCGACACGCTGGAGGTCGATCCCGGCGCGGTGCCCGATGGCGCGCGCGTGGTGGTGGTCGATGACCTCATTGCCACCGGCGGTACGGCGCTGGCGGCGGTGGAACTGCTGCGCCGGGCGGGGGGCGAGGTGGTACATTCGCTCTTCGCCATCGACTTGCCCGACCTTGGCGGTGCGCAGCGGCTGCGTGATGCAGGCGTTCCGGTCGAGGCGCTGATGGCCTTCGAGGGGCATTGAGGGATAGGAACCCACCCCTGCCCCCTCCCGCAAGCGGGAGGGGAATGAGAGGTCGGGTTCCCCCCTCCCGCCTGCGGGAGGGCAGCGAGACTTGGGCCGCAGGCCCTAGTCGCAGCGGGGTGGGCCTGTGCCCTCAGGCCGCGACCGTCTCCTTCGCCTTCTTCCCGCCCTTCTTCGGCCCGCTATCCGGCTCCTCCAGCAGCGCCTGCACCGCCTTCGAGGTGACAATGGTGCCCAGTTCGGTCAGCGCGAAGACGTTCGCCTCGATGTCGGCAAGGTCGTAGAGGTAGTTCACCATGACCCCGTGCGCCTGCTTCTGCCCATTGGCGGAGAGGTCGGCGTTGGCATGCACCGCCTCCAGCCTTGCACCGTTCCCGAGGTGGAAGCGCGCCACCGGATCGAGCGGCTGCCCGCCCTTCTTGCCCTCGACCAGATAGCGCGCGGCCAGTCGCCGCAATTCCTGCGCGCCGGGGACCGGAGCATCCGCGTCCTGCTCCTTGGCCAACCACTTCGCGAAGCCCGGCACCGGCGAGAGAGTGGCGAAAGTCTTGAGGTGCGGCAGTTCCTCCTTGAGCAGGCCCACGACGCGCTTGATCAGGTGGTTGCCGAAGGGAATGCCCTTCAGCCCCACCTGACAGTTGCTGATCGAATAGAAGATCGCGCAGTTCGCCTCGCGCGGAGGGATCGTGTCGCGCTCCTCCGAGATGATCTCGTGGATGGAGCCGGGAATCTGCTGCGTCAGCGCCACTTCGACGAAGATCAGCGGATCGTCCTGCATCTGCGGGTGGAAGAAGCCGTAGCAGCGCCGGTCGACCGGCTCGACCCTGCGGCGCAGATCGTCCCAGCCTTGAATCTGGTGCACCGCCTCGTAGCGGATGATGCGTTCGAGCAGCTGCGCCGAGCTGTCCCATCCGATCCGCCGCAGTTCGAGGAACCCGGCGTTGAACCATGCGGTGAAAGCATTCTCCAGATCGCGATCCAGCGCCGCAAGGCCGGAGGTCGAGGCCGAGCGCGGCACCGCCAGAAGGTCCTCGCGCAAGTCGATCAGCCGCTGCGTCCCCTGCGGTGCGAGGTTGAGCTGGTTGATCAGCCGCCGGCTGGGCGACTTGCTGGCGGCATTGAGCGCGAGGGCGGATGCCTCGTCCCGCTTGTCGTTCCATCTGGCGATGGCCTGATCGATGGCCTTGGCGTCGGCCGGGTGCATGTCGTGCACCTTGCCGAGAAATTCCTGCCGCGCGGCAAGATCGCTCGCTTCGTAAAGATCGAAGAACGCCGAGGCCAGCGCCGGGCCGGAAGCGCGCCCGCGCAGCGAAAGCAGGGCGTCGGCAAGGTCCAGCAACCTCTCCCCGCTGGCGGGCCGGGGAGTCACGCCGATGCCGCGCAGTAGCTTGCCCAGTCCTGAATTCATCAACAGATCGAGCGGGTTGCGCCGCCGCGTGGAAGCGGTCTCGGCGGGTGGGTGCATCGGCGGCGTGTTCATGATGACCTCGTTCTCGAGAGCAGCCTTTGGGATGCCAGGCTATCACTGCTGTACGATCGAGAGAATACGTCGAAGCCGCGATGCGGGGTTTCTCGGATCAATTGCACGATAAGGCCGGTCGAGGCGCGGCTTCGATCGGAAAGTGGCTGCATAAATTGGGGGGACAGGGCCGGGTCATGTCGCAAGAATGCAAGAGAGGCGTTGACGCCGGTGCCCTGACCGTGGCAAGCGCCTCTCACGACGCCGCCCGATACACCACCGGGCTCGCGATAGCGCGATGAGCGGGTATAGCTTAGTGGTAAAGCTCCAGCCTTCCAAGCTGGCTATGCGGGTTCGATTCCCGCTACCCGCTCCAGCCGACCTTCCAAAATCACTCTGAAAATGGTATAAAACCCGCAGAAAACCTAGACTTTTGCGTCTTGGTTCGTCCGGGTATGACCGCCTAAATCCATCCGCATCCACCCCGTATGGGGGCCAAACGGGGGCATGGCATTTTCCGGGCGATTAGCGTGGCCCCCTCGTGGGGGCCACGCCTCGGAAAAGGCAACGAATCATGGCACTTACCGATGTCGCTATCCGGAACGCCAAGCCGCGGGCGAAGCCATACAAGATGGGCGATGCACTGGGCCTGTTTCTTCTCGTCCAGCCAACTGGGGGCAAGCTCTGGCGCTTCAAATACAGAATTCATGGCAAGGAGAGGAAACTCGCCCTTGGCATCTACCCGGAAACCGGGCTTGCCGATGCGCGGCGTAAGCGTGATGAAGCCCGCGACCTCGTTGCCTCAGGCAAGGACCCGTCGATCGAAAAGCGTCGTGCAAAGGTACGTGCGCGCTATCAGGCGGAGATGACGTTCTCGGCGCTGGCAGCTGAGTATTGCGAGAAACGCAAGAACGATGGCGCCGGCGGGTGGGCGCCGAGCACCGCGACCCGGTGTGAATACCTTCTGTCATTGCTCAAGGGTTCGATCGGAGGCATGCCGATCACCGATATCGAGCCAGTGGACGTCTTGGCCGCCGTTCGCAGGATCGAGACCAAGGGCAAACTGGAAAGCGCCCGCCGGACCATGCAGTTGGCCGGATCAGTGTTCCGCTACGCAGTTGCCACCGCCCGGTTGACGTCTGATCCCACGCGCGACCTGCGCGGTGCCCTGACCACGCCGACGGTCACGCATTACGGTGCGATCATCGAACCTGACCGCGTTGGCGAACTGCTGAGGGCCATTGACGGCTATGATGGTCAGCCAATCTCAAAACTGGCGATGCAGTTGGCCCCGCATGTCTTCGTCCGCCCCGGAGAATTGCGGCACGCAGATTGGGGCGAGTTCGATCTTGAAGGCAGGCTGTGGACGATCCCTGCTGGAAAGACGAAGATGCGCAAGGACCATCTTGTCCCTTTGTCGACGCAGGCCGTTGCGATCCTGCACGACGCGAAAGCAATCTCCGGCCCGAAGGGCTTTGTATTCCCATCGATCCGCAGCCGCACCCGGCCGATGAGCGACAATACGATCAATGCCGGACTGCGACGCCTCGGCTACAGTGGTGACGAGATGACGGCTCATGGCTTTCGGGCCATGGCCTCCACCTTGCTCAACGAAAGTGGCAAATGGCATCCCGATGCCATCGAGCGCGCACTTGCGCACGGCGACAGTGACAAGGTGCGCGCAGCTTATCATCGCGGTGCGCATTGGAACGAGCGGGTGGAAATGGCCCAATGGTGGAGCAACCATCTCGACATGCTGCGCGATGGCGCAGAAGTGCTGCGACCTGCTTTTCGACAGGCGCGGTGATGATGGCTTCAGGGCGTCAAGTGCGGTCCGGACAGGCGGTAAAACTCCGCAGACCTTTGGGATCGGACCATCGCAGCGCTTACGCGGAAACTCTCCAGGTGAGGCAGGCAGCCCGGAGCGGGAATCGGCCCCCGCCGATTACGAGGCGGGGGCCATCAATTCACTTGGTAACCGACGCCGTCGTGAGCACCGCAGGAGCGACTGCCGGGGCAGGTGCCACAGCCGGAGCCGCAGCAGGCACCGGGATCACCTGCGGCTGCACGGCCTGAAACGCGAGATCCTCGTCGAGGAATCCTTTCACGCCAGAACCGCTCGCGATGAAGGCGCTTGTACCGGTAGTGAAGAAGCCGGCAACGGGGATAAGAGCGATAGCTGCCACCACACCGCCCGTGCCGGTGACGCCCTTGTCATCGAAAGTACCGGAAAGGCGCACATTGCGACCGTTGAGATTGAGCGAGACGACGCGCGCGCCGATGTAACCGGACTTGCCCCACATGCCCTTGTTACGGACCTCGGTCACTTCACCGATCGCGGGCGTGCCCGACGGGATGACGACAACGCCATTCTGCGTAATGTTCTCGGCGACCTCCATCTGGAAGCGCTGGCCCACCCGCAGCTTCTTCTTCTTGGTCGTCAATTCCTCACGCGTGACGAGAGCGATGGCGAGGCCGGCGCGCATGATGTCGGGCTGAGCCGCAGGCACCACGGTCGCGGCGGAAACGGCAGCGACGGTCTGAACCGGAGCGGCAGGAGCAGCAGCGGTTTGCGCGGCGACAGGATGCGCGATCAGCGCCGCGCAAGGCAGCGCGAGCTTGTAGATGGTCTTCATGGTATTCCCCCGTTTGCAGCGAATCATTCGCGTGCACGGCGGAAATACTTCGGAAACGGTTGACCGGAAATAACCAGCTAATACAGGCTCGCAATAATTTTATCGCCGGACTTGTCCCATGCTGAAGCGAAAATAGTCGGCATGTCGGAAAGCTGAGCTTCTCCTCTCCATCTTCCTGCCGATCTTGTGTGCTGAAGTGCGTTGTCGCTCCGGTCCTTCCCTCCTAACGGCGCGGTCGGGACTGGGCGCGACGGATTGCAGGGGACTGCCGCGACCAGTTCCCAACGGGCAAAATCCTTTGTTTGCCGGATGCTATTTCTGCGATTGCCGCGTTATGGTTCTCCAAGAGGAGACGTTCATTGCTGCAGCAACCCAAGACACTCACGCGGGCGGAAATGGCCGAGGCTATCAGTCGTGCGGTCGGGATCTCGGTTCGCGACGCCTCATACATGGTCGACGCCATCCTTGAAGAAATGGCGTCCGCACTCGAGCGAGGAGAGAACGTAAAGATCACGAACTTCGGCACGTTCCTGCTCAACGACAAAGCGCCTCGTATCGGACGGAACCCAAAGACTGGTCAGGAGGCGATCGTGAGCGCGCGACGTGTCGTGACCTTCAACCCAAGCGCTGGCCTGAGGAACCGCGTCGCCGCCATCCCGGACTGACACGTTCGCCAGAACGGGGCACGGTGCAGTCCGCCTGCAGTCCCAGATTCCAAGCGTCTCTCAGCAGATCTGTGCCATTATGGGGCTGCGTCTCAGGCTGCACCTTTGGTCACCTGACATTCAACGGGCGAGGTGCGAAACAATCGCATGCAGATCATCCCGCAAGCCGTTCGATGCAGCCTCGACAGGCACGAGCCCGACCGGCGAAATGCCACGTGGGACGGCCTCCACTACGTCGGTCAATGTCGGGCATGCGGTATTCCGGTTTATCGCGTCTCCAAGGGTAAATGGCGGGCTAGGGGGCCAGAGTGACACGGTGAGTGTCCCTGGCCGACCGCGTCACCAATTCCGTGATCCGTCGATCTCCGACGAACTCCCGGCATCTCGTGGGTTACGTCAATGACATAACAAGATGAGAGTAGGATCGGCTGAGCGAACCGGTGCAGGTCACGCTCCAGCGTTGCGCAGCTCCTTCACATCACGCGGAGAAAACTGACTGGACGTGCGCTCCCGCACCTTCGATCGACACGGCTGCAACGCGGAGCTCATTCCAGCGATGAACTGGGATAGCGGCTGAGGATGGTGCTCAGCATCGCATTGAACAGCCGTACCAAATCCTGCTCGTCCTTCGGCCAGCCATATAGCGCCGTTGCCTCCAGGCCCTGCCTGACATCGTCCTCGGTAGCGATCAGCATTTCCGGGACCTGCTTCATACTTACTGACTCCAAGCGCTCGGCGCCGGCATGGTGAGCACTGCGGCGATCGGCCAGTTACAATACTGAAATGTGACAAGCTGACGGAGCGCTCACAGCGATCTGGCAGCAGGTCCATCCGTATTTCCTTTGCCCTCCTGCTCGGCTGGGAGGAGCCGCTTGCGGTAGATCGAGCCGGCTAAGTGCAGGTCAAGAAGCGCGGATCGCCGCACCGCTTTTCTAGTCGGCAGCGTGAAGCCGCTCTTCGTTGGCAGTATCGGCTGTGGTTCGGGCGCGGATCCACGTCGTCACACTGCCGCGTGCCCGGGAGTGGATGACAAGAAGGCTTCGTGCAAATGCCTGATCGATGACATCACCAACTTGAGCGAGTTCGATCAGACCGGGCGTTCCCTCGTGCTCCAGCAGATCGTTCGCCATCAGCCATTCGATGATCTCCGCCTGGGAGCCCTGAGGGTACTGCGTCATTCGCTGCCTCGTTCTTGTCACTCCGACCCGGAACGCCGGAGCGGGTGGAACGATCCCGAGGCGGCGATCGTCCTACCGCACGCTGTACAGAAACCGGTACGGATCTCCTGCGGCGCCGGTCGGGCGCTCGAGGTCTGCCGGGGTGGGCGCGTCGAGAACGACGCTGATCAGTTCCACGAGGTCGCGTTCGTCCGCGGGCCAGCCCTGGAACGATGCGAGCTTGACCGCCTCGGCGATTTCATCTTCGGTCGGGACTATGAACGACTGTGCGGTCATATCTCACTCCTCGGTTGCGCGATGCATTCTGACGAGTTCGGGACAGGCGCACCAGTTACAGGGTTGTAAGGCGAAAGGCTGATTCCAACTTCGCACCAGACCGCGCACGACAAGGTAGTGCCCCGCGTCGCGATCACGTTGACATAGGCGAGCGTGCGCCCGCGTCGGGCATGTGATCTTGAACATGCTCGAGCGAGACTGCGGGAAGCGGTTGTTATGCTGGCACTCGCGCGCTCCCGGCTGGATGCCGGACGGCTTTGGGTTTACACTGCCCTTCAGGGAGCCAGCCATGATGCGTTATGCCGAGAAGCCATTTCTCCAGTATCTGGATTCTTTCGTGCTGCGCGCGATCGGTGAACTGACCGAGCAGCAGGAGCGGGCAATTCGCCTCCTATCCCCGGCCTTTGTCCAGGCTGATGGAACCCGGCCCTGGTTTGACATCGTCGCCGAGCGCATGAGCTTCAGCGAGGGCTACGTTTCCGAGATCGCGTCAGTCTGGGAGGCGATCAGGCAATCAGCGCTCGAGCAGGGGTTGGAGATCAGTCCGATCGAGTTCACGAGATTGTTCGTGGATGCGAACTTCCCCACCTAATCTGGCCGATTTGATCTGGCGAGCGTCGGCTCAAATCTCAACCTGACTCGATCGAGGTCATCAGCTTGAAGATGTCCTTGTCCCGGTTCGGGCCGACGATCCGCCCGGCCTTGGAACGCGCGCAGACCAGCACGAACAGGTCGACCTCATCATCGATGGCTGATCTGAAGCGGTCCTTGATGTCGTCTATAGCGATCCGGGAATCGAAGATCATGAAATCGGGCGTCTCGGTCCAGACCGCGCTGCAGGCGATCTTCGACACGACCTCAATGAGCGCGCGCTTGCGGTCGCTCTGCGAGCGCCCCTGCCGTAATTGGTCGGCGATACCGAAAGCCGTCCAGTATGTGGTGCTCATGAATGTCTCGACGTCTTGGCCTGGCTGCGTCATCAATCGGCATCGCGGTTGTTGCGCCTGGCAAGGGTCTCGAGCGCGGAAACGATCGATGTCGTTGCGACAGATATCGGGGTGCGGGCACCGAGATGCATGAGCGACAGCCACGCACTCACCATCCTGCTCCCTTTTTTCGTAATGACGAGAGGGCGCTGGGACCGGTCGTCGTCTGCCTGAAAACAGACGAGTTCCTCCTTGAGCAGATAGGTGGCATGCGCAATGGCCTTGCTTGATGAACAGGCAGCCGCAGCACACACCTGTGCAACGGTCATCGTGTCCTTTCGGGAACTGCCTGCACGGTAGAGGGCAAGAAGCATCAGCCAGGCGCATTCGTCGATGTCGGGGGCAACCTTGCGGCGCGCGGAAACCCCGTCGAGATAAGACTGGACGTTGTCGATCTCGCACTCGATCTCGGCGTGGTCTCCGAGGATATGAGCCAGTTCGTCAGTCAGGGTATGGAGGTTCAGCACGGAGAGCTCCCCGGGAGGAATGCCGAAAGTCGAGGATTGGACCCACGCACAGGACGATCAACTGAGGGATACTCCATACCGCCGAGGCGGCCTTGAACAGCCGGGGCGTATCGGGAACGATTACCCAGGCCAGGAAGGAGATGACGCTGAGAGCTTGAAAGGCGCATATCCACAAGGGCCAGTACCGATCGGTTCTTGCCGCCAGATGGGCAAGGCCGATGAGGAGCACGAGGTCCACCATGACCGTGGAATGCGCGAGGCTGATCTGCGTCTTGAGCGCCGTTGCGCCAATATAGGTCGCAAATCCAGCGACCACGAACATGAGGCATATCCTGCGCCCTTCCCATCCGCCCCACAGCAGCGCTGGCAGGCAGGACACGAACATGAGTATTCCGAAGACGAGGTTCAGGAGCATGGCCTTGACTTCAACCTGCGACGATCATCGTCAAGGCCATCATCCCTTTTACGAATTACCCTCGGATCGTTGCCGTCTCGGGGGTCTTCAGCAGCCCGCTGGGCGCATCGTCGCCGAAGCAGCCCCAGTCCGTTTCACGGTGCTGCGACTCGCCCTTGATGAAGGCGAGCTTGCGATGCATCTGCACCATGTCCTTGCGACCCTCCACCAGCTTGGCGAAACCGGCGGCTGCCGAATCGAGTGCACTTTGCAGATGGGCCGGCGGGACGCTGGATGCGGCATTGGTTTCCATGATGGTCGCGGCAAGGCGCGCGGCGTCGAAAAGGGCCGTATCGACGCTCTTGAACATGCCAGAAATTTCCGTGGCGACCGCTCGTCCGCCTGCTTCCAAAAGACGCATATGTTTCTCCGATGCGTGAATCACGCTGAGGTTTGCCGTGAAGTGAAGCTTACCTGCCGAGCAGGCTGAGAATTCCGACCATCACCGTGACGATCGCCGCCAGGCCGACGACGGAGACAAGCGCAACCTGTCCCATCATCGCCATGCGCTGCGCCATCGTCAGGTCATGACGAGAGCCCCCGACCGGAGGAAGACTGAAGAGCCGCGAGAATTCCCACCGAGGGCGCTCTGCTCCCGCTTGGTCTCCTCCTCCGGCGCTCGTTTCTTCCGGACGAGTGCTCTGTGCCTCGATATCCTCGCCGCTGTCGAGCGGTCGCGGCGCACTAGGTAGTCGCTCCCTACCCTTTGATGCGTCTAGGAAAATACGCGCCGCGTCGGCCCGGCTGGAAACTCCCAGCCTGACCATCAGGTCGGCGACATGATTGTCGATGGTCTTGTAGGAGAGCCCAAGGTCCGCGCCGATTTCCTTGGAAGACAGGTGCCGGGCAACCAGCGAGAGCACTTCGTACTGTCGGGCAGACAGCTTTTGTCGAAGCTCCCCTTCAGACCATTCCCGCATCTTGCAGCCCCTCGTGCCTCGCCCTTTGTTTCCACACACGGTTGGAGGCTGAAAGACATCCTAGCACCGTTTGCAACCGGTAACGTCGCTTGTTTGGTGTAGTGCCCAAATTGTTAGTTGCCGACTTGGTTACCCAGCGCGGGGTGAAAGTGTGGCAAACCTGGACAGGCGGGCGGGTGTATGTAGCAGCCCCGCGCCTTTGGCGCGGCTGCGCTCGATCTGCGCTTCGCTCCGACCGAGCCACTTGCGGCGTCTCGTCCCATGCGGGTCATGATCACTGGCAGGGCCGGCACGGCCCGCAGCTGCGTTCCGGATGCGGTCAGCGCGCTGTCGCGCGCTGGCGTTGGCTTTTGACCTGCCGGTCAGGCGGTGTGGGCGTCACTCACCTCTAGGCCCGCCGCGGCGGCGCGCAACCTGGGCTCTCGCCCAGGTCCTCCATTTCATTCCGGTCCTTCGGATGCGCCCCGCCTCTGACGGCGAGCCTGCCGGATCGCTCCTGTCGCCCACCCCGCCCACATGGAGGGGGGATTCGTCAACCCTGTTCGGTCATGTTCCATTTCCTCCTGATATAATCGATCCAGGCTAAGCCCGTGTGTATGGACAGGCGCGTTCACCAGTCCAGGCTCACATACGGTCGCTGCAATGAGCAGCTGCACCAAGACCCCGTATTCGTCGGGCAAGGCTCAGGAAGGCGGGTCCATTCTTTCTACGCCGGCATGTTAGGCCAAGCGGGGTGTCGGTACGCCTACCTGGATCGGCCGAGATTGATCGGTCTCGGCTGATGGCAATTCTTAATCGGTCAAAGCTGAGTCACGAGGTACGGGTTAGGCGGACAACACCAGCCTTTCGTCGACGGCTTGCTGGGCCCACGGGGGTGTCGGTTTGCCCGCCTTTCCCCGCCGGGGTTGATCTGTCCCGGGGGAGAGTAATTTTGCGCAACGTGCAGCAGGATTTTTCATCACCGCGCCGTCTATGACCTCGCCGAAGCGCACAAATTTCCAGAGAGCTATGAGCAATTTTTGGGCAAGTGCGATGATCACGGTTTGGCGCCGACCGTCGATCTTTGTTCTCTCGCGGAACCACTTGGTCAGCGCGGAGTCCGGCTGATGGAGGAGCCAGAACCAGGCAAGCTGCACCATGATCGTGCGAAGTCGGGGATTGCCCGACTGTGACACGCCCTGTTCCCGGCTGATGGAACCGCTTTGCCAAAGCGTTGGTGCCAATCCCGCGTAAGCGGCCAGTTGTCGGCGGTTGTCAAAATGGCGATAGAGACATTCAGACCAGATCGTCTCGGCAAAATCCGGGCCGACACACTTCAGGCGTAGCAGCATCGCAGCGCTGGGCGCCTCGGTTCGGACGTCGCCAACAATCAGCTGATCGCGTGCGACTTCGACGGCCTTGAGCTGCTTCTGGATAAGGTCGATGCGATCGAGCATCCGCTCGAGTTCCGCCTTGATATACGGAGACAGAGGCTCGCCGTTGCTGGCCTGAAGTGCTGCAAATCGCTCCCAACGATCCTGCCGAACGGGCTCGAAACCAGCGATGCCGTGGCAGAACAACAAGCCTTTCAGCCGATTGGAGACGGATACACGCTCACTCACCAGGATCTTACGTTCGCGGCTGACACGGCGGCGATCTTCCTCCTGAGGCGTTGGTACACGAGCCATGGCGCATATCCGTGGATCACCGCGCTTGTATGCGAGCAACGTCCGCAGAAGGGTCTCACCGTCGAGCTTGTCGGTTTTTGCCCGGCGGCGTCGGCGAGATGTCGCTATCGACGCGGGGTCCACGATATGGCTCTCGATGCCTTCTTTCTCGAGCAGTCTGTGAATCCAGAACCCGTCAAGCCCGGCTTCCTGGATCGAGATGAACGGATAGCGCTGGCCTGTTCGGTGCAGGGCTTTGTCGCTGATCTGGGCGAGGAGGGACCTTAGGCCGTCGAAATCGCCTGGAGGCAGCGACCGTCGCGACATCTTCTCGCCTTGCCCCGGCGAAAGTGACGTTATGAGCCAACTCGAGCGGCTCAGTTCCATCGAAAAGAAAATAGCCGCAAGCGTCGTTTGAACGGACGCTTCGTGTTCGATGCCATTGTCGTCAATGCTCATCACTTGCCTCCTCTTCGTCATTGCGCGCGACCGCGCGCGATGTTGTTCAAGGGCCAGTTTTGCGGACATCGCTGTTCGCGATGGCGCTGTTGGGCTGACCCAGGTCGGGGGTGAGCGGCGCTCCCTCCTAGATCGGCTGCGGCACGCCGCAACGTGCTGCGCACGTCCTACACTACGTTACGGCCCTGCGGGTGCAGCCTGCCTTCGTCAGCCGATCTTCCAGTCGCTTTTTCGCCGCCCACCCCCGGCCTGGGTCATGCTTGTGAAGTGAGTGAGCAAGCGTGGAACCCAAGTCCCCTCTCCATGGGGTCTCTCCGGCCGGTCAATGCGCGCGATGGAAAGAAGGAGTGAAGGACAATGGAACTCAAGCACATCGACATCACCCGTCTGTCGGTTTCCAGCCTCAACATGCGGGGCACGAGGAAGACCTGCGACATCGCCAATATCCTGCCCTCGGTCCGGGCGCGGGGCGTGCTGGTGCCGCTCATCGTTCGTGAAATGGCTGCTTCCGGCAGTGAGGTTTTCGAGGCAGGTTCGACCGCTGGCGAGCACGTTCCGTCTTACGAGATTCTGGCAGGGAAGCGCAGGTTCCATGCATCGCTGGCCGTGGTGGAAGAGGGCGGCGGTATCGAGGACCTGCCCTGCGCAGTGATCGAGCCCGGGGACGATGCGGCGGCGCTGGAAGCCTCGCTGATCGAGAACATCGCCCGGCTCGATCCCGACGAGATGACCCGCTGCGAGACGTTCACCCGGCTGGTGCGCGAGGGACGGGACGTGGACGGCATTGCCCTGACCTTCGGGCTAACCGCCTTGCAGGTGAAGCGCACGCTGGCGCTGGGCAACCTGATCCCGCGCCTGCGCAACCTCTACCGGGCGGATGGCATCGATACGGTGTCGCTGCGGCACCTCACCATGGCATCCAAGGTGAAGCAGAAGGAATGGCTGGCCCTCCACGACGACCAGCGGGCCACAGCGCCGACGGGGGCTTGGCTCAAGGCATGGCTGTTCGGTGGGGCCTCGATCCCGGTCGGGGCGGCGCTCTTCGATCCGGCCGATTACAAAATTGAAATCATCGCCGATTTGTTCGGAAACGAGGCCTATTTCGCCTCTGCAGACGCCTTTTGGGCGCTCCAAATGGCGCAAGTGGAAAATCGGGCAGAGCAGTATCGCGATGCCGGTTGGAGCGAAGTCGTCGTCATGCCCACGGGTGAGACGTTCCATTCGTGGGAGTACTCGGCCTGTTCCAAGGCGAACGGCGGCAGGGTCTATGTCGCCATCGGCCATCGCGGCGATGTCACCTTTCACGAAGGCTTTGTGACTGCAAAGGAAGCCCGGCGGCTGGAGCGGGGCGAGATGCTGGAGAAGGTGATGCGGCCCGAGGTGCCCGCCACCTTGAACGCCTACATCGACCTGCACCGTCATGCCGCCGTCCGGTCCAAGCTGGTCGAGGATACTGGCCTGTCGCTGCGGGTGATGGTCGCCCATGCCATCATGGGTTCGGGCCTGTGGACGGTGCGGATCGAACCGCAGAAGGCGCCGAGCGATGCCGTGGCCGAGAGCGTCGAGGGCTGTCTGTCGGAGAGCCTGTTCGATGCCCGGCGGCGCGAGGTGCTGGCATTGCTCGGGCTGGATGCCGAGACGGCCACGGTGACCGGAAGCGATCCGGACGGGAAGGGCATCTGCGGTTTGCTGACCCGGCTGATCGCGCTGGACGATGCCGATGTGATGCGCGTCCTTGCGGTGGTCATGGGCGAGACGCTCCACATGGGCACCGGCCTGATCGAACTGCTGGGAGAGCACATGGGCGTTGCCATGGCCGATGTCTGGCAGGCCGACGATGCCATGCTAGACGCGGTGCGCGACCGCGAGGTGATCGGCCATCTGCTCGCCGAAGTGGCGGGCGAGAAGGTTGCCGCCGAGAACGCGAAGGGCACTACCAAGGTCCAGCGCGGCATCGTGCGGGATTGCCTTGCGGGCGCGAACGGCAGGCCCAAGCACGATGGCTGGGTGCCGCGCTGGATGGCCTTCCCGGCCAGCGCCTACACTGAGCGGGGCGGGGTGGGCAGCGCCGAACGGGCCGCACGGCTCGCGGCTAGGACGGATACCGGCTCGGACGATGATGCCGTCTGCGCTGAGAGCGGTGAGGCGCAAGCACAGGGCAAAACCGACGACGAGCAGCGTCTGTCCAAGGCAGCCTGACCCAAGAGCTTTCGATCTGCTTCCGAGGGGTTTGGCCGGTCCCGAAGAGGACCGGCCAGCCACTTTGCACTTGGCAACACACATAATTCCGGCGAGTCTAGGCCAATGCGAACCGATCTCGATCATCTCCCCGCCAGCAAGCAGCGGGACCTGGACCGTGTGATCCAGATTCTGCTCGAGGAGTTCGCAGCCGCGCACGAGAATGCGACCGCACGGCGTCGTCGGGGCCGCATCCTCAAGATCATTCTCTACGGCAGCCATGCCCGTGGCGGCTGGGTGGACGAGCCCCATACCGCCAAGGGCTACGTCTCGGACTTCGATCTTCTGATCGTCGTCAACCAGAAGGAATTGACGGATCGCGCGGCCCACTGGACGGTGGCCGATCAGCGCCTGATCGAGGAGAAGATCTCGGGACGGCTTCACACGCCTGCCAACTTCGTCGTCCATTCGTGGCAGGAGGTCGGCGACGGACTGGCCCATGGACGCTACTTTTTCATGGACATCGCGCGCGACGGCATCGCGCTTTACGATGTCGATGAAAGACCGCTCCCCGAACCCAAGCCCAAGACGCCTGAGCAGGCGCTCGCCATGGCTCAGGAGTACTTTGACGAGTGGTTTGCTGCGGGGGCTGGAAGGCTTAAATTAGCGCGATATGCGATTGATGAGGGGCTGATAAAACACGCGGCGTTTGAGTTACATCAGACTGCCGAAAGTCTCTATCATTGCGTCCTGCTGGTCAGCACGTTCTACACGCCACACAACCATAATCTCGCCTTCCTGCGCACGCAGGCCGAGGGCCTCGACGTGCGGCTGGTGGATGCATGGCCGCGCAATTCCCGGCGCGAGCGGGCGTTGTTCGAGAAGCTGAAGGACGCCTACGTGAAGGCGCGCTACTCCAGGCATTACCGCATCTCGAAAGAGGACCTCACGTGGCTCGCCAAGAACGTCGAGAGGCTGGGGCAACTCGTGCAGGAAGTGTGTCAGGAGCGCCTTGCCCTGCTCGCGTCGGAAGTCCGCAAGGCAGGCTGATCCCCTATTCTCGAAGTGGCTGGAGCGTTCTGCTCGGGGGCGTTCAAGGCGGAAAAATCCGAAGTCCCCCAGGCATCAGGCTGCGTCCCGAACCTCGATATCGAGGGTCAACTGCAGCACGTCGTCGCCGTCGATCACGGCTTCGGGCCGTAGCGTCTCGCCGCCGCAGGCGAGCGTGATCCAGTCGAAATCCCAGTCCATATCGAGCGCCTCGCCCGTCTCCTGATGCAGGAAACGGACCATAGCCGCGCCCTCGCTGGCGATGGCGAACCGGCACGCATCGGTGCCAGCAAGGTACGTCCCGCGCACCAGCGTCCCGTCGGAAAACGCCAGCGAAAACCCTTCCTCGATGTCCCGCGCCGGGACGTCGAGAACGGTTTCGATGTCGCCTGTCAGGTGCAGGCGATGGCCCTGCCTGGCTTCGATCCGCACTCCCATATGCCCGCTCCTTCTCGCGACTCAGCTACGCTACCTGCTATAGAACATATGGCGAACATCGTGAAGTCGGCTGGGGGCCGGTCGCTGGTCGAGGGAGATCGGCAGGGGGTCGGAATGGCGGCAGGGTGGGGTGGAATTAAGAGGGCAAGATTAAACCTTTGCCTCCACAGGAGGCGCGGATCGGCGTCTGCACACGGGTTTTGATGGAGCCATCCAGATGGCCCTGCCTCCGGTCATGGCGGGAGGCCGCAGGATTGCGTCACCGACGATGGAGGCCCTTGAAGGTGGCGGCTGAAAGCCACCACTTCCGGGCTTTTCGGACCTTTAAGGATCACCGGCATGAGCGAGGGCGACGACTTCGAGCTGTGGCTGGGCAAGATCGGCGCGCGCGATCGCAGCGTCGGCCAGACCCTGGCCCGTGCCCGCCGCGCGGGCGGAAGGGCCACGGCGAAGGGCCGCCGCTTCACCGGCGCGGCGATCGGCCGGGGCGCAGGCGTCGGGCGCGTGCTGGCAAGCTCGGATCGATTCTCCGCCTTGCGGTCCCGCCGTGTCGTGGTGAAGGCGCGCATCGTCAAGCTGGGCAGGGGCATGGCCGCTGCCGCCCACCTGCGCTACCTGCAGCGCGACGGCACCACCCGCGAGGGCGAGCGCGGCACGCTCTACGGTCCCGAGAATGATCGCGTCGACGGGAAGTCCTTCCTTGAACGCGGCGCCGGGGACCGACACCAGTTCCGCTTCATCGTCGCCCCCGAGGATGGGGCGCAGTACGAGGACCTGAAGCCGCTAGTCCGCCGGTTGATGACGCAGGTCGAACAGGACCTGGGAACGAAGCTCGACTGGGTCGCGGTCGATCACTTCAATACCGGTCATCCCCATAGCCATATCATGCTGCGCGGCGCCGACGAACGCGGTAAGGACATCGTCATCGCCCGCGAGTACCTGACACAAGGGCTGCGAGGCCGCGCCGCCGAGCTGGTGAACCTCGACCTTGGTCCGCGAACCGATCGCGAGATCGAGGCCATGCAGGACCGCGAAATCACCTCGGAGCGCTTCACCCGGATCGACCGCGCGCTGCTGCGCGAGGCCGATGCCGAAAGGCAGGTCAGCCTGTCGGGACATCAGCCCTACGGCCATTCCCTGCGCATAGGCCGCTTGCGTATTCTCGAGCGCCTTGCCCTCGCGAACGAGGGCCGGGATGGAACCTGGACCCTCGATCCCGATCTGGAACCGACCCTGCGCCGCCTTGGCGAGCGCGGTGACATCATCCGCACGCTCAACCGCGAATTGCGCGAGGCGGGCATCTTCAGACCACCGCACGATCATGCGGTGTTCGCGCCAAGGGACGGCGAGGCCGAACCGATCGTCGGTCGGGTCGTCTCCATGGGCCTTTCCGACGAGCACCGTGACCGACGGTACATGATCGTCGATGGCATCGACGGGCGCAGTCACTATGCCGACATCGGCGAGCATGACGGTCAGCATGGCGTCGGCTCCATCGTCCGGGTCTCGGCTCGGCCGATCACGATCCGGCAAGTGGACCGCACCGTCGCCGAGATCGCGGCCGCCAATGGCGGGCGCTACAACATCGACATCCATCTGAAGCACGACCAGTTCGCGACCGAGGACCGGGCCGAGGTCCATGTGCGCCGCCTCGAGGCCATGCGCCGGGCCATCGGCAAGCCGGAGCGCGAGCGCGACGGGACATGGGTGCTGGGTAGCGACCACATCGCTACTGCCGAGGCTTACGAGCGACACCGCAGCGGCCGCACTCCGGTCGAGATCGAGACTGTGTCGCGCCTGTCGCTCGAGCAGCTTCCCAGCTACGACGGTGAGACCTGGCTCGACCGCCGGATGATGGGGAACGAGGCATCCTCTCCCGGTGCCGGGTTCGGCGTCGATGTGGAGAACGCGACGCGCCAGCGGCGCCAGTGGCTGATCGAACAGCAGCTTGGCGAGACGCAGAATGGCAGGCTCATGGTCAGCGCCAACCTGCTGGCGCAGCTGCGGCGGCGCGAGCTTGATCGCACCGTATCCCGGATCGAGGACGAGACCGGAATGCACCATCGCCCCGCAGTGCCGGGCGAACGGGTCGAGGGCATCTACCGCAAGGCGGTCGATGTGGGCGATCGGCGCTACGCCCTGATCGAGGGGAAGAGCAAAGAGTTCACGCTGGTGCCGTGGCGGCCCGTGCTCGAGCGCGGGATCGGCAAGACGGTCTCGGGGATCATGCGCGAGGAGGGCATCAACTGGACCATCGGTGGGCGCTCGCGCGGGATTGGCATCTGACCGGAGTCCGCAGACCGAGGCGAAACGGGGTGTGACGGGGTGTAAGGGTGGTTCGGGTTCCAGCGCTTCGCCGTGATCATGGGCGGCGAAGGAGCGAGAACCATGAAGACGTTCAAGACCCGCCACCAGTTCTACCTGCCCGATGCCTTGTCCCAGAAGCTGGACGCGCTGGCCGCAGCGCCCGGAGCATCGAAGACCACGATCCTGACCGATGCGCTCACCGCGTGGCTGGAGCGCAAGGCGGGCAACGAGCTCGATCAGCGTTTCGGTCCCCGGCTCGACCGGCTCAGCCGCACCGACGAGCGGATCGAACGCAAGGTCGACACGATGACAGAGATGCTGGGCATCTTCGTCCAGCACCAGCTGACGCTCGTTGCCCATCAGCCGCCCTTCGATGCCGAGACTGGGCAGTTGGGGCGTACGCGCTATCGTGCCTACCTCGGTCTTGTCGAACGCAAGCTGGGTCGGACGGTCGAACCCGACAAGCCGCACCAGCTGGCGGAAGGTCGATCCAGGGGAGGCGACGCATGAGCCTCGATCCGCACCCGCAGGCCATCACCGTGCGCATCAAGGATGCCTGCCGCATGACCGGCATCGGGCGGTCCAAGCTTTACGAGCTGATCGCTTCGGGGGACATCCGGGTTGTGAAGATCGGGACGATGACGCTCATCCCCGTCGAGAGCATCAGGGAATTGATCGAGGGGCGAGCATCGTGAGGCAGGCCGGACTGGTGGCAGGTGCCCCTATCCGATGCGCGATCACGCTTTGTTTGCTGTCATGGCTGCAACAGTCTTTGAGACCAAGCTGCGTTGCGAACAGCAACATGGAGGGGTTTAGATGATCGAAAATCGCATAGCATCAGGTCTGGATCGCCGTACCGCGCTGGGACTTGGCGTGACCGCGCTGGCTGCGGCCGCCATGTCCGCGAGTGCCGCTGCAGCCAGCGCGGTGAAGAAACGGACCCTTGATCCCGCTAATCCTGCGGATGCTTCGCTCATCTATCGAAAGCTGCGTTTTCGGACCGACGACGGCCTTGTCTTCTCCTGGCTCAAGGGGCCGTACTACGCCGCCTATCAGGGCGACCTGATCCCGGTCTATGCGCTCAACCTTGGCTCGATCCAGCGCGTCACGCAGAATCCTGACGGCAGCTTCAGCCTGATCGATCTGGAAATGAGCTTCCGCGTCGACGTGGAAACCGGCGAGCGCCTCTCCGAATTGCGCAATCCGATCACCGGCGAGATGGTGAAGGTCGGAGGGCGCGGTCCGGTGCCGTTCCCGGCGCGTTTCACTGCCACGAATGACGCCGAAATCGCCAAACTGCCGGGTCAGCCGCAGTACGAGCACACGCATCTACCGATCAAGCCGTTCGACATCGGCAAGACCGAGATTGCGGTACGCGACCGTTCCCACGCAAAGGTCACCGCTCCTGACGGGTATATTTCGTACCTCAACGAAGTGTCGACCCTGTCCGCGCCCAAGGTCCTCGCCCTCGATCCCTCGGTTCACTACCTGGAAGCGCGCGTTCAATCGAATGATGTGCGCAGTTGGCCTGATTGGCTGAAGATGGGCGATCGGCCCGGCACGCTAAATCTCTTCGCCAACGGTGCCAAGGTGAAGCGGTTCGAGGATCTGCCCGCAGACTTCCACGCGCTGCTGGAAAAGCACTACCCCAAGATTGCCGCCGATCCCATAGCGGCGCTCGACGCGAAGCCCTCGGTTGCGGGCTGATCGGGAACTATCTACCGGTGCGCCTCCTGAGGCGCACCGCATTTTCAACTCCGCTGTGGGCAGCCCGATCTAAAATGGATCGCCGCTTTAGGGGTGACGAACAGAGTCGTTGGATAGCGCTAATCCGGCGCGTTGGTGTCGGGGCAGTTCATGCGGCAGCCTCAAGCCGGACCCGGGCCGGTAGGCGACCGTCCGGTTCGGGCCGGGATTGCGGGATAGCTGACACTCACGCGGATTGGGGTGCCGACACTAACTAGACGTTCCTCAAGCCTTGCCATTCTTAGCGCGATCGCGAAAGCTGTCTCTGGACTTTGGGTGAAGCACTATTTTGCGTCAGTGGATCATGAGCAGCGCTCCAGCAATCAAAGCCAGACCAGTTACGATGGAGAGGGCTATCCTGTTGCCGGCCTGAGATACAAACAGTGACAGATCGGAATTTCTCCGCGCCGCCGAACTATTCCCTTCCAACCGGAGTATGGCGGCTCGTAGAAGGCGCGGCGCATCATCGGTGATTTTCGATAATTCCCATGCCAAGGATGTCAGGATCGGCAGCCAATGCTCTGGAGAGAGCTTTGCAGTCGCCACTTTGGTCGCGGCGCCTCGCATCGCAATTGATAGATCAAATCCTGGCGCAATCGCCGTTAACACCCCGTCGATGGTAATCAGTGCCTTAAAAATAAGCAGCAGATCGGGCGGCATCAGCAGCCCTTGTTCACGCATTAATGGCAGGAAATCCGCGACCATCGCACTGAGGACAAGGCGGCCGCCACCATGGCGCGCCACAAGCCGCTCGGCGGCCTCAACCACCCTTTCGCGCGGAACCTGGCTCCCGGCGGACCAGACCAACAGAACATCCGCCAATTGCGCCGGATCTACGGATGTAAGCGATTGGGTAAAGGCAATGAACTCCTGCCGCCGGCGTGGCGACACGTGACCGATCATCCCCATGTCTAGAAGCGCGATGCGATTGCCGGGCAGGCATAGCAGATTGCCAGGGTGCGGATCCCCATGAAACCGTCCGTTGACCAGCACCATATCGAGGACGATCTCTGCACCCAGCGCCGCGATCGCGTTAGGATCGATACCTAGGGCAAGCAGCGCCTCGGGATCGCGCGGCGCGATTCCCTCGACGTAATCCATCACCAGCAGGGTATCGCACGACCATTCCCAATGTATTTCAGGAACGAAGACGCGGGGCTCATGCGCAAAATCGCTCCGCAGCCGATCGGCATTGCGGCCTTCATTGGTAAAGTCGAGTTCTTCGAGCACCGCCGCAGTAAGTTGGCGCATCATTGCCACGGGCTGAAATCGCCGCGCCTCCAGGCTGACGGCCTCCACGATTTTTGCTGCCTGCGCGATCAATCTTAAGTCCGCCTCCATCCTGGGGCGGATGCCGGGGCGCTGGATTTTGAGCACGACCTCGCGCCCGTTAAGCAGCAGAGCCCTGTGAACCTGCGCCATAGAGGCGGCGGCGAGCGGCTGGGGATCAAAGCTGAGGAACGCGGCGTCGGGGCTCTCTCCCAGCGCGGCCACGACTGCGGGGCGCAGGTCTTCAAAGGGAAGGGTCGGCGCCTGGCTATGGAGCTTCTCCAACTCGGCAATCCATTCGGGTGCTAACAGATCGCCACGCGTCGCCAAAATCTGCCCAAGTTTTACGAAAGTCGGGCCGAGTTCCTCTAGCGCCAGTCGCGTGCGCGCGGGCTGAGTATTGCTCTGCTGCAGAGTGTCCCCGCCCTCTCCACGTTGTGTTAGCCCGAGCCGTGCCAGAATCGTATCGAGGCCAAAGCGCGATGCGATCTGCAGGATTTCGGTTAGGCGAGGACCGTCCCGTCCGGCGGCGAGTATAGGCTTCAACAGCATAACCGGTGAAACGGGTTGTTGAGCCAATCTGTTCCGTTTGGACAAGCATCATACAAATCGGACCGATGTGTCTGGTTGCGCCCGAAAGGCGTCTGTCCGGTTGGGAGCTGGGTTACCTGGATAGGCGACGCTCACAAGCCGGCAGCAGCCGACCCATTACAGCCGTTCAGGCACCAAATTTCGGTGCTCACGTGCGGGCCGTCCGGTTTCGGCAGCTCGCGGCGATAGCGGTCGTTCGACATCGTTGGGCTCATTCGAGTATGCCTTTCAAACGACGATATTCAGGCATGTCCTTGATGCGCGGATCGAGTTCGGCAAGCGCGTCGAGAGCCCCCGCCAGTTCATAAGGCATCCGGGCACGGTCATCGGGCGTGATCGCGTTGAGCAATCGCATCGCCTCTTGCGGATGGTTGCGGGCAATATTCTCCTTGTCCTTGCGGTCTCTAGAGATGCGATAGGTCAGCATGTCAGCGTTTGGCACCGGACGGATCAGCGGTAGGATCGTCTTTACCGCGTCCGGGAAATAGTCGCCTGCCTGCTCGGCGATCTGGACAAAGCCACGCGTAGTCCCGTCGCTGCGATAGCGCAGCGCGCGTGGCCAGCTGTTCTCGATGAATGGTTTAATGAAACCGGTCCATTGCCCATGCTCTTGAAGGCTGTTGCCTAGCGTCCAGAGAATCCTGCCGCGCAAATCGTCGTCGATCGCGGTGAGTGCATCGCGAATTTCCTCGAAGCTAAACAGCGGCGCGACATCGGGGACAGGTCGTGACAACCAGACCAGAAGAGAGCCAAAATATTCGCGCTCCTGTTCGTCGAGCATCCACTGGGCATCACCCTTCAGGATCGAAAGCAACGGCGCCTTAAGCTCTTGCCAGAAGGGGGCTGGCATTGCGTTGCGATTGAATGCAAGGCCATGCCATGCCGCTTCGGCAAGCGGATGGTCGAGTTGGAACATCGGCAGCAGGAACGCCTGCGCCCATTCATGGAAGCAGTAGTCGATCCAGCCCATACGCTGGGTGAGGACAGCGACGGCATGGCCACCGCCATGGCCGGGCACGGCGGTCAACGTTTCGAATCGACTGGCGAGATTGCGGTCCAATGATTTGTAGCGCTTTGCCTTCTCGGGCGTCAGCTTCCACAGCGCCTCGGTAAGCTTCCCGATCGGGCTGTTGATCGCCTTGTTGATCGACACTTCCGAACTGCGCTGCTCCACACCTCCGATCGTGGTCGTGCCGAGCCCGCTGTTGGTTGCGTCGGGCACGCTCGACAGGAAGGGGTGCAGAAACCCGTCGAAGATCGCGAGCGCGTTTCTGTGATTATTTGCATAAAGCGCGGGAAGATGCGTATTAAGCCAGTCTGGTGCTGCATATCGGAGCGCGATCGCTTGCGCCTGGCTAAGCCGCATGAACGAGTGCGCGAGCAAACATCGCAATTTAGGCGTCGTGTCTTCAGGCCATGTGTTGAACAGGTCTCCCCAAAGCTCCGCCGGGAACGCGCCCTTGCGGTAAGCAAAGCGCAGCGCTGCCAGAGCCTTGTATGGGTGTGCCTCCACCAGCCCCCTGAATGGATGATAACTTGCCAGTTCCCTGATCGGGCGCTTGGTTCGCGCAAGTGCGACGTCAACCACCTGATCGAGTGGTAGAAGGTTAAGATCGCCGGGGTCGCTGACTTCACGGATCACGCCGCCACGACCGTCATGACTGTCGTCGGCATCGTCCGCCCAGCTATCGTTCCATTTCGGATGGATCAACTTGAGCTTGGCCAGAGCGTTCTGACCAGCTGCGGTCAATTGACATTGTTGCAGTTCTAGCCAGCGCAGATTGCTGGCAGCATAAGCGGCCCGGCGCTCGCGATATTGCCTACGTTTTTCGTCGCGAAAGCTCGGCGGTCCAGCTTCCAGGAGCCGCTCGACTGTCCGCTTCTGTCGGTATGACCATTCGCTCCATCGGGCCTTGATCAGGTGCAGCAGTTCGCGTTGACTATAGAAGTTCCACATCGTTTCGCGCTTCAACGACACGATGATCGCAAGTGCCTCAGCGGCGTTGGCAGTCTTTGGTTCGGCCGCTGCCCAGAGCCGAAATTTGGGAAAGATACGCGTTTCTGTGGTTGGCCAAGCGAGGAACTCGCGGCGTGCAAGATCTGCATCGTGCGCGACAAGCGCGAGGTATATCGCCCTAAACCACATGACGTTGTGCGACTTCTTGCCCGAGTGTCCGTCATTGTACGCCTCAGGCAGCAATGTCGGTGGATGCCAGAAATAGTCTCCGATTTCGTCGAGCAGCGCGGAAATGCGTTCGAGTGAGCCGCGAACGATCTGGGCGACCTGCGCTAGTGCTTCGGGCGGACACTTCACATCATGACCATGCCGGTCGAGTGACGCCACCTTGAGGTCGACGACGTCGCGCTGGCGCAATTTGTCCCAATCCTCGAGAGGCGGGCGGGGCCGCGACATGAACGGTCGAGAGATTTCAACGTAGGGCGTAACGCAGCGCTCGAAGAATCTCGATACTGCGGGCGTCCAACCGGACCTCTTGAGCATGCCTTCGAATGCGAACCAGCGGTCGCTGCGCTCCTCTTCGGGTAGCAGGTCAAGCGCCTCGAGATAGAGGCTCCAAAGCGCCTGCGCAGCAGGTGGCATCTCCTTGCCGGACCGGCTGCGCACGCGGTTCGACACGAACCAGAGCAAATGGGTGTTGGGACGATGATAGCCTGACGCCCACCACAGGGCGGCAGGCTCGTGACTTTGCGCGCCGAACCAACGCGCAAGATGATGGAGGCGGTCTGGAAGAGGATAATTCCACAACGCGCTGCCCCCCTGCAGCGTCACTCGCTCTGGCTGAACTCCATCCCCTTTCAACCAGGCGATGGGATTGCGTGCATTTTCGGGAACCGTCCGGCGCTCAATGGGCGAGGGGCGCAGGGGATCATCGTCCAGTCCGTAGTAATCCTGTGGATCAATTTCCTTGGCATCGCTGTCCCAGGATTCCCGCCCCGGGGAGTGAAATCGAACGTTCGGGTCAAACACCGAGAGCCATTCCGCGCTTGGTGCCGGATCGGCATCGGCGAACGCCTTTGCGCCCTTCTTTGTGCTGACGAGTTGGACGACCTGGCCGCGCTGGAACGGTTTAAGGTCGGCTGGTGACCCGCGCGTCAGCGCCAAGACCTCATCGGTCCAGCGATCCGGCGATCGCGCCGCCTTTGCCCAACTGCCGATGGTCCGCCACAATGCCGAGTGTTTTTTGTCGGGCGTGTAACAGATCGGCGTGACCCCGCGATCCTGCCAAATTTCCTCCGCGTCGTCAGTCGACCGGTCAGTGAAGACGTAAATCGGTGACTGGTAGATGACTGTAGCGCGACAAACTGGATGATGATTGCGCGTCAATCAGGATGAGAATGTGAT
>JASGGD010000058.1:0-24377 GCA_047605225.1 Novosphingobium sp.
GTGGTGATCGTCTCGCTGTTCGAGATCGGCAAGGACGAGGGGGATACCGCAGGTGAATTCCAGCTGTGGAAGCAGCGGCGCGGCCTGACCATGAAGGTGCCGTTCCCGCAGGGGTTCCACGATCTTTACTACAATCCTGAAACGCAGGTTCTGGGCATGGTGACCGGCATCGGCACGGCCCGTTCGACGGCGGCCACGATGGCGCTGGGCCTCGATCCGCGTTTCGATCTGTCCAGGGCCTACTGGCTGGTGGCGGGCATTGCCGGCATCGACCCGCAGGATGCCTCGATCGGCTCGGCGGCATGGGCGCGCTACGTGGTCGATGGCGATCTGGCGCATGAGATCGACGCGCGCGAAATCCCCAAGGACTGGAAGAGCGGCTACTTCCCGCGCCATCTGAAGGGCCCGAATGACACGGCGACGCCCATCGATACCTCGGCGGCGAAGTCTACCAGATCAACCCCAGGCTGGTCGGCTGGGCATCAACCTGACCAAGGACGTGAAGCTGCCCGACAGCGAGGCGATCCGCGCGGAACGCATGCGCTCACCGGCTATCCCAACGCGCAGAAGCCGCCGTTCGTGCTGGAAGGCGAGACGCTTGGCCATGACCTTCTGGCACGGCAACTGCGACCGACTGGGCCAACGACTGGGTCCATTACTGGAAGGGCAAGGGCGAGTTCGTGACCTCCGCCATGGAAGACACCGGCGTCTTCAGGCGATGACCTCCTCGACCGGATCGGGCGAGCGCAGAAGGGCGTATCATGCTGCATGCCAGCTCCGACTACGATGCCGCCGCCGGGCGTGGATGCTGCGTCCTACCTGCTGCGCCAACGAGGGGTATGCCGGGCTCGAAGCCTCGGTGGAGAGCCTTTAAGTCGTCGGCTCCAAGGTGGTCGATGCGTGGCTGAATTGGGACACGTACAAGGATACCCACCGGAATGATCAGGAGGGGGAAGGTTCGGCGATCCTCTCCAGTATGGGCCAGCTCCGCTTGGCCCACTTCCGGGATGAACCGGCGCGCGGATGAAAACCAGGCCGCGTCGGCCGAAATCCCTCACTTCGGCCGTCGCCGTGCCTCCAGGGGCCAGCGAGCGCGGCGCACCGTTATGCCAAGTCCCCCGCGACATGCGCGGCAGCGATCCTCATTCTCGCTGCGCAGCGCAAAGCGGGGCAACCCCGGCGTCGGTGAAGAAGCGGCTGGTGCGCTGCAGGCCTCGCAAGAGCGGCGGGCGATCGTCATCTGGCGGCGAGGTCCCGGCCGCGATCTCGGCGGTTCCGGCCAGCGGGTGGCGCTCCGCCATGACCACGACATAGGGTTCGTAGCAGTGGCACCTCGGTGCGCTCGGTTTGCCCGGCCGGTAAGGGCTCGGATCTTGCCGCTGGCAATTGGCTGCGCAGGTCGTGATCGCCCCTTCGACCAGTTCCACGCCGTAGTGTTCTGCACTTTTCGGCGATCGCTTGCAACATCGGGCCGGAGAGAGTGGGATCACACCACCTTCAGGTCCGGCCATGGCTGCTCTGGATATTGCGAGGACTGGCGAACTGGTCGGCGAAAGCCGGCTTCCAGATCGCGGGCGATGGGCAGGAAGGCGCCGCCGGCTCGGTCAGGCGCACATGGCGCCAGTCGCACGAAGAGCGACGATCCGACCAGACGCTCCAGTTCGGCGATGCTGGTGGAGGCGGCGCTGGGTCACATGCAGCCGCGCCGCGGCTTGCTTGAAGCTGCCGAAATGGCCACGGCCAGGAAATGCCGGATATGGGCGCGCTTTATCATTGGTAAAATCTATCAATCGCAGGTAAGTCTCAATTTGTTTGCATCCGGGGCTTTCGATCCTCCCGCGCAAAGGCCGCACCGACGCGCCGTGGAATTTGGGAGAAGACATGAAAGCCCCCCGATTTCGATTTCGCCTGGGCGAAAGCGCGAGATGATCCGGAACCGTGGCCGCCGACGCAGATCCGCCGCTGGCCGGATCGATGCGAGGACTAGTACCGCGTGAACTCTGGCCCGCCATCGGCAGCTTGGCCTCCTGGCCTGACGGTGGAGGAAGAGTGGGGCGGCACCGGGCTTGGCTATCTGGGCGTTGATTGCGGTGAGGTCAGCGGGCCTCGGCCTCGGTCGGCCTGTCCTATGGGCCCATTGAACCTCCTCAACCAGATCCGCCGTTGGGCAATGACGGCAGAAGGCGAAGTATCTGCCAGGGCTGATCTCGGGCGAGCATGGGCAGTCTGGCCATGTCCGAAGTGGGCCGGATCAGGACGTCATCAGCATGAAGCTGCGCGCCGATGCGGTAAGGGTGACTCCGCTCGAACGGCACCAAGTTCTGGATCACCAACGGCACGTATGCCGATGTGCTGGTGGTCTATGCCAAGACCAATGCGGAGCCGGATCGAAAGGCATCACCGCCTCCTGATGAGAAGGACATGCCCGGTTTTTCCATCGGCCAGAAGATCGACAAGATGGGCATGCGCGGTTCGCCCCGTGCGAACTGGTGTTCGACGATTGCTTCGTCCCGGCGAGAACGTCATGGGCCGCTGAACGGCGGCGTGAAAGTGCTGATGAGCGGCCTCGACTACGAGCGCGTGGTGTAGGGACTGCAGATCGGGATCATGCAGGCCTGCCTTGACACCGTAATCCCTGTGCGTGAGCGTCGTCAGTTCGGTACGGCAATCGGCACGTTCCAACTGATGCAGGCGAAAGTGGCGGACATGTACGTCGCGCTGCAATCGGCACGGGCCTATGTCTATGCGGTGGCGCGAGCCTGCGATGCCGGGCAGACGACCCGCTTCGACGCGGCGGGGCAATCCTGCTGGCGAGTGAAAACACCTTCCGCGTCGCTGGCGAGGCGGTGCAGGCGCTGGGCGGTGCGGGCTATACGAGGATTGGCCGGTTGAACGCTATCTGCGCGATGCCAAGCTGGATATCGGCGCAGGCACGAACGAGATCCGGCGTATGCTGATCGGTCGCGAGTTGATCGGGGCTTAAGAGAAAAGGAGAAGTCCTGGGGGAGATCCCCAACCCGCATAAGCGTGCGTCCGACCTCCGTAGTGCGCTCCTGCGGCGCAGCCAAGAAGTCTGCGGCCATGGGCGCGTAACGGATGGCGGGGGCCCACAAGACGGTATTGGGGGGCAGGGGGGCTATGCTCCCCTGCTTCTTACCCCTGCTTAACCCGCAGCAGGCCTTCTCGCCACGCTCCTACCAGTCCCGCGCGGGTATAGATCGCACCGCGTGCGAAGCCGCGGGCGTGGCCGGACCAGGGGCTGTCCATCGTGTAGAGCAGCCAGTCATCGATCGGCGGTGTCTGGTGGAACCAGATCGCATGGTCGAGACTCGCCCCGGAAACGCCCGGCGAGAAGAAGCCGAGGCCGTGCGGCATCAGCGCGGTGGAGACGAGCGCGAAGTCGCTGGCATAGGCGAGGATCACGCGCTGCATCACCGGGTCCGTGTCCAGCGGGTGGGCGAGGCGGAACCACTGGTGGCGCTGGGGCAGGTCGCCGCCGCGCACCGGCGGGCAAGGCCGGATGTCGAACGAGGCGAGGCGGTCGATCAGGAACGGAGGCAACCTCTGGCCGGCGGCGGCAAGCGCTTCGCGGAAATCCGGGCATTGTTCCGGTGCGGGCACCGGCGGCATCGCCACGGCGTGGGAGAGTCCTTCCTCGGGCCGGTGGAACGAGGCCGCGAGGTTGAGGATCGGCTTGCCGCCCTGCATTGCCACGACGCGCCGGTTGGCGAAGCTGCCGCCGTCGAAGTCGCGCAGCACGCGGTAGATGATCGGCCGGGTCGTGTCCCCGGCGCGCAGGAAATAGGCGTGGAGCGAATGCGCCTGCCGATCGCTGCCCGCAAGATCGCGCGCCGCTGCCGCCAGCGCCTGCGCCACCACGAGCCCGCCGAACACGCGGCCGGGCCGTTCCTCCGAGGCCCCGCCCCGGAACAGGTCGGTGTCGATCTCCTCGACTTCGAGGAGGGCGCGCAGTTCGGCGACGGCAGCAGCAGGATCAGTCATCGACGGGCCTTAGGGGCGAACCTTCGAGCCATGCAAGCGCCTGCCGCTCGATCGAGAGCAGTTCGTCCAGCGTCTGTTCGATCGCGTGCTTCTGCTTGCGCAAGTCGGCGATACGCTCGCCGACCTTGGACTTGAGGGCGCGGACCTGTTCGTGATGCTCGGGATCGACGTCGTAGAGGTCGAGGAAATCCTTGATCTCGCGGATCGAGAAGCCGAGCCGTTTGCCGCGCAGGATCAGCTGCATCCGGCCGATTTCGCGACGCGAATAGATGCGCGTGGTGCCCGCGCGCTGCGGCGCGATCAGGCCCTTGTCCTCGTAGAAGCGCAAGGTGCGCATCGTTACGCCCAGCAGCGTCGCGGCTTCCTGGATGCCGAGCAGTTGCGGCGGTTCGGGGGCGGGCGCGGCGCTCAAGCTGCGGTTCCGCCCGAGCCTTGGCCCGCGCTCTGGCCCGCACGCTTGGCGGCTTCTTCCGCGACGAGGTCTTTCTTGGACAGCTTGCCTACCATGGTCTTCGGGAGCGAATCCCGGAACTCGATCGAGGCGGGCATCTCGATCTTGTTCAGCCGTTCGCGCAGGAAGTCCAGCAATGTCTCCTGATCGAGCATATCCCCGCCGTGCAGCACCACGAAAGCCTTGGGGGCCTGACCGCGATAGGCATCGGGCACGCCGATCACGACCGCCTCGGCGACCATCGGATGCTCGTAGAGCGCTTCCTCGATAATGCGCGGGTAGACGTTGTAGCCTCCGCACAGGATCACGTCCTTGATCCTGTCCACCAGGAACAGATAGCCGTCCTCGTCCAGATAGCCAATATCGCCGGTGCGCAGGGCGCCGTAGATGAAGGTCTTCTCGGTGTCCTCGGGGCGGCCCCAGTAGCCCTGCATGATCTGCGGGCCGCGCGCGCAGACTTCGCCTTTCTCGCCGGGCGCGCAGAGGCGGGTGGGGTCTGCGGGATCGCGGATTTCCAGCGCGGTGCCGGGGAAGGCGGGGCCGCAGGCGTTGTCTTTGACCAGCCCTTCGAGCGGGTTGCAGGCGATGATCGGGCTGGCTTCGGAAAGGCCGTAGCCTTCGACGACGTTCACGCCCGTCTTCTCCTCGAACTCGCGGCGGACTTCCAGCGGCAGCGGCGCACCGCCGGAGATGCAGACGCGCACGTTGTCGAACTCGCCGTGGAGCTGCTGATGGTTGAGCGCGGTATAGAGCGTGGGCACGCCGAAGAACTGCGTCGGCTTCGTGCGCTTTGCGGTGGCGAGGAAGGACTTCATCTCGAAGCGGGGGAGCAGGATCATCTCCGCCGCCGTATCGACCGAGTAGTTCAGCACCGTCGTCAGCGCGAAAACGTGGAACAGGGGCAGGACCCCGAGCGTGCGCTCCTGATGCTCGGGCATATGGCCGACGTGCGCGATCATCTGCGCCGAGTTGGCGGCAAGGTTCGCATGGCTGAGCATCGCGCCCTTGGGCACGCCGGTGGTGCCGCCGGTGTACTGCAGCACGGCAAGGTCGTTGGGGTGGCGCTCGACCGGGTCGGGCTCGGCGTCGCGGGCGATCAGGTTCGCCCAGCGGGCATAGCGCAAGTCGTGCGGTTCATGCGCGATGTCGCGGTGCTTGAAGAGCAGGAATGCGCGGCGCTTGATCGCGGGCAGGGCGTCGGCGAAGGGGCAGACGACCACGCGCTTGAGGCAGGTCTTGCCGACCAGCGGTTCCAGCTTGGGCAGGCAGAGCGCAAGGTCGGTGGCGATCATCACCTCGCAGCCCGAGTCCGTGACCTGATGCGCCATCTCGCGCTCGGTATAGAGCGGGTTGAAGTTCACCACGACCGCGCCGATCCGCAGCACCGCGAAGTAAGCGACCACGTAGTAAGGCGTATTGGGCAGGCACAGGCCGACGCGGGTGCCCTTGGTGACGCCAAGGTCCTGCAGGCCACGGGCGGCGCGCTTCGAAAGCGCGCCGATCTCCGCATATGTCCACTTGCGGCCCATGAAGTCGACCGCCGGCCATGAACCGTGGGCGTCCACGGCATGGTCCAGCAGGTCGGTCAGCAGACGCGGCGCGATCGGCGGCATCTCATCCGTCATTGTAAAATCCGTGGCGGGCGTGACCCCGCCGATCGTCGCCGCGTCGATCATTAGAAGTGCATCCTTGCGCCGAGGGAGAAGACAAGAGCGGAAGCGTCCTTCAGTTCGCCGTCGGTGACGATCGGCGTCTGGACGACGGTGCCTGCGTAGGCCGCCGTGATGCGGTCGATCGGCGCGTCCTTGAAGGTGATGTACGAGGCCGCCGCATCGATGGTGAAGGCCGGGCTCGGCGAATAGCTGGTGCCTGCCGAGAAGTTCCAGCGGTTGCTGTCCGGCACGCGCGCATCGCGGTTGCCGTCCTGCGTGGGCGTGATGCCGCGCTGGAAGCCGGTGCGCAGCGTCCACTGCGGGTTGACCTCGTAGTCGGCGCCGATCGCCCAGGTCCAGCTGTTGCGGTAGTTCTCGGGGATCGACTGGTTGAGCGGGGCGCCGAGGTCGATGCTGTCGAACTCGCTCCAGCCCATGCGCACGACTTGCGCGTTGAGGGTCAGGCTCTTGCTCATCTTGGCGCGGGCGCTGCCGATGACCATCCACGGGGTGCTGAAGGATGCCTTGGCGTCTATCACGCCGTTGTTGGCGGCGAGCGGTCCCTGCAGCCCTTCGATCGTCACGTCCCCATCGAGCTTGTGCTTGATCGACGACTTGTAGGCGAGGCCGAGCGAAACCGGGCCGTCATGGAACTGCATACCGGCCGACCAGCCCACATCCCAGCCATTGCCCTTGAGCGTCTGGTGCCCGTCCGCCAGCAGCGGCGACAGGTTGGGGAGGTAGTTGCCCAGCGTTGCGTCGACATATTCGATGTTCGCCGCGCTGCCGATGTAGAGGCCCTTGGCCAGCTCCACCGCGATCGAGGGCTGGATGTCGTACGTGCGCAGCTTGGTCTTGTCGGCGCTGTAGCGCGCCCAGCTGTCGGCGTCGTAGTCGGTGGTGAACGAATAAGGCGCGGTCAGCGACAGGCCCACCGCCACGCGGCCGAAACCGTATGCGATCGCGCCCGAGGGCAGGTAGCCGTTGTCAATCGGGTTCTTCGCCACCGGATTGCCACCAACCGAAGCCGCCGCTTGTCCGGGACGCACGATCACGGTGCCGTTGTCGACGACCTTGCCGCGCGGCAGAATGGCGCTGGCGCGCACCGAAGCCTCGCCGCCCTGCATCCCCGCGATCGAGGCGGGGTTCCACCAGAGGGAATCGACGCCGGTGTCGGCCGCTTCACCCGAGAAGGCGCGGCCCTGTCCGCGTACGGACTGCTCCTGAAGGTAGAACGCCTGAGCGCTCGCCGATCCACTCCACGCAAAGGCGACGACGCTGGCCGCGCTCGCAAGAAGGATGCGGTTGTACTGGGTATGCATTCGGTACTCTCCCTAGGTAATTGCTTATTGGCAGTTACTTAACTGCCGCGCGGCTTACTTGATCCGCGTCCATGTCTGGGTTTTGCACAGCGGCCAGACGATGCAGCCCTTGAGTTTGAGGGTATCGGCGCCCGCAGGCGTGATCGTGGCCTTGTAGGTGCCGCCGTCTTCCGGGTTGTAGATCGTCCCGCCCGACCAGGCGTTGCCGTCCTGCTTGAAGCCGCCGAGGATCTGCAGCCCCTTGAGCCGGCGGTCGCGCTTCGATGCGTCCTTGTTGTTGATGTCCTTGAGGTCGGGGTTCTTCAGGATGTTTTCGGAAGACACCAGCTTGCCGCAGATCGAGCCGCCGCAGCGTTCGATCTCCACGACGCCGTGCTTGGCAGGCGTGCGCCACGAACCGGCCAGCGCGCCCGGATCCGCCGCCAGCACCGGCGATGCGGCAACAATGGCAGCGCTGGAACCCAACGCCAGCGTTGTCAGTTTAAGGAAGTGCATTTGCGACCTCTCCATCTCTCTCGCCCGGATTTCTAAGCTGAAACCGTGCCCCTGACTTCGCAGGTGACCACCGATCCCGACCGGATGGACTCGGCATATCCCAAAATTTGCTTGACGTATAGGGAAAGATTCGCACCTTAAGGGAAGACGTTCGGGAGAACGAGGATCGCTATGGATTCGGCACTCAAGCCGGCCGGGTCCGCCCATGGAGAGGAATGCATGCAAAGCGTCGTGATCGCGGGCTACGCCCGTTCGCCGTTTCACCTGGCCAACAAGGGCGCACTCGCCCGCGTCCGCCCCGACGACCTCGCCGCGCAGGTGATCCGGGGCCTGATCGCAAAGACCGGCGTGGAGCCTGCCGACATCGAGGACGTGATCGTCGGATGCGCATTTCCCGAGGGCGAGCAGGGGCTTAACGTCGCGCGCCTGATCGGTCAGATCGCGGGGCTGCCGCAGTCGGTCGGCGGAATGACGGTGAACCGCTTCTGCGGCTCTTCGATGAGTGCGATCCACATCGCCATGGGCCAGATCGCCGTAGGGGCTGGCGAGGTGTTCATCTGCGCCGGTATCGAATCGATGAGCCGCGTGCCGATGAGCGGCTTCAACCCGCTGCCGAACCCGGCGCTGGCCAAGTCCACCGCCGCGTACATTGGCATGGGCGAGACGGCGGAGAACGTCGCCACCCAGTACCAGATTTCGCGCGGCGAACAGGAAGCCCTCGCGGTCGAGAGCCAGAAGAAGGCCGCTGCCGCGCGCGAAGCAGGCAAGCTGGCCGACGAGATCGTGACGATCGAAACCAAGGCTGGTCCAGTCAGCGAGGACGGCACCATCCGTCCCGAAACCACCGCCGAAGCTCTTGCTGGCCTCAAGCCCGCGTTCGATGCCAACGGTTCGGTGACGGCGGGCACGTCCTCGCCGCTGACCGATGGCGCCAGCGCGGTTCTGGTGACCACCGAGGAATACGCGCGCGCACATGGCCTGCCGATCCTTGCCCGCATCAAGTCGGTGGCGATCTCCGGCTGCGCGCCCGAGACGATGGGCCTTGGTCCGATCCTCTCCAGCCAGAAGGCGCTGGAGCGCGCGGGGATTTCCGCCGCTGATCTCGACGTGGTGGAACTCAACGAAGCCTTTGCCTCTCAGGCACTTGCCTGCATCAAGGACCTGAACCTCGACACCGCCAAGGTGAACATCGACGGCGGCGCCATCGCCATCGGCCACCCGCTCGGCGCGACCGGCGCGCGCATCGTCGGCAAGGCGGCCTCGCTGCTCAAGCGCGAGGGCGGCAAGTACGCGCTCGCCAGCCAGTGCATCGGTGGTGGGCAGGGCATCGCCACCGTTCTGGAGGCGGTGGAATGAGCGGCTCCATCAAGAAAGTCTGCGTCATCGGCGCGGGCACCATGGGTGCCGGGATCGCCGCGCAGGTCGCCAATGCGGGCGTGCCGGTGCTGCTGCTCGACATTGTCCCGAAGGATGGTGCAAATCGCAATGCCGTGGCCGAAGGTGCGGTCGCGAAGATGCTCAAGACCGAACCCGCGCCCTTCATGAGCAACGCCGCCGCGAAGCTGGTCGAGACCGGCAATATCGAGGATCACCTTGAAAAGGTTGTCGAATGCGATTGGGTGATCGAGGCCGTCATCGAACGCCTCGACATCAAGCAGGGTCTTTATGCCAAGCTTGAGGCGGTGAAGCGCGAGGGGACGGCGGTGTCGTCGAACACCTCGACTATCCCGCTGGCGCAGTTGGTCGATGGCCGGTCCGAGGCGTTCAAACGCGACTTCCTGATCACTCACTTCTTCAATCCGCCGCGCTACATGCGGCTGCTGGAGATCGTCACTGGGCCCGATACCGACGCCGGTGTCGCCGCGAAGGTCGAGCAGTTCGCCGACGTCGCGATGGGCAAGACGGTGGTGAAGGCCAAGGACACGCCGGGATTTATCGCCAATCGCATAGGCACTTACTGGATTCAGCTGGGCCTCAACGCGGCCTTCGATCAGGGGCTGACGGTGGAACTGGCCGATGCCGTCGCCGGTAAGCCGATGGGCGTGCCCAAGACCGGGATATTCGGCCTCGTCGATCTCGTCGGCATCGATCTGATGCCGCATCTGCAGGCCAGCCTGACCTCGACGCTGCCTAAGGACGACCCCTACCACGCCATCGCGCGCAGCCATCCGCTGATCGAGAAGATGATCGCCGACGGCTATACCGGCCGCAAGGGCAAGGGCGGATTCTACCGGCTTAACAAGGAGATGGGCCGCCGCAAGGAGACCATCGACCTTGCCACCGGCGAGTACCGCGAGACCATCCGCGCCGCCGGTCCCTCGGGCAAGGCTTCGCGCGGCGATCTTCGCGCGCTGGTCGAGACGAAGGGGCCGATCGGCGACTATGCCTGGGCGGTTCTGGGCGGGACGCTGGCTTATGCGGCCTCGCTGATTCCCTCGGCGGCGGACGATGTTGTCGCGATCGACGATGCGATGAAGCTTGGCTACAACTGGAAGGCCGGGCCGTTCGAGATGATCGACAAGCTGGGCGCCGCCTGGCTGGCGCAGCGCCTTGAATCCGAAGGGAAACCCGTCCCGGAAATCCTGAAGGTCGCCGGCGACAGGCCGTTCTATCGCATCGAAAACGGGGTGCGGCAGGCACTGGCACTCAACGGCACCTACGAGGACATTAAACGCCCCCAAGGCGTCCTCAGCCTCGCCGACGTGAAGCTGGCAGGCAAGCCGCTGCTGAAGAATGCCTCCGCCGCGCTTTGGGACATCGGCGACGGCGTCACCGCCCTCGAATTCACCGGCAAGATGAACGCGCTCGACGGCGAGGTCATGAAGCTGATCGTCGAGGCGATCCCGCTGGTGGCGTCGAAGTACAAGGCGATGGTCGTCTACAACGACGCTGACAACTTCTCGGCCGGGGCCAACCTCGGCCTCGCGATCTTCGCGGTAAACATCGCCGCTTGGAGCGAGATCGAGAAGCTCGTCGCCGGTGGGCAGATGGCGTACAAGGGCCTGAAGTACGCGCCGTTCCCGGTGGTCGGCGCGCCGGCGGGCATGGCGCTGGGCGGCGGGTGCGAGATCCTGCTCCACTGCGATGCGATCCAGGCCCATGCCGAACTGTACATGGGCCTCGTCGAGTGCGGCGTCGGCCTCGTTCCGGGCTGGGGCGGCAATGGCGAACTGCTCGACCGCTGGCAGAGCAATCCGATGATGCCCAAGGGCCCGATGCCGGCCGTCGCCAAGGTGTTCGAGACGGTGTCCACCGCCTCGGTATCGAAGTCTGCGGCGCAGGCGAAGGAGATGCTGTTCCTGCGCGCCGACGATGCGATCACCATGAACCGCGATCGCCTGCTCTACGACGCCAAGCAGAAGGCGCTGTCGCTGGTCGATGGCTACAAGCCGCGCGAGGCGCCGCACTTCCGCCTGCCCGGCGAGAGCGGCCGCACCGCGCTGTCGATGGCGGCCGAAGGCTTCCGCAAGCAGGGCAAGGCGACCGACTACGACATGGTCGTCTCCGATGCGCTGGCGACGGTGCTGACCGGCGGCGAGGCCGATCTGGTCGACGTGGTCAGCGAACAGGAACTGCTCAAGCTAGAGCGCGAGGCGTTCATGCGGCTGGTGCGCAGTCCGCGTTCGATCGCCCGGGTGGAGCACATGCTCGAAACCGGCAAGCCGCTGCGGAACTGAGATAACAGGGCGGCCACCGCGCCGCCCGAGGAGAGTGACACATGCAAGTCTATGAGGCGCCCCTGCGCGACATGCGGTTCGTGATCCACGAACTCCATCAGGACGACGGCTTCGGCAATCTGGAAGCGCTGGAGGAATTCAGCCCCGATCTGGTCGATGCCGTACTCGAAGAGGCGGCGAAGGTCGCGCAGGAAGTCCTGCTGCCGCTCAACCGCTCGGGCGACATCGAGGGTTGCACGCTGGAAAACGGCGTGGTCCGCACCCCCAAGGGCTTCAAGGAAGCCTACGACATGTTCCGCGAGGGCGGCTGGTGCGCGCTCGCGTCCGACCCCGAGTGGGGCGGGCAGGGCCTTCCCGAGGCGGTGAACAAGATGACCGAGGAGATGATCTGCTCGGCCAACCTCTCGTTCAGCCTCTACCCCGGCCTGACGCACGGCGGCACCACCGCGATCGAGGCCTACGCCAGCGAGGATCTGAAGCAGTTCTATCTGCCCAAGATGGTTTCGGGCGAGTGGTCGGGCACGATGTGCCTGACCGAGCCGCACTGCGGCACCGACCTCGGCATGCTGCGCACCAAGGCGGTGCCGCAGGAGGATGGTTCCTACAAGCTGACCGGCGCCAAGATCTTCATCTCGGCGGGTGAGCATGACCTGACGCCCAACATCGTCCATCTGGTGCTGGCGCGCCTGCCCGATGCGGCAGACGGCGTAAAGGGGATCAGCCTGTTCCTCGTGCCCAAGTACCTGCCCAAGGACGACGGCACGCCGGGTCCGTCGAACGGCGTCTCGGTCGCGGCGATCGAGCACAAGATGGGGCTCAAGGCTTCGGCCACCTGTCAGCTCAACTTCGACGATTCCACCGGCTGGATCGTCGGCAAGCCGGGCAAGGGCATGGAGGCCATGTTCAAGATGATGAACACCGAGCGCGTCTCGGTGGGCGTGCAGGGCCTCGGCGTGGGCGAGGCGGCCTATCAGTCGGCCGTCTACTACGCGAAGGACCGCCTGCAGGGGCGCTCGCTGTCGGGCGTCAAGAACCCGAACGGCCCGGCCGATCCGATCATCGTCCACCCCGACGTGCGCCGGATGCTGATGACCATGCGTGCCTACAACGAAGGCTGCCGCGCGCTGGGCGGCTGGGTCAGCCGCGCGCTCGATGCCGAGAAGCACGCGACCGACCCCGCCGTGAAGCAGAACGCCGAGGACTTCATCGCGCTGATGACCCCGGTGGTGAAGGCGCTGTTCACCGACCTCGGCCACGAGAGCGCCAATCTGGCGGTGCAGGTCTACGGCGGCCACGGCTACATCGCCGAGAGCGGCGTGGAGCAGTACGCCCGCGATGCGCGCATCGCGATGATCTACGAAGGCACCAACGGCATTCAGGCGCTCGATCTGGTCGGGCGCAAGATGCCGGCGCACATGGGGCGCTATCTGCGCAGCTTCTTCCACCCGGTGTCGGCCTTCGTCGAGGCCAACAAGGCGGACGAACAGTTCGCGCCGATGATCGCCGCGCTGGAGAAGGCGTTCGGCGCGCTGCAGCTTTCGACCGGGACCATCGCCCAGAAGGGCATGAAGGACCCCGAGGAAGCAGGCGCGGCGGCGACCGACTACCTGCGCCTGATGGGGCTGGTGGCGATGGCCTACTGCTTCGCGAAGTCGGCGCTGATCGCGCGGGACAAGCTGGCGGGCGGTTCGGAGGACGCGGGCTTCTACAAGGCGAAGCTCGCGACGGCGCAGTTCTACTTCGACCGCATCCTGCCGCAGGCGACCGCCGCGTTCCTTGCGATCAAGGCGGGCAAGGCGTCGATGATGGCGCTGGAAGACGCGGCGTTTTGATTGGGGGAGGGGTGGGTCTTGCCCACCCCGTCCGGCTAAGCCCTTCGGGCTAAGCCTCCCGGCCCTCCCGCCAGCGGGAGGGCAAGGCGCAGTGCTCTCATTCCCCTCCCGCTGGCGGGAGGGGGCAGGGGTGGGCCTTGGTCAGGCCGCCACCGTCTCCGGCCGCATCAGGTCCTCGGCCATGCGATCGGCCACGACCGGCGGCGGCAGACCGTCGCTGGCGGCCGTATCCAGCAGTTCGCGCATGCGCGGACCGATCGCCATGACCCGGCCGCGTACTTCGCTTTCGCTCTCGCCGAGGTATTCCGCCGCGACGTTGATGATGCCGCCCGCGTTGGCGACATAGTCCGGCGCATAGGCGATGCCGCGCTCCATCAGCAGGTCGGCGACATGCGGCGCGGCAAGCTGGTTATTGGCCGCACCGCAGACTACCTTTGCGTGCAGGGCCTCGACCGTCACGTCATCCAGCGCCCCGCCCAGCGCGCAGGGCGCGAAGACGTCGGCCTCGACGGCGGCGATGCCGCCCACACCCATGATCCGTGCGCCGGTTTCCTCGGCGAGACGCGCGCAGCGCAGCGGGTCGATGTCGGCGACCACCAGCTTCGCGCCCGCACCGTGGAGAAGCCGCGCCAGCCCCGCGCCGACATTGCCCACGCCCGAGATCGCCACCGTCACGCCCGCAAGGCCGCTGCCGTAGCGGAACTCGACCGCCGCTTTCATGGCCTCGAACACGCCGAGCGCGGTCCAGGGCGAGGGATCGCCGCCCGCAAGGCCCGGCAGCGCGGTGCGCCCGGCGACATGGCGGGTGTGGCGCGCCACGCACTCCATGTCGGCGACGCCGGTGCCGACGTCCTCGGCGGTGACGTAGCGGCCGTCCAGCTTCTCGACCGCCTCGCCGAAGGCTTCGAACAGCGCGCGGCGGTCGAAGTCACCGGCGGGACGGCGCAGCACGGCCTTGCCGCCGCCGAGCGGCAGGCGGGCCATGGCGTTCTTGTAGCTCATGCCCTCGGCCAGCCGGAAGGCGTCGCGCATCGCGGCCTCGGGGTCGTCGTAGGTCCACAGGCGGCAGCCGCCCGCTGCAGGTCCGCGCGCGGTGGAATGGATGGCGATGATGCCGTCAAGACCGGCGGCTTCGTCGGACAGGCGGACATATTCGATCGGCGGCATCATGCGCCGGGTCTGGGCAACCATCGTCAAGGCTCCATGCGGGAGTGGTGTTAACGCACCCATTATGCCGGGAGAGGTGAGGGCGTTCTGACCTCATTTGCAGCGTCCCGCGCAAAATCCGACGCGACGAAGGGGCTTGGCTCGTGATATGCGGTGAAAATGACCGGACTTGATCCTTATGAGCGAAAAATTCTCCGCGAGCTGCAGCGCGACGCGAATCAGACCACGGCGCAGATCGCCGAGCGGGTGGGCCTCTCCCCTTCGCCCTGCTGGCGGCGCATCGACCGGCTGGAGCGCGAGGGCTTCATCCAGCGCCGCGTGGCGATCGTCGACCGGCACAAGGTGGGCCTCAACGCGCACGTCTTCGTCCAGGTGAAGCTCAATGCCCACGGCCGCGCCAACCTCGACGAATTCGCCGCCAAGATCCGCGAATATCCTGAGGTTCTGGACTGCTACGTGCTGCTGGGCTCGGTCGATTTCATGATCCGGGTGGTCGCGGAGGACATCAGCGCCTATGAGCGCTTCTTCTTCGAGAAGCTGTCCCAGCTTCCCGGCGTTCAGGAAATCACCTCGACGGTCGCGCTGTCGGAGATCAAGGCGACGACCGCCTTGCCGATCTGATGGGGCCAATCTGAAGGGGCCGATCTGAACGAACGAAAGGTTTTGGATGTCGCACCCCCTCACGATCGAACCCACCCCCGAAGCCCCGCAACTGACGGACAGGATGCGCCTCAAGGCCATCGTCGCGGGCTCTGCGGGCAATCTGATCGAGTGGTACGACTTCTACGTCTACGCCTTCACCGCGCTCTATTTCTCCTCCGAGTTCTTCCCCAAGAGCGACGCGCTGGTGCAGGTCATGGCGACCAGCGGCATCTTCGCGGTGGGCTTCCTGATGCGGCCGATCGGCGGGTGGTTCTTCGGGCGCTATGCCGACCGGCATGGGCGGCAAAAGGCGATGGTCGTCTCGGTGCTGATGATGGGCGCGGGCGCGCTGCTGATCGCCGCGCTGCCGACATACGCGACGATCGGCGTCGCGGCCCCGGCGCTGCTGTTGGTGGGGCGCATGCTGCAGGGGTTCTCGACCGGCGGGCAGTATGGCACGGCGGCAACTTACCTTTCCGAGATCGCCGGGCCGAAGCGGCGGGGGTTCTGGTCCTCGTTCCAGTACGTCACGCTGATCGGCGGGCAGCTGACCGCGACGCTGGTGATCCTGCTACTGCAACAACTGTTGGGCGATGCCGGGATGAAGGCCTGGGGCTGGCGCATCGGCTTCCTGATCGGCGCCATCGCCGCCGCCTGCATCGTCATCCTGCGCGACCACATGCACGAAACCGCCGACGCGAAGGACCGTGAAGGCGCCGAGGCCGGGAGCCTTGCCGAGCTGTTCCGCCACTCGACCCGCGCCTTCCTGATCGTCGCGGCGCTGACGGCGGGCGGCAGCCTGATGTTCTATTCCTTCACCACCTATATGCAGAAGTTCCTCGTCCTCACCGTCGGCATGGCCAAGGAGACGGCGACGCTGATGATGACGGCGGTGCTGATCGTGTTCATGATCCAGCAGCCGCTGATGGGCCTGCTCTCCGACCGGATCGGGCGGCGCAACAACATCGTCGCCTTTGCCGCGCTGGGGGTGGTGTTCACGGTGCCGTTGTTCAGCGCGCTGGCGGTGACGAAGAGCCCCATCGCCGCCTTCCTGCTGATCGCGGCGGGGCTGACGATCTGCAGTTTCTACACCTCCGTCAGCGGGCTGTTCAAGGCCGAGCTGTTCCCCGTCCATGTCCGCGCGCTGGGTGTGGGTCTTGCCTATGGCGTCGCCAACGCGCTGTTCGGCGGCACGGCGGAGAACGTCGCCTTCGCCTTCAAGCAGATCGGCATGGAGCAGGGCTTCTACTGGTACGTCACCGCATTCTGCGTGGTGTCGCTGGTGGCGGCGCTGATGCTACCCGACACCCGCCGCGCCAACCCGCTGGACCGCGTCGCCACGGCATAGGGTACTATATCCCACTGTGTATAGTTCTGCTATGCACAGTGATGAACGATGCTCAACATCGCATGCAATGGCGATGGCATGGCGGAGGGCAACTTATCCGGGCACTATGGGTTGATGGTCACACAGGGCGCGCCTTGGGCAAGGAAGGCGCGAACCGGCTGCGGTCCCGGCATTGTCGAGGTCGTGGTCGTCCCGCAGAAGAAAGCATCACCCATGACGGAAGGATACGGAGCGATTTCCCGGCGCGACGTTCTCAAGACCAGTGCGACAGGCGCGGCGATCGCCGGATCGCTCGGCCCCGGCAATGTGGCGATGGCGCAAGGCACGTCTGCCGCGCCGCCGCATGCCGCCGTCAGCCTGAAGATCAACGGCAAGCCGACGCGGCTTGACCTCGACACCCGCACCACGCTGCTCGACGCCCTGCGCGAGCATGTGAAGCTGACCGGCACCAAGAAGGGTTGCGACCACGGCCAGTGCGGCGCCTGCACGGTGATCGTCAATGGCCGCCGCATCAACTCGTGCCTGACCCTTGCGGTGATGCACGAAGGCGACGAGGTCACCACCATCGAGGGCCTCGGCAGCCCCGACAACCTCCACCCGATGCAGGCCGCATTCGTCGAGCATGACGGCTACCAGTGCGGCTATTGCACGCCGGGCCAGATATGCTCCGCCGTTGCGGTGCTGGAGGAAATCCGCGCCGGCGTGCCCAGCCATGTCACCGCAGACGTCTCCAAACCCTCGCCGATGACCACCACCGAGATGCGCGAGCGCATGAGCGGCAACATCTGCCGCTGCGGCGCCTACTCCAACATCGCCGAAGCCATGGCGCAAGTCGCGGGCCAAAAGTCGGAGGCGCAGGCATGAGGCCGTTCACCTATGAGCGCGCCACGAGCGCGCAGGACGCCGCCGCCAAGGTCGCCGCGACGCCGGGTGCGCGCTTCATCGCGGGGGGCACCAACCTGCTCGACCTGATGAAGCTGGAGATCGAGACGCCGACGCATCTGATCGATGTCAACGGCCTTGGCATGGACAAGATCGAGGCCATCGATGGCGGCGGCTTGCGCATCGGCGCGCTGGTCCGCAACACCGATCTCGCCGCCGATGCGCGTGTGCGCAAGGACTACGGCGTGCTCACCCGCGCGCTCGTGGCGGGCGCCTCGGGCCAGCTGCGCAACAAGGCGACGACGGCGGGCAACCTGCTCCAGCGCACCCGCTGCCCGTACTTCTACGACGTCAACATGCCCTGCAACAAACGTAAGCCCGGCTCGGGTTGCGCGGCGATCGGCGGGTTCAGCCGTCCGCTCGGCGTGATCGGCACCAGCGACGCCTGCATCGCCACGCACCCCAGCGACATGGCGGTGGCGATGCGCGTGCTCGACGCTTCGGTCGAGACGATCCGCCCCGACGGCACCACCCGCGCCATCCCCCTCGCTGAATTCCACACGCTGCCGGGCCAGACCCCGCACGTGGAAACCGCGCTGGAGAAGGGCGAGATGATCATCTCCGTCGCCCTCCCGAAGCCGCGCGGCGGCACGCATATCTATCGCAAGGTGCGCGACCGTGCCTCCTACGCCTTCGCGCTAGTCTCCGTCGCGGCGGTGATCGGCAAGGACGGGAAGGGCGCCGTCGCCCTCGGCGGTGTCGCGCCCAAGCCGTGGCGTGTCGAGGAAGCCGACGCCTTACTGCCCAAGGGCTCGAAGGCCGTCGCCGACCGCCTCTTCGCCGGGGCGACCCCGCGCGAGGACAACGCATTCAAGCTGACCCTCGCCCAGCGCACCATCGCGGCGGTTCTCGCGGAGGCAAAAGCATGAAGTTCGACCAACCCGCAGGGACTAACCCGATCGACCGCATGAAGGTCGTCGGCCAGCCCACCACCCGCATCGACGGCCCGCTCAAGGTTACCGGCCACGCGCCCTATGCCTATGAGCATCAGGAACTGCCCGGGAAGCCTGCCTACGGCTACGTCGTCGGCTCGGCTGTGGCGAAGGGCACGATCCGCTCGATGGACACCTCGCGCGCCGAACGTGCGGCGGGTGTGATCGCGGTGGTCACGCACCGCAACGCGGGCAAGATCGCCAAGGGCAATTTCAACACCGCGATGCTGCTGGGCGGGCCGAAGATCCAGCACTATCATCAGGCGATCGCCGTGGTCGTGGCCGAGACGTTCGAGCAGGCCCGCTCCGCCGCCGCGCTGATCGACGTCGATTACGCGCGCGACGGCGGCGCCTTCGACCTCGCCGCCGCGAAGCTCGATGCGCCCGACGCCACCGGCTCCGACGCGCCGACCGCCGTGGGCGATTTCGCAGGAGCCTTCGCCTCCGCGCCGGTGCAGCTCGACCAGACGTACACTACCCCCGATCAGAGCCACGCGATGATGGAGCCGCACGCCACCATTGCCGCGTGGGAGGGCGACAAGCTCACCGTCTGGAGCGCCAACCAGATGGTGGCCTGGGGCGCGGGCGACCTTGCCCGCACGCTGCAGATTCCGCCCGAGAACGTGCGCCTGATCGCGCCCTATATCGGCGGCGGCTTCGGGGGTAAGCTGTTCCTGCGTTCGGACGTCATCATGGCCTCGCTCGGTGCGAAGGCGGCGAAGCGCCCGGTCAAGGTCGCGCTGCCGCGCCCCTTCATGGGCAACAACACCACCCACCGCCCCGCGACGATCCAGCGCATCCGGCTGGGCGCGACGCAGGACGGCAAGCTGACCGCCATCGGTCACGAAAGCTGGTCGGGCGATCTGGAGGGCGGTGGTCCGGAAGGTGCCACGCAGCAGACCAAGCTGCTCTACGCGGGCGCGAACCGCATGACCGCGCTGCGCCTTGCCGTGCTCGACCTGCCCGAAGGCAACGCCATGCGCGCGCCGGGCGAGGCTCCCGGCCTGATGGCGCTGGAAATGGCGGTCGATGAACTCGCCGAGAAGCTGGGCATGGACCCGGTGAAGCTGCGCGTCATCAACGATACGCAAGTCGATCCGGAGAAGCCCGAGCGCCCGTTTTCGCAGCGCAACCTCGTGCGCTGTCTTGAGGAAGGTGCCGAGCGTTTCGGCTGGGCGCGGCGCAAGGCGCCCGGCACGGTGCAGGACGGCCGCTGGCTGATCGGCATGGGCGTGGCGGCGGCGTTCCGCAACAACCTCAACATGAAGTCCGGCGCGCGTGTGCGCCTCAGTCCCTCGGGGCAGGTGACGGTCGAGACGGACATGACCGATATCGGCACCGGCACGTACACCATCATGGCGCAGACGGCGGCTGAAATGCTGGGCGTGCCGCTCGCGAAGGTGACGGTGAAGTTGGGCGATTCTTCGTTCCCCGTCTCCGCCGGATCGGGCGGGCAGTGGGGCGCGAACTCCTCGACGGCGGGGCTCTACGCGGCCTGCGTCAAGCTGCGCGAGGCGATCGTGACCAAGCTGGGCCTCGGCTCGGGCGAGGCCGTGTTCGAGGACGGACAGGTCCACGTCGGCAACCGCGTGGCCGACATCGCCGACGCGGCCAAGGGCGGCGAGATCGTGGTCGAAGACTCGATCGAGTTCGGCGATCTCGGCAAAAAGTTCCAGCAGTCCACCTTCGGCGCGCACTTCGTCGAGGTGGCGGTCGATCGCTACACCGGCGAAGCGCGCGTGCGGCGCATGCTGGCGGTCTGCGCGGCGGGTCGCATCCTCAACCCCACGGCGGCGCGCAGCCAGGTGATCGGCGCGATGACCATGGGCGTGGGCGGCGCGCTGATGGAGGAACTGGCGGTGGACAAGCGCTTCGGCTTCTTCGTCAATCACGACCTTGCCGGGTACGAAGTGCCGGTCCACGCCGACATTCCGCATCAGGAAGTCGTGTTCCTCGACGAAGCGGACGACAAGGTTTCGCCGATGAAGGCCAAGGGCGTGGGCGAACTGGGCCTGTGCGGCGTCGGCGCGGCGGTGGCGAACGCGATCTACAACGCCACCGGCGTACGCGTGCGCGACTACCCGATCACGCTCGACAAGCACCTCGACAAGCTGGGCGAAGTGGTCTGAATTCCTCCCCCGACGGGGGAGGGGGACCATGCGAAGCATGGTGGAGGGGCACAGGCGGTTTACGGGGCCTCTCGTAAACCGCCTGTGCCCCTCCACCACCGTTCCGGCGGTCCCCCTCCCCGTGCCGGGGAGGAATTGAAGCGGCGCGCTTTGCGGCCTAGGCTGGGGCCATCATCTTCAGGACACACCCGTAAATGCCCTTCCGGCGTTCCGACCTTGCCGACCTTTCCTATTTCCTCGCCATCGCGCGGCACCGCAACTTCCGCAAGGCGGCGACCGAATTGGGCGTCAGCGCCTCGGCGCTCAGCCATTCGCTGCGCGGGCTGGAGGAGCGGCTCAAGGTGCGCCTCGTCAACCGCACCAACCGCTCGGTCACGCTGACGGCGGCGGGCGAGGATCTGCAGGCCGCCATCCGCGACCCCTTCGCCGCGATCCACGAGGCCGAAGATCTGCTCAACCTTCACCGCGACGCCCCCACCGGCCGCGTGCGCCTCAACGTGCCGGACGAGGCGGCGATGCGGCTGCTGGCGCCGATCCTGCCCGAATTCGTCACGCGCTATCCCGATGTGGAACTCGACATTAGCGCGGACAACACGATGGTCGATGTGATCGAGGCGGGCTTCGACGCAGGCATCCGCTTCGGCGGCACCGTGCCCGAGGACATGATCGCCCAGCGCCTTACCCCCGACTTTCGCTGGGTGGTGGCAGGCGCTCCGGCGTACTTCGAAAAGCACGGCGAGCCGCAACATCCCGAAGACCTCATGCACCACCAGTGCATCCGCCTGCGCCTCGGCAACGGGCGGATGTATAACTGGGACTTCGACCGGGGCGAGGAGTCCCTCGCGCTGGCGGTGCCCGGCGGCATCATCGTCGACAACGGCAGCGTCAGCCGCGCACTGGCGCTCAGCGGCATGGGCGTGATGTACGCGGCGGAACCGGCGATCGCGCCGCTGCTGGCCGACGGCTCATTGCGTGCGGTGCTGCAGGACTGGGCCTCGCCGGGGCCGGGCTACTTCATCTATTATTCGAGCCGCCGTCAGGTGCCGAGGGGCCTTCGCCTGCTGATCGACCTGATCCGCGAGATGAAGCCCCTCGGCTGAACCGTCAGTAATCCTCGGTATCGATCGAGGCGTTCATCATCGGTGAATAGCGGTGGCCGCTAACGGTCTTCTGGTTGATGATTGCGCCCGCACGCGCGATGACCTCTGCCGGAATGCCGAGCGCCATGGCCGCGTAGTTCTGGTCGAAGTGCGAGACGGATCGCGTGCCGGGGATGGCATGCAGATGCTCGCCCTGCGCCAGCACCCACGCCAGCGACAGCTGCGCAGGCGTGGCCCCGGCCTCGGCGGCGAGGGCGGACAACTGCTCGACCAGCGCGAGGTTGGCAGGCCAGTGCTCCGCCGAGAAGCGGGGCATGCTCAGGCGGATGTCCTTGGTGCCAAGCTGTTCGGGCGCGGTGATCTCGCCGCACAGCGCGCCGCGACCGACCGGCGAGAAGGCGACCAGCGCGATGCCGAGTTCGCGCGTGGTGTCCAGCACGCCCAGTTCGACGTTGCGGGTCCAGAGCGAATATTCGGTCTGCACCGCCGCCATCGGGTGCACCGCATGAGCCTCGCGGATATGCGCGCTCGACCATTCGGAGACGCCGTAGGAGCCGATCTTGCCCGCCTCGATCAGCCGCGCCATCGCGCCGACCGAATCCGCGATCGGCGTGTCGCGGTCGAGCCGGTGCATGTAGAACAGATCCACGTGATCGGTGCCCAGCCGCTTGAGGCTGGCGTCGATCGACGCGACGATGCTCTCCGGGCGGCAGTCGGTGCCGCGCCGCTCGCCTTCCAGCACGATGCCGGTCTTGGTGGCGAGGAAGAACTCGTCGCGGCGGTCCATGATCGCCTCGCGCAGCGTCTCTTCGCTGACGCCCATGCCGTAGATGTTGGCGGTGTCGAAGTGATCGCAACCGGCATCGAGCGCATGGCGGAACAGCGAGACCGCATCCGCGCGGCTGGGCGCGGTGCCATAGGCCCAGGCGATGTTCATGCAGCCGAGGCCGATGGCGGCGACTTCGCGGCCGGCGAGAAGGCGTTTGGTCATGGGATGTCCTGTATTCGGAGGCGGTATCAGGGGGAACCGCAGAGGTCGGCCATATCGCCGGGCCAGTCAAGCGCGCGGGACGCAGCGAGCTTGCAGAGATTGCATGTAAATATGTGAAACTAAGTCGCAATAGCGATGGACATGACGGCTTCGCGCCTTATCTAACCGGCAGAGGACATTGCTTGAAGCGAAGGAAGTCTCGAAGCCATGGAAACCCGCCGCGAATCCGACAGCATCGGTGAAATCGACGTACCCGCCAGCGCCTACTGGGGCGCGCAGACCCAGCGTTCGATCGAGAACTTCCCCTTTGGCGACACCGAGCGCATGCCGATCGCCATCGTCCACGCCCTGGCGCTGGTGAAGCAGGCGGCGGCGCGGGTGAACCGCAAGCACGGCCTTGACGGCAAGGTCGCCGACGCCATCGAAAGCGCCGCGCAGGAAATCGTCTCGGGCAAGCTCGACGACCAGTTCCCGCTGGTGATCTGGCAGACCGGATCGGGCACCCAGTCCAACATGAACGTCAACGAGGTGATTGCGGGCCGCGCCAACGAGATCCTGACCGGCACGCGCGGCGGCAAGTCGCCGGTCCATCCCAACGACCATGTGAACATGGGTCAGTCCTCGAACGACAGCTTCCCCACCGCGCTGCATGTGGCGGCGGCGCGCGCGGCGACCGACAAGCTCTATCCCGCGCTGACGCAGTTGCATGCCTCGCTTCAGGCCAAGTCCGAGGCGTGGAAGGACATCGTCAAGATTGGCCGCACCCACCTGCAGGACGCGACGCCGGTGACGCTGGGGCAGGAATTCTCCGGCTACGTCCAGCAGCTGCATCTGGCGAAGGGCCGGATCGAACCGGCCGTCTCGGGCGAAGTGAGCGCGCTGGCGCAAGGCGGCACGGCGGTCGGCACCGGGCTGAACGCGGTGCCCGGCTTCGACGTCGACGTGGCGGCGGAACTCGCCAGCCTCACCGGCCTGCCGTTCCGCACCGCCGAGAACAAGTTCGAAGCGCTCGCCTCCAACGACCCGCTGGTGCATCTCTCCTCCACGCTGGCGACGCTGGCGGTGGCGCTGACCAAGATCGCCAACGACGTGCGCTGGCTGGGCTCCGGCCCGCGCTCGGGCCTTGGCGAGCTGGACCTGCCCGCCAACGAGCCGGGCAGCTCGATCATGCCGGGCAAGGTCAATCCGACCCAGTGCGAGATGCTGACGATGGTGTCGGCGCAGGTCATCGGCAACCATCAGGCGGCCACCATCGGCGGGCTTCAGGGCGCGTTCGAGCTGAACGTGTTCAAGCCGCTGATCGGCGCGGCGGTGATCCGCTCGATCGACCTGCTCTCGATCGGCATGGTCAGCTTCGCCGAGCGCTGCGTCGACGGCATCGAGCCGAACCGCGCGCGGATCGCCGAGCTGCTCGACCGCTCGCTGATGCTGGTGACCGCGCTGGCACCCGAGATCGGCTATGACAAAGCCGCCAAGATCGCCAAGCACGCGCATGCCGAGGGCCAGACGCTCAAGCAGGCGGCGCTGGAACTGGGGCTGGTGGATGAAGCAACCTTCGACCGCGTGGTGCGCCCTGAAACGATGGTATAAGCGGCTGGGGCACTGCCCGCCTTTTCGTCATTGCGAGCGAAGCGAAGCAATCCAGGGCGGTCTAGTGCTGCCCTGGATTGCTTCGCTTCGCTCGCAATGACGAGA
>JASGGD010000059.1:0-24311 GCA_047605225.1 Novosphingobium sp.
CTTCCTGCGCCGCGACGATCGAGTTCGCCACGCCGAGCGAGAGGTTGTGATGCGCGTGCATGCCGCGCTGCGTCTCGGGCTTGAGCACGCGGTCGTAGGCCTGCAGCCGTGCCGCAACGCCGTCCATATCGAGCGCGCCGCCGCTGTCGGTGACGTAGACGCACTGCGCGCCGTAGCTCTCCATCAGCACGGCCTGCTGCGCGAGCGCCTCCGGGTCGATCATGTGGCTCATCATCAGGAAGCCGGAGACGTCCATGCCGAGATCACGGGCGATGCCGATATGCTGCTTCGAGACGTCCGCCTCGGTGCAGTGCGTCGCCACGCGCACCGAGCGCACGCCGATGTCGTAGGCGCGGCGCAGTTCGTCCACGGTGCCCACGCCCGGCAGGATCAGCGTGGTCAGCACGGAGCGGGTGAGGACCGAGGCCACCGCCTCCAGCCATTCCCAGTCGGTATGCGCACCGAAGCCGTAATTGAAGCTTGCGCCGTTGAGGCCGTCGCCATGCGCCACCTCGATCGCATCGACACCCGCCTGATCCAGCACCTTGGCGATCGCCTTGACGTGATCGATGCCGTACATGTGACGGATAGCGTGCATCCCATCGCGCAGGGTTACGTCCTGGATGTAGAGCTTGTCGCCGCCATCGACGTTGAACTTGCTGGTGTTCTGGGCAGTCATGCGGCCACCTTCTTTCCGTTCAGAATGCGCTGCGCCAGCAGCTCGCCGGTCGCCTTGGCGGCAGCGGTCATGATGTCGAGGTTGCCGGAATAGCTGGGCAGGTAATCGCCCGCGCCTTCGACTTCGAGGAGGATCATTGTCTTGATACCCGTGAACTCGCCGCGACCGGGAATCTTAAGCTTGCTGTTGTCACCGAAGCGCTCGAACTGCACTTGCTGCTTGAGGCGGTAGCCGGGAACATAGGCCTGCACTTTCTTCACCATCGCCTCCACCGAGGCGCGGATGGTTTCCTCGTCCGCCCCTTCTGAGAGGGTGAAGACGGTGTCGCGCATGATCATCGGTGGTTCGGCGGGGTTGAGGATGATGATCGCCTTGCCCTGCGCCGCGCCGCCCACCTTCTCGATGGCACCCGCCGTGGTACGGGTGAACTCGTCGATGTTGGCGCGCGTGCCCGGCCCGGCCGAGCGCGACGAAACCGAAGCGACGATCTCGGCATAATGCACGGTCGCAACCTGGCTGACAGCGGCGACCATCGGGATCGTCGCCTGTCCGCCGCATGTCACCATGTTGACGTTGCCCGCGTCGAGGTTCGCCTCGCCGTTCACGGTCGGGATCATGTAGGGGCCGATGGCTGCGGGGGTGAGGTCCACCACCTGCTTGCCGTCCGCCCGCAGCGCCGCGTCATGGACCTTGTGCGCATAAGCCGAAGTCGCATCGAAGACGATGCCGATCTCGGCGTATTCGGGCATGGCGCGAAGGCCGTCGAGCCCTTCATGCGTGGTCGCCACGCCGCGCTCGCGTGCCATCGCCAGGCCTTCAGAGGCGACGTCGATGCCGACGACCACCGAAAGTTCCATGTTCTGCGGATATTTCAGCATCTTGATCATCAGGTCGGTGCCGATGTTGCCCGAGCCGATGATCGCCGCCTTGACCTTCCCCGTCATTCCCAACTCCTCAAACGAAGCGTGCGGTGCAAGACCCGACGCCGTGCAATTCCATTTCGAAAACGTCGCCCGCCCGGGCATCCTCCAGCGGCACCAGACTGCCCGAGAGGATCACGTCGCCTGCCTCCAGCACGACGCCGTAAGCCCCCAGCGTGTTCGCCAGCCACGCCACCGCCTCAGCTGGCGAGCCCTGCACGGCATGGCCGTAGCCCTCGGACAGCGGCTTGCCGTTCTTGGTGACGGTTACGTGCAGGTTCGGCAGATCGTGCGCACGCGGATCGGCGCGCGCCTCGCCCAGCACGAAGACGCCGCACGACGCATTGTCGGCCACCGTGTCGACGATGCCGATCTTCCAGTCCTTGATGCGGCTGTCGACGATCTCGAAGCACGGCACGATGGACTCGGTCGCCGCGATCACCTGTTCGGCAGTGACGCCCGGCCCCTTCAGGCTGTCCTTCAGGATGAAGCCGATCTCCGCCTCGGCGCGGGGCTGGATCAGGCCCTCGGCTGCGACATTGATATCGCCCTCGATCCACATCGAGTCGGTCAGGAAGCCGAAGTCGGGCTGATGTACGCCCAGCATGTCCTGAACCGCCTTCGAGGTGACGCCGATCTTCTTGCCGACGACTTTCTCGCCATCGGCCTTGCGCAAGGTCAACGCGGCGAGCGAGATCGCATAGGCATCGTCGATGGTCAGTTCTGGGTGGCGCCCGATCAGCGGCGGCACGGTGCGCTTGCCGCGCAAGGCATGGTAGAGTTCTTCCGCAAGAGCCTCGTTCAGGGCAATCTCGCTCGCAGGGTGACTCACAGGTAGGCTCCGTCCTGATAGATGAGTGGATCGACGGCGCCGCCCAGCCTGACGCCGTCCACTTGCGCGACGACGATGCTGTGCGTGCCGAAGGGCATCATGCTGACCACGGTGCAAGCAAGGTTCGCCTGCGCCTCGTCCAGCATCGGCAGGTCATGGGCATCGGACGTCCAGTGCCCGGCGCCGAAACGTTCGGATCGCGGCACCGCGCCGCCGAAGGCAGCGGACACCTCGCGCTGGTGGCGCGAGAGGATGTTGACGCCGATCGGGCATCCGGGCGCGAGGCAGGGGTGAATGCCCGCCGTGCGATTCACGCAGACCAGCACGGCGGGCGGCTCGGCCGTCAGGGAGGTTATGGAGGTTGCCGCCATGCCGACCGGGCCGTCACTCCCGCGCGCGGTGATGATCGCGACGCCCGAGGCGAGGCGGCGCATGGCCCCGCGAAAATCCGCGAGTGCGCCGCCCTCCCCGGTCGTCTGCGCGAGACTAGCCACGCAGGAACTCCAGGCTGTAGCGGTTGAACTCCTCCGCCCGCTCGACCTGGACCCAGTGGCCGACCTTGTTGAAGGTGACCACGCGCACGTCGTCGCAGGCTTCGAGGAAGTAGTTGATGCCGGTCAGCGGCATGAAGCGTTCGTTGAAGCCCCAGAACACCAGCAGCGGCATCTTCAGCTCGCCAAGGCGCGGCTGCAGGTTGGGCGTACGCATCCGCACGATCACGTCCTTGGGCTGGGTGCGCGCAACGGCAAAGCGTTCCTTCACCAGCGCATCCGTCACATGGACCGGATCGTGGACGAGGTTGGTGATGAGACGGCGCTGCTCGTCCTCGTTGAAGTCGGGGCCGCCGAAGGAACTGACCATGCCGGAGATACCCGGCATCTTAAAGTAGTCCTCGCGTTCCTCGATGCAGCCGGGGGCCATCAGGATCAGGCGCTCGACGAATTCGGGATGATCGAGCGCCATCTGGATGGCCACACCGCCGCCCAGCGAATTGCCGACCAGCGTGGCCTTTTCGATGCCGTGGGCGACCAGCGCCTCGTAGAGCGTATTGGTGAACAGTTCGAGGGTATAGTCGATCCCCTCGGGCTTGGACGAGCCGCCGTAGCCGATCATGTCCGGCAGGATGACGCGGAAGCCGCCTGCCGCGAAAGCCTGCGCATTCTGGCGGAAGTTCGATTGCCCCGACGCACCCGGCCCGCTGCCGTGAATGAACACGACCGCCGGGCCGGAACCCACTTCCGCCACAACGATATCATGATCGCCCGAGACGCGGTGCGTCCTGCTGCTGATTGTATTGCTCACGAGGCTATCCTCAGATGAAAGTGAAGGCCGGCGCTTCGCCGAGCATGGTGCCGACCACATCGCTGGTGCGGTTAGCCGGATCGTTGGCGACGTGCGCGCGGGCGGCATGGAGATCGAGCCAGGGCTGAATGATGGCGCTGGACATGTAGATCGCCCGGCCGCCCATCAGCTTGACCATGTCATCCGCCAGATCGGCCAGACGCCGCACGACGCTGGCGGACTGGTAGGCGAACAGCGCGCGCCGCTCCATCGGGATCGGCTCGTTGCGCTGCGCATAGTCCATCAGTTCGTCGAAAGTAGCGCGGTGCGTCAGCTCCATCTCGTTCGATTCGGCGATGGCGCGCGCGATCGCGGCGTGCAGGAACGGATCGGCCTTCGCCGCCTTGCCGGTATTGGTGGAAATGCGGCTCTGCATGATCTCCAGCGCCGCCGCGGTCGCGGCGCGAAGGCCACCGAACGCCGCCGTCGATACCGAGCGGATGAACAGCTGCGCCCAAGGCATGCGATAGAGCGCACCGCCGTTCGCTTCCTGCCCGGGATTACGGCAGGCGAAACCATCGGCGGCACGATGCGTGCGGTGTTCCGGCACGAAGACGCGCTCGACCAGGATGTCGAAGCTGCCGGTGCCCTGAAGCCCGAAGGTATCCCAGGTGCCCTCGATCACCTGATAGTCGGAACGTGGCAGCAGGAATGTGCGCATGTCCGGCGGGCCGTCTTCAGGAAAGTGGATCGCGCCGAGCAGAACCCAGCCGCAATGCGTCGAACCCGAGGAAAAGCCCCAGCGCCCGGAAAGGTAGAACCCCCCGTCCACCTTCTCGACCTTGCCGACCGGCTGATAGGTCGAGGACACCAGCATGTCCGGGTCATTGTCCCAGACGTCCTTCTGCGCCTGATCGGGAAACAGCGCCAGTTCGTAAGGATGGCAGCCGAGCACGCCGTAGATCCAGCCGGTCGACATGCAGCCTTCGGCCAAAGCCTTCTGGATCTCGAAGAAGACATTGGGGTGCATCTCGTAACCGCCGTGGCGACGCGGCTGGAGGACTCGGAAGAAACCCGCCTCCTTCATTTCCGCCACCGTCTCCTTGGGAACGTCGTGCGCGGCAGTGCAGGCCTTCGCCCGCTCCCGCAACACGGGGATCATCGCTCGCGCCCGCGCGATCAGCACTTCTGCGGAAGGCAGCTCCTCGCGACCGGCTTCGATCGCCACGCTTTCCATCGGCCCCGCCATCATCCATCTCCTTCTGTCGTATTCGACATATGCGTAGCTCATATAAATTCATTCTACGCATATTGAAAGCCAAAAGAACTCTTGCGCATCCTGCGCGATGAATATAGTCGCTTAGATAGCGAGTTGCCAACATCTCGTTGAGATCGCCCGCCAGGCCTGACGCTTACGCGCATCGCCGGACCGGTTAAAAGCCATATGCGTAGAATATATGGCCGATTTCAGCGAATCGATAAAATCAACTCTACGGATGAGGAAGCAGGGATGGGACGCCGGGAATGACGGTCATTTCGCTGGGATATGTGGTCATCGATACGCGCGACCTGTCGGCGTGGACGGACTTCGCCCGCACCATAGTAGGCGCCATGCCGGTCCCGTCGGACCGCGAAGACGTGGCGCTGTTCAAGCTCGACGATCGTCCGTTCCGTCTGTGGGTGCAGAAAAGCGAGCAGGATCGCTTCGTGGCGCCCGGATGGGAATTCGCGACTCAGGACGATTTCAATGCTGCGCTGGAACGGCTGGAAGCCGCAGGCCGCCCTGTCGAGCGCACAGGCGTAATGGAAGCGCGAGCACGCAAGGTCTATGAACTGGCGCGCAGTTCCGATCCGGCAGGCAATCCGATGGAACTGTTCTACGGCCGCTTCGTCGATTACGGCGCCTTCACCTCACCGGCAGGCGTCAGCCGCTTCGTGACTGGCGACAACGGCGACATGGGCCTTGGCCACGTCGTCCTCACCGCCCCCAACTTCGACGAGACGCACGCCTTCTACAAAGAGGTGCTGGGCTTCCGCGATACCGACCTCGGCCGGTTCTACCTTCAGGGCGGCGGGCCGGAGGACAGGGGCGTCGGCTTCGCGTTCCTTCACTGCAACGGGCGCCATCACAGCCTGGCGCTCGGCCAGATGCCGGAAAGCCCCAATGGCGCGGTCCACATGATGCTGGAAGTCGCCGCGCTGGAAGACGTCGGCCGCGCTTACGACCGCGTACTCAAGAGCAAGGGCAAAGTCCCGCTTTCCGCAACGCTGGGTCGCCATGTGAACGACAAGATGACCTCGTTCTACATGCGCACGCCCAGCGGCTTCGACATCGAATACGGCTGGAACGGCATGGTGATCGACCCTGCGACATGGGTGCCCACCACCAGCCTCTCCGTCAGCGACTGGGGCCACAAATGGGCTCACGAGAAGGATGACTGATATTATGCTCGATAAGCGCATGACGCTGGACGATATCGTCGACCAGCTTTCCGACGGCATGACTTTGGGTATCGGCGGCTGGGCCACGCGGCGCAAGCCGATGGCGCTGATCCGCGCGATCGCCCGCTCGAAGCTCAAGGACATTACCCTGATGGCAGGGTACGGCGGCCCGGACATCGGCATGCTCGCCGCCTCGGGCAAGATCCGCAAGCTGATCTTCGCCTTCGCCAGCCTCGATCACTATCCGCTGGAGCCGCACTTTCGCAATGCGCGGCAGGCGGGCGCCTTCGAAGTGCTGGAACTGGACGAGGGACTCTATCACTGGGGCCTGCGCGCCGGCGCGATGAAGCTGCCGTTCCTGCCGACGCGGGTGGGCATCGGCACCGATCTGGTCACGCAATCGGGCGCGGACTTCCGCTATGTCACCAGCCCCTACGACGATGGCGAGGAACTGCTGGCGATGCCTGCGCTCGCCCCTGACGTTGCGCTGATCCACGCGCATCGGGCGGACGAGCGGGGCAACCTGCTGACGCTCAGCTCGGACGCGTTTTTCGACGAACTGCTGGTGCGTGCAGCGGGTCGCACGTACGCCACCGTCGAAAAGATCGTGCCGACTGCCGACCTCGACATGAAGGCCAACAGCCGCTTCAACCTGGTCGAGCGCGCAATGATCACCGGCGTCGCCGAAGCGCCGCTGGGCGCACATCCGACGAGCGCCGCGCCGGACTACCAGCTCGATCTCAAGCACATCAAGACATACGTCGACAGCGCCGCGTCGCCCGAAGCCTGGGACGATTACCGCGCCCGCTTCGTCGCGCTTTCCGAGGATGACTACCGCGCTGCCGTGGGCGGCGAGGAAGCCGTCCGCGCCCTCCCCGTCCCCATCTATTGAGCGAGGCAGCCATGACCGACACATCCTACTCTCTGGCGGAACTGGTCATCGTCGCCTGCGCCGAAGCCTGGCGCGACAATGGCGAACTGATGGCGACCGGCATTGGCCCGCTGCCCCGCATCGGCGCCGGCCTCGCCAAGCTGACCTTCAGCCCCGCCATCCAGACGACCGACAGCGAATGCTGGTACACCAGCGAGCCGGTCGGCCCAGGTAAGCGCACCTCCGAACCCGAGTTCGAAGGCATCGCCAACTACGACCGCGTGTTCTCCGCGCTGTGGAGCGGCAAGCGCCACGCCATGGTCGGCCCGGTGCAGTTCGACCGCTATGGGCAGGCTAACATCTCCGTCATCGGCGATCACAGGAAGCCCAAGGCGGCGATGCTGGGCGCGCGCGGCTTTCCGGGCAACTCGGTCAGCCACCCCAACAGCTTCTTCTTCCCCAGCCACAACAAGCGCGCTTTCGTGGAGGGCGAGGTCGATTTCGTCTGCATGGCGGGCTACAATCCCGCGCGCTACCGCAATGCCAAACCGCCGGTCGGCCTCGACCTACGCATCATCGTGACGAACCTGTGCGTGATGGACTTCGGCGGGCCGGACCATCAGGTGCGCGTCATCTCGCTGCATCCCGGCGTCACTTTCGAGGAAGTGCAGGAGAACACCGGCTTCCCGCTTGCCAAAGTCGATGGCGAAATCCCGATTACGCCTGCCCCCACGGCCGAGCAACTGGCGCTGATCGCCCGCATTGACCCCAACAATGTGCGCGCCACGGTGTTCAAGGACAACCCTCCGGGAATCCGCCCCGCCGTCGTCACGGAGCCTGCGTGACATGAACGACCTCGACCGTCTGGCCGAACCGAAGCAGGCCCAGATCGTCTACGAGACAGACGAGCCCGTCCGCTACGAGGTGGACGGTGCCGTCGCGCACATCGTGATGAACCGGCCTTCGTTCAACAACGCCCAGAACAGCCAGATGACCTATGCGCTGGATGCGGCGTTTCGGCGGGCGGTCGATGACGACGACGTGCGGGTGATCGTCCTGCGCGGAGAGGGCAAGCACTTCTCCGCCGGGCACGACATCGGCACGCCGGGCCGCGACGTGACGGCCAGCTGGGATCGCGTGGCGCTGGTCCCGGACCACACCAACAAGCCCGCGGCCGAGTTTCTCTATACCCGCGAGCACGAAGTCTACATCGGCATGTGCCGCCGATGGCGGGACGTCTCCAAGCCGACCATCGCCGCCGTTCAGGGTGCCTGCGTGGCAGGCGGGCTGATGCTGGCCTGGGTCTGCGACTTCATCGTGGCGACCGACGATGCCTTCTTTCAGGACCCGGTCAACCGCATGGGCATCCCCGGCGTCGAATACTTCGCGCACGGCTTCGAACTGCCGCCGCGCGTCGCCAAGGAGTTCATCATGCTCGGCGAGCGGATGAGCGCCGAGCGGGCATACAACTTCGGCATGGTCAATCGCCTGTCCACGCGCGAGAACCTGCTGGCGGACGTGAAGGCGATGGCGGACGAACTCGCCACCCGCCCCCGCCTCGGCAACTGGCTGACCAAGCAGGCGCTCAACCAGGTGGAGGATCTGCGCGGCAAGCGCAGCGCCACCGACGCGCATTTCCACATGCACCACTTCGCGCACGCGCAGAGCGATCTCACCTCGAAGAACTCGCTGGGCGGGATGGATGCGAAATCTATGGCCGCCGCCAACAAGGCCGCAGCCGGAAAGAAGGACACCTGATGAGCGACCCGCTGCACACCGTCCTCGTCGAGCGGCTTGGCTGCCGCTGGCCGATCATCCAGACCGCGATGGGCTGGGTGGCCGAACCCTCGCTGGTGATCGGCAGCAGCAACGCGGGCGCTTTCGGCTTCCTGGGCGCGGCAGTGATGACACCCGACGAGGCGCGCGCCAAGCTGCTCGAAGTGCGGCGCGGCACCGATCGCCCCTTCGGCGTCAACTTCCACTCGTTTCAGCCGGGTGCCGACCAGATCGTCGAACTGATCCTCGCCAACCGCGAGCAGGTGCGTGCGGTCAGCTTCGGGCGCGGACCGAATGCGAAGATGATCGGGCGGTTCAAGGACGCGGGCATCCTGTGCGTGCCCACCGTGGGCGCAGTGAAGCACGCGAAGAAGATGGTCGAACTGGGCGTCGACATGATCAACGTGCAGGGCGGAGAAGGCGGCGGCCACACCGGCTCCGTGCCGACCACGGTGCTGCTGCCGCAGGTTCTGGACACCGTGAAGGTGCCGGTGATCGCCAGCGGCGGATTTGCCGACGGACGCGGGTTGGCTGCGGCCATGGCCTTCGGCGCGGTCGGCATCGCGATGGGCACGCGGTTTCTGCTGACGAAGGAAAGCCCGGTGCCCGACAGCGCCAAGGCCGCCTATCTCGCTGCCAGCACCGACGGGATCGTCGTTACCACCAAGCTGGACGGCATTCCCCAGCGCATGGTCCGCACCAGCCTGATGGACCGCATCGAGAAGTCCGGCTCGCTGGGCATGTGGTTGCGCGCGATCGAGGCGGGCATGGCGATGAAGCGGCAGACCGGCGCGTCCTGGCTGGATTTCATCAAGTCCGCCAGGGGCATGACCGCGCATGGCGCGATGCCGGTCAAGCAGGCGATGATGGCCGCGACGATGCCGATGCTGATTCAGAAGGCGGTGGTCGAAGGCGACATCGAGCATGGCATCATGGCCACCGGCGTCGTCGGCGGGCGCATCGGGGAAATTCCGAGCTGCCGCGATCTGGTCGAGCGGATCGTCGCCGAAGCGCACGAACGTCTGGGCGCACTGGCCGCGCTGGGCACCCGCCCCGCCGCCGTCGCCTGAAGGGGAGAGAGAGCTTGCCGATCACACTGACCATCAAGGACCGGATCGCCGAGATCCTGTTCGATCACCCGCCCGTCAACGCCTTCGATACGCTGGGCTGGGAATCGATCCCCGCGCTGATCCACGAAGCCGCCGCGAACGAGGAAGTGCGCTGCATCCTCATCCGCGCCGAAGGCCGGGGCTTCTGCGGCGGCGTCGACATCAAGGAGATGCAGGCGCATCCCGAACGCATCGCCAAGCTGAACAGGGACAACTTCCTCACCTTCAAGGCGATCCGCGACTGCGCGATTCCCGTGGTGGGGGCATTGCACGGCTTCGTGATCGGCGGCGGCGTCAACATCGCGGGCGCCTGCGATGCGCTGATCGCGGCCGAGGGCGCGTACTTCTCGCTGCCCGAGATCGATCGCGGCGCGATGGGCGGGGCCGCCTTCATGAGCCGCATGCTGCCGGTGCAGATGGTGCGCGCCAATTTCTTCACCGGCGGGCGCATCCCGGTCGAGGACGCCTATCGCCACGGTTCGGTCCACAAGGTGGTGCCACTCGACCAGCTCAGAGACGAGGCCTACGCCTTCTGCGAGATCATCGCCTCCAAGAGCCGCGCCGCGCTGGTCATCGCCAAGCAGGCGCTCAACCTGATCGAGCCGACCGACCCCTCGGCCCACTACCGCATCGAGCAAGGCTTCACTCTCGAAATGTACATGCACGAAGACAGCCAGAAGGCGCGCGACGCCTTCGTGGACGGGAAAGGCGCGGCGGCGAAGTTCTGATGGACCTGACTTACACTCCCGAACAGATCGCCTTTCGCGCCGAAGTGCGCGGCTGGCTGGAGGCGCATGTGCCCCCCGCGCCGCTGGAGCACTTCGACGCCAGCCGTGCCGGTTTCGAAGCGCACCGCGAATGGGAACGCGCGCTGAAATCCGGCGACTGGGGCATGGTGACATGGCCGAAGGAATACGGCGGACGCGGACTGGACCTGATCCAGTGGCTGATCTTCGAGGAGGAATACTACCGCGCCGGAGCGCCGGGGCGGGTCAACCAGAACGGCATCTTCCTGCTCGGCCCGACGCTGATCGAGTTCGGCACCCACGAGCAGAAGCAGCGCTTCCTGCCGCCGATGGCGAGCGGCGAGGAAATCTGGGCGCAGGCCTGGTCCGAACCGCAGGCGGGCAGCGACCTTGCCGGCGTACGTGCGACCTGCGTGCAGGACGGCGACGATTACGTCCTGAACGGCCACAAGATCTGGTCGAGCCGCGCGGTCTTCGCCGACTGGGCCTTTGGCCTGTTCCGCACGCCGGGCACCGAACGCCACAAGGGCCTCAGCCTGATCTTCTTCCCGCTCGATGCGCCGGGCGTCACCGTCAACCCGATCAAGAAGATCAACGGCCATGTCGGCTTTGCCGAAATCTTCCTCGAGGACGTGCGCGTCCCCGCCTTCAACCGCCTCGGCGACGAGGGTCAGGGCTGGCACATCTGCATGGCGACGGCCGGGTTCGAGCGCGGGCTGATGCTGCGCAGCCCCGCCCGCTATCAGGTGGCGGTAGGCAAGCTGGCACAGCTGTGGACCGATAACGCAGCGGAGGCCGACCCGGCGCTGGAGGCCGATGTCGTGCGCGCCCACATGAACGCGGAAGCCTATGCGCTCAACATCTACCAGACCGCATCGCGGCTGATGGCGGGCGCGAAGATCGGGCCCGAAGCCAGCACCAACAAGATCTTCTGGTCGGAGATGGACATCCACCTCACCCAGACCGCGCTGTCCATCCTAGGCCCGAAGGCGGAACTGATGCACGAGGCCCCCGACGCCGATCCGGTGGACTGGATCGACGACTACATCTTCGCCCTCGCCGGACCGATCTATGCCGGGTCGAACGAGATCCAGCGCAACATCATCGCCGAGCGCATGCTCGGCCTGCCCCGCTGAGGAGGACGCGATGGATTTCACCTTCAGCGACGAACAGCAGATGTTCACCGAAACCGCGCGCACCCTGTTCGCGGATACCTGCACGCCCGATCACTGGCGCCGGATGATGGAAGCTGGCGCATCACGCAACGATGCGCGCTGGGCCGCCGTGGTCGAAAACGGGTTGACCCTGCTACTGCTGCCCGAGGCGGCGGGCGGCATGGAGCTAACCGAAACCGACTTCGCCCTGATCGCGCAGGAAGCAGGCTATTTCGCCCTGCCCGAGCCGCTGGTGGAAAGCGCCGGCGTCGGTGCACCGCTGCTGGCTTCGCTGGCTCCCGATCATCCGATTCTGGCCGATCCGCTGGCGACGATCGCCGTGGCGCATCCGCTGAACCCCTATGTGAACCATGCCGACAGCGCGGCGGCGATCCTGCTGCACCATGAAGGCAAGGCTTTCCTCGCCACGCCCGATCAGGTCAGACTGACGCCGCAGCCCAGCATCGATCCCTTCCGCCGCCTGTTCCGGGTGGATGCGGATATCGCGAAGGCGGAACCGCTGGGGCAGGCCGACTGGGATCTTGCGATCGACCGCGCCAACCTCTTTGCCGCCGCGCAGGGCATCGGTCTGGCGCAGCGCGCGGTAGACATGGCGGTCGCCTATGCCGCCGAGCGCCAGCAGTTCGGCAAGCCCATCGGTTCCTATCAGGCGGTCAAGCACCACCTTGCCTCCGCGCAAGTCGCCATCGAGTTCGCGAAGCCCGTCGTCACCGCCGCCGCCGCAGAGATCGGCCACGCCGACGCGCATTCCCGCGCCCGCGTCAGCCATGCCCGCACCGTCGCGCTGGAAGCCGCCGACAAGGCCGCCCGCGCCGCGATCCAGGTGCACGGGGCGATGGGCTACAGCTGGGAGGTCGACGTCCACCTCGTCCTCAAGCGCGCGCTGGCGCTGACCCAATCCTGGGGCACCCCGCGCTTCCACCGAGACCGCATCGCAAGGCGCCTGTTTTCCTGCCCGACCGGGCCGGAGCAGACCTTTGCCCGCGCCACGCCAGCCTTCGAGATCGAACATGCCTGAAGCCTATATCATCGACGCCGTTCGCACACCCGTCGGCCGCAAGAAGGGCAGCCTTGCCCATGTCCATCCGGCGGACCTCGGCGCCCATCCGATCCGCGCGCTGATGGACCGTACCGGCATCGACCCGGCGCTGGTGGACGACGTTGTCTGGGGCTGCACCGAGACGATCGGCGGTCAGGCAGGCGACATCGGCCGCACCGCATGGCTGGTCGCGGGGCTGCCCGAGGAAGTCCCCGGCGTGACGATCGATCGGCAGTGCGGCTCCAGCCAGCAGGCAGTCCACTTCGCCGCGCAGGGGGTGATGAGTGGCACGCAGGACTTCGTTGTCGCGGGCGGCAGCCAGGCGATGAACCGCATTCCAATCATGGCGGCGATGGCAGCGGGCGCACAGTACGGCTTCGAGAGCCCTTTCACCGGCGCAAAAGGCTGGGACGCGCGTTATGGCGACGAGGAAGTGAACCAGATTCGCTCGGCCGAGATGATCGCGGACAAGTGGGGCATCAGCCGCGAGGCGATGGAGGAGTTCAGCCTTGCCAGCCACCAGCGCGCGCAGGCGGCATGGGATGCCGGTTGGTTCGACCGCGAAGTCGTGCCTTTCGAGGGACTTGCAAGGGACGAAACGATCCGCCCCGGGACCACGCTGGAGGGTCTTTCCGGCCTCAACCCGGTGCGCGAGGGCGGGGTGGTGACGGCAGGCGTCGCCAGCCAGAACTGCGATGCCGCCGCCGCGCTGCTTATCGCGGGCGAGCGGGCGGTGAAGGAGCATGGCCTCAAGCCCCGCGCGCGCATCCACCATCTGTCGGTGCGCGCCGCCAACCCGGTCTGGATGCTCACCGGGCCGATCCCGGCCACCCAATATGCGCTGAAGAAGGCCGGAATGCGGGTGGAAGACATTGATTTGTTTGAATGCAACGAGGCCTTTGCCTCGGTGCCGATGGCGTGGATGCAGGAACTCGGCATTCCGCATGAGAAGGTCAATGTGCAGGGCGGTGCGATCGCGCTGGGCCACCCCATCGGTGCCACCGGCGCGCGGCTGATGACGACGCTGCTGAACGCGCTGGAGCGCACCGGCGGACGCTATGGGCTGCAGACCATGTGCGAAGGCGGTGGGCAGGCCAACGTCACGATTATCGAGCGTTTGTAATGCCTTGCTATTCCTATCAGGGAATCGTCCCGGTGGTGGACCCCACCAGCTACGTCCATCCGCTCGCCTCGCTGATCGGCGACGTGATCGTGGGACCGGGCTGCTTCATTGCGCCGGGAGCCTCGCTGCGCGGGGACTTCGGGCGGATCGTGGTGGAGGGTGATACCAGCATTCAGGACAGCGTCACCGTCCATGCCAACCAGTTGCGTGACACCGTGATCCGGCGCGGCGCGACGATCGCGCATGGCAGCGTGATCCACGGCTGCGAGGTCGGCGAGAACAGCCTGATCGGCATGAATGCGGTGATCCTGGATAACGCCGTGATCGGGCCGGAGAACCTTGTCGCCGCGCTTTCCCTCGTGAAATCAGACACTCACACGCCGCCGCGCAGCCTTGTCGTCGGCAATCCGGCCAAGGTCGTGAAGACCTTCGAACCCCATCAGGTGACGTGGAAGAACGACGGCGACGGCGAATACCAGAAGCTGGCCCAAGCGGCACTCAACGGCACCATAGAGGTACCACCACTGCCCGTAGCCGAGCCCAACCGCCGCCGCGTGCGCTCCGACGCGATCGCAGTGCGCCTCACCGGACCCGAAGCCGCCGAACGCGAGCGCCGGGCCGCAATCCAACAGGAAGGAACCCAGAACTGATGGCCGGGATTTGCGAAGGGCGCGTGGCGATCGTCACCGGGGCGGGCAATGGGCTGGGCAAGGCCTATGCGCTCGGCCTCGCCGCGCAAGGCTGCCGCGTGGTGGTCAACGACCTCGGCGTCGGCACGCATGGCGAGGCGGGCGAAACCAGGGGCGCAGCCGAACAGGTCGTCGAGGAAATCCGCGCGCTGAGCGGCGAGGCCGTGGCCAACACCGATGACGTCGCCGAGTGGGACTCCGGCAAGCGCATGGTGGAGCAGGCCCTCGACAGTTTCGGCGTGCTGCATGCCGTGGTCAACAACGCCGGTTTCGTGCGCGACCGCATGTTCTTCACCTGCTCGCCCGAGGAATGGGATGCGGTGCTGCGCGTCCATCTGCGCGGGCACTTCTGCACATCGCGCCACGCCGCCGAATACTGGCGCGCGCAGAGCAAGGCCGGCAATCCCGTCGATGCGCGGATCATTAACACCACGTCGGGCGCGGGGCTTCAGGGCTCGGTCGGGCAATCGGCCTATGCGACGGCCAAGGGCGGCATTGCCACGCTGACGCTGGTTCAGGCCGCCGAACTCGCGCGGCTGGGCGTCACCGCCAATGCCCTCGCGCCCAATGCCCGCACCCGCATGACCAGCACCGGCGCCTTCGACATGGAAGCCAAGGAGGGCGAGTTCGACCTTTTCGCGCCCGAGAACATGGCGCCGCTGGTGGCCTACCTCGTGTCCGAACAGTCCAAGGGCGTGACCGGGCAAATCTTCGAGTTGAAGGGCGGCAACGTGTTCCTCTCGCAAGGCTGGACCGACAGCCCTGCCTTCGACAAGGGCGCGCGCCTCGAACCGGGCGAGATGGACGCTATCGTCCGCAAGCTGCTGACCATGCGCGAGCCTGCCAAGCCGGTCTACGGGGCAAGCTGATGGACTTCACCCTAAGCGAAGACCAGCGCGCGATTCAGGAAGCCGCCCGCGACTTCCTGACCGACGCCGCCGGGCCGGAAGCGATCCGCGCCGTGGTCGAAGGCGATAGCGGGTTCGATGCGGGCCTGTGGGATCGCTTCGCCTCGGAGCTGGGGTTCGCCGGACTGATGGTGCCCGAAGCGCACGGCGGCCTTGGCCTTGGCGCTGCGGAAATGGCGCTGGTGCTGGAGGAAACGGGCCGCGTGCTGGCGCCGGTGCCGTTCTTCGAGACGGCGGTGCTGGCGGTTCAGGCCATCCTGAACGCGGGCAGCGAAGCGCAGCAGGCGGAGTTTCTGCCCCGCCTCGCCTCAGGCACGGCAGCCTGTTTCGCGGGAACCGCCAGCCGCCCCACGCTGTCGGGTTCTCGCCTCACCGGCACGGCGGACTTCGTGACTTTCGGCCATGTCGCGCAAGTGATCGTCGTCGCCACCTCTGACGACAGCCTTGTCGTGCTGGAGGCGGGCACGCCCGGCCTCACCGTCACGCCGCTGCCCGCGATGGACCGCACCCGCCGCTTCGCAACTCTCACCTTCGACTGCGAGGTCACCCCTGCCATGGTGCTGGGCACGCCGGGCAGCGCAAAAGCGGTGATCGCGCGTACCCTCACCGTGGGCGCGGGCCTGCTTGCCGCCGAACAGGTGGGCGGCATGCAGTACAGCCTCGATGCCACGGTGGAATATGCAGGCCAGCGCATCCAGTTCGGGCGGCTGATCGGCTCGTTCCAGGCCTACAAGCACATGCTCGCCGACATGCTTCTCCAGATCGAAGCCTCACGCTCCGCCGCCTATTACGCCGCCGCCGCGATAGACGAGGACGGTGAGGAACTGGCCGAAGCCTGCCATGTCGCGCGCAGCTACGCCTGCGATGCCTACCGCGCGATCACCGGCGACGCGATCCAGCTCCACGGCGGGATCGGCTTCACCTGGGAGCATTACGCTCACCTCTACTTCAAGCGCGCCCGCGCCACCGCGACCTGCCTCGGCGCGGCCGAAGCCCACCGCGAGGCGCTTGCCACAATCATCCTGAAGGACGCCGCATGACCGTGACTTCCCCCGTACCGCCCTACCCCACCGCGCGCGGCCTGCTGACCGGCAAAACCGTGGTGGTCACCGCCGCCGCCGGCACCGGCATCGGCTTTTCCGCCGCGAAGCGCGCCGCCGAGGAAGGCGCCCGCGTCCTCATCAGCGATTTCCACGAGCGCCGCCTGAACGAAGCCGCCGACCGCATCGCCGAGGAAGTCGGCTGCGAACGCCCCGCCATCTGCGTCTGCGACGTGACCAACGAGGAAGCCGTGCAGGGCCTTCGCGATGCATCGCTCGCCGCGCTTGGCCGCGTCGACGTGCTCATCAACAACGCCGGTCTCGGCGGTGAGGCGGACATCGTCGATATGACCGACGACCAGTGGAGCCGCGTCCTCGACGTCACGCTGACCAGCCTGTTCCGCATGACCCGCGCCTTCCTGCCGATGATGTACGCGGCGAAGAACGGCGTCATGGTCAACAACGCCTCGGTGCTCGGCTGGCGCGCGCAGAAGGGGCAGGCACATTATGCCGCCGCCAAGGCGGGCGTCATGGCCTTCACCCGCTGCGCCGCGATCGAGGCGGCAGAGCATAACGTGCGCATCAACGCCGTCTCGCCCAGCCTTGCCATGCACCCCTTCCTTGCCAAGGTGACGACGCAGGAAGCGCTCGACAAGCTGGTCGAGAAGGAAGCCTTCGGGCGCCCGGCGGAAGTCTGGGAAATCGCCAATGTCATGATGTTCCTCGCCAGCGAACTGTCGAGCTACATGACCGGCGAAATCGTCTCCGTCTCCAGCCAGCGCGCCTGACGATGGCGACCGTCTTCGCCTCCCCACGCGATTTGATCGGCCAGAGCGGCACCCGGCTCGATGCCTCGGAATGGCTGACGATCGAGCAGGACCGCATCGATGCCTTCGGGCAGGTGACGGGCGATCTGCAGTGGATTCACGTCGATCCCGTGCGCGCCAAGGACGGGCCGTTCGGCGCCACGATCGCGCATGGCTACCTGACACTCAGCCTCGTCAACCTGTTCATGCCGCAGATGATCGAAGTGCGCCGTTTCTCCGCCGGGGTGAATGTGGGGATGGATCGCACGCGGTTTCTCGCGCCCGTGAAAGTCGGCTCGCGCATTCGCGGCACCGGCGAGATCGTCTGGGTGGAGGATGTCAAGGGCGGCGCCATTCAGGCGGTGATCCGCGTGACGGTGGAGATCGAAGGCTCCGACAAGCCCGCCTGCGTGGTCGACACGATCAACCGCTACTTTCCGGAAGGAGAAACCGATGCCTGATCCCGCCAAGATGGAAGCCGTCGTCCATGCCTATATCGACGGCTTCGGCACAGGCGATGCCGATGCGATCGCGGCGCTCTATGCGCAGGACGGCACCGCCGAAGACCCCGTCGGCAGCCCGATCCACACAGGGCGCGAGGCGATCCGCGCCTTTTACGCGGAGTCGATGAAGACCGGCGCGAAGCTGCGGCTTGACGGGCCGGTGCGGGTGGTTGCCGATCAGGCCGCCTTCCCGTTCTCCGTCCACCTCGAATTTCAGGGCGCCGCCAAGCGCATCGACGTGATCGACACCTTCCGTTTCAACGACGCCAACGAGATCGTCGAAATGCGCGCCTTCTGGGGCGCCGCCAACGCCCATGACATCTGAGAGGATCGAGTTCCATGCGTGAAGCCGCCATCATCTCCACGGCCCGCACCGGCGTAGGCAAGGCCTATCGCGGCGCCTTCAACGATACCGAGGCGCCCGCGCTTTCCGCCCATGTCGTCAATGCCGCGATCGAGCGCGCAGGGATCGACCCGGCGCGGGTCGACGACGTGTATCTGGGCTGCGCGAACCACTGGAACACGCAGAGCTACAACCTCGGCCGCCTGACGGTGCATGCGTCCAATCTGCCCGATACGACCAGCGGCTTCACCATGGACCGCAAGTGCTCGTCGGGCCTCAACGCGATTGCCTTTGCTGCGCGCGGCATCGTCTGCAACGAGATCGACGTGGCCGTGGCAGGCGGCGCCGAGAGCGTGTCGCTGACCCTCAACAAGCACGCGCCCGCCTTCCGCAACCGCTCGGACGTGGTCAAGGCGCATGATCCCTACGCCTACATGGTGATGATCGAGACCGCCGAAGTCGTCGCCGATCGCTACGGCATCAGCCGCGAGGCGCAGGACCATTTCTCCGCCCTCTCGCAGCAGCGCGCCGCCGCCGCGCAAGAGGCCGGGCGCTTCGACGCGGAGATCGTGCCGATCACCGTCAGCAAGGCGCTGTTCGACAAGGAAGGCAACGAGACCGGCAAGGAAGAAGTCACGCTCGCGAAGGACGAGGGCGTGCGCGCAGGCACCACGTATGAAGCGCTGGCGGGGCTGAAGCCGGTGTTCAAAAACGGCCTCGTCGTGCAGGAAGGCAAACACGTCACCGCAGGCAATGCCAGCCAGCTGTCGGACGGCGCCTCGGCGCAAGTGGTGATGGACCTTGCCACCGCGCAGAAAGAGGGCCTGCCCGTGCTCGGCCTCTATCGCGGCTTTCAGGTTGCGGGCTGCGGCGCGGACGAGATGGGCATCGGCCCGGTCTTCGCGATCGCCAAGCTGCTCGACCGCGCCGGGCTGAAGATCGATGACATCGGCCTGTTCGAGATCAACGAGGCCTTCGCTTCGCAGGCCATCTACTGCCAGCAGAAGCTGGGCATCAATCCCGACAAGCTCAACGTCAACGGCGGCGGCATCGCCATCGGCCACCCCTTCGGCATGACAGGGTCGCGCCTCGTCGGCCATGCGCTGATCGAGGGCAAGCGGCGCGGCGTGAAGTACGTCGTCGTCTCCATGTGCGTCGCGGGCGGCATGGGCGCCGCCGGTCTGTTCGAGGTCGCCTGATCCATGCAGCTTGCCTTCGCGCCCGAACTCAAGGCCTTCCGGCAGGAAGCCGCGGACTGGTTGGAGACGCAGCTCTCCGGCCCGTTCAAGGCCATTCGCGGGCAGACCAATCAGGTCGATAACGTGGACGAACGCCGCGCCTGGGAGCAGGCTTTGGGCGAGGCGCGCTGGAGCGTCGTCGGCTGGCCCTCGCAGTGGGGCGGGCGCGATGCGACGATCGCGCAGCAGGTGATCTTCGCCGAGGAATATGCCCGCGCCAAGGCCCCGCCGCGCGTCGGGCACCTGGGCGTCGAACTGCTCGGCCCCACCCTGCTGGCGATGGGGAGCGAGGAACAGAAGGCGCGTTTTCTGCCCGAAATCGCGCAGGGCCGCGCGATCTGGTGTCAGGGGTATTCCGAGCCCGGCGCCGGATCGGACCTCGCCAACGTCAAGACCCGCGCGCGGCTGGAGGGTGATCGCTATGTCATCGACGGCCAGAAGATCTGGACCTCGATGGGCACGATCGCCGACTGGTGCTTCGTCGTCGCCCGCACCACACCGGGCAGCGTTGGCAACAAGGGCCTCTCGTTCCTGATGGTGCCGATGGACCAGCCCGGCGTCACCCCCCGCCCGATCCGCCAGATGACCGGCGAGGCCGAGTTCGCCGAAGTCTTCTTCGACAGTGCCGAGGCCCTCGCGGCGGACCGCATCGGCGATGAGGGACAGGGCTGGAAAGTCGCGATGGCGCTGCTCGGCTTCGAGCGCGGCGTCTCCACCCTCGCCCAGCAGATGCACTTCCGGAACGAGCTGGACGAGATCGTCGAGGCCGCCAAGGCCAACGGCAAGGCCCGCGATCCGATCTACCGCCAGCGCATCGCACAGGCCCACGCGGGGCTGAAGATCATGCGCTACAGCGGCCTTCGCATGCTCTCCGATGACAGCACCGAACTGTCCGGCGCGGCGCTGACCTACAAGCTCTACTGGTCGCAGTGGCACAAGGCGCTGGGCGAACTGGCCATGGACGTGCGCGGACAGGAAGCCGAAATCGGCGCGGGCGAGGAGCGCTTCGACGGCCTCTCCACCATGTACCTGATGAGCCGGTCGGACACGATCTATGCGGGTACCGACCAGATCCAGCGCAACATCATCGCCGAGCGCGGACTCGGCCTGCCTCGGGAGCCGCGCGGCTGACATGACCGACACGATGGGTAACTGGCCACCGACCATCCCTCACGCCGCGCAGGCCGCTTCCGAGCGCTGGCCCAACGCCACGGGACTGATCGAGGGCGCACGCAGCTGGACGTTCGCACAGCTCTGGACCGACGCGCGCGCAGCCGCCTCGGCGATGCTCGCCAGCGGGATCGCGCGCGGGGACCGCGTCGCCATCTGGGCGCCCAACATCCGCGAATGGGTGCTGGCGGCACTCGGCGCGCAGATCGCGGGCGCGGCGATCGTGCCGCTCAACACCCGCTTCAAGGGGCAGGAAGCCGCCGATATCCTGCGCCGCTCGCGCGCGAAGATGCTGTTCGTCCCCGAACGCTTCCTCGACACCGACTACCGCGCACTCATCGCGGACGAGGACTTGCCCGAGCTTGCCGAAACCGTGCTGATCGACACCGGCTGGGACGCCTTCGCCGCGCGCGGCAAAGGCGCTGCCGACCCCGCCGTGGACGCCGCCCTCGCACAAGTGCGCGGCGAGGACGTGTCCGACGTGATCTTCACCTCCGGCACCACCGGCCGCCCCAAGGGCGCCATCACCACGCACGCGCAGGTCACGCAGACCTTCGGCGACTGGGCCGTGCGCGTGGACTTGCGCGAAGGCGACCGCTACCTCATCGTCAATCCGTTCTTCCACACCTTCGGCTACAAGGCGGGCTGGGTGAACTGCTTCATCCGGGGCGCGACGATCGTGCCGATGGCGCTGTTCGACGGCGCCGAACTGGTCCGCCAGATCGAGGAGAACCGCATCAGCTTCATCCCCGGCCCGCCGACGATCTACCTCTCCCTGCTGCACGAACTGGAGGGCGCCCAGCCGCGCGACTTCTCCTCGCTGCGCGTCGCCGTCACCGGGGCCGCGCCGGTCGCGCCCGCCCTAGTCGAGCGGATGCGCGGCGAACTGGGCATGCAGAACATCGTCAACGGCTACGGCATGACCGAGTGCGGCGTCATCAGCATGACCCGGCAGGGCGACGATGCCGAGACGGTGGCCCACACCTGCGGCTATCCCATGCCCGGCATCGAAGTGCGCTGCGTCGACGACGAAGGCCGCGACATGCCCTGCGACGAGCCCGGCGAACTGCTGATACGCGGCCATGCGGTGATGCGCGGCTACCTCGACAACGCCGAGGCCACCGCCGAGGCGATCGACGCGCAGGGCTGGCTCCACACCGGCGACATCGGCACGATCGACGCGCGCGGCTACCTTGCCATCACCGACCGCAAGAAGGACATGTACATCTCCGGCGGCTTCAACTGCTACCCGGCCGAGATCGAAAGCCTGCTCGCCAGCCATCCCGCCATCGAGACGGCGGCGATCGTCGGCGTGCCGGACGATCGCATGGGCGAGGTCGGCAAGGCCTACATCGTCCTGCGCCCCGGCCAGAGCGCCGAGCCGACCGAGATCATCCAATGGGCGCGCGGGGCGATGGCCAACTACAAGGTGCCGCGCCAGATCGCCTTCGTCCCCGCCCTGCCCCGCAACCCGGCAGGCAAAGTGCTGCGCGCGGAACTGCGAGCGCTTTAGGAGACAGCTGTGATCAGACTTTCTGGAAGCGCCCCGTTGTGGACATTGCAACGTTGCCGTGGTGTCGCCCTTGTGTTGTATTTGCAATCTGCCAGAAACCGAATAGACCTCGCCTGTGAAAAGCAGAACTGCCACTTTTCTGATCTCCATCGCGCTAACAAGTTGTCATACGGACGTGCCTACGGCCCGCGTGAAGGACCAGATTGATCGTTCGGTCATTGCGTATGCCGCCAGCACGCTGTCTGCGGTGCCCGTCGAAACCTGCATTGATGCGCAAATTCGAGGTCAAAATTTGCAGCATCAGAAGAAAATCTTGGAAGATTTTTCCTCAGAAGGCGAAAATTACCTCCGCGCTTCAGAAATGATCTCGGAAGGCTTGGATTTGGCTTGGTTCCTGCCGGAAAAGGCGGGGCATAAGCTCTTAAAAGCCCCTCCTACCCTTTTGACGCAACTGCAGTCTGCAACGGCTGAAGCGTTAAAATCGAAATTGGAAACAGCTTACAGTAAGCGCTACATCAAAGTCTCAGCGGTTCCAAAAACGATAAAATACGTTCGAAACCCCGTCTTGATCGAAGGGGCAAAGTCCGTGGCCGGGCGCAACTGCCCAGCTATTTTCTCCATAAATGAACCCGCTATTTCTGGTGATATAGCTTTGGTCGAGACATCGTATGTTTGCGGCGGATTGTGTGGAGGAGGACAAATTCTCGCTCTTCGTCGCGGTAATTCGGGATGGGATGTGGTCGCTATTGCGCCAACTTGGGTGTCCTAGCGTTCGATTCAACTGAATGACAGAAAACCACCCATTTTCGGCTATTCCCCGCACCTCGTCATTGCGAGCGTAGCGAAGCAATCCAGGGCGGCTCAACACTGCCCTGGATTGCTTCGCTACGCTCGCAATGACGAACTTGGGGCATGACCGCTCACCACCCCTTTTAGCCATTCACGCATGCATGCGCAGAAGCCAGCGCCTTCTTTTAGCGCACCTTCAGGCCCAGTTCCCCAAGCAATTGCGCCGCCTGCTCGCGCGAGATCGTCGCGCCCCGAAACCGAGAGGCATCGCCCAGCCGCACCCCGCCAAGGTCCGCACCGCGCAAGTCCGCGCCATCGAAACGCGCGCCGTCGAGCGTGGCGTCCCGCAGGCTGCATCCCTCGAACGCGGCCTGGCGGAAGTCGCACTTGCCGAGGTCCGCCTGCGAGAAGTCGAGCCGCAGCAGATTCGCCTGCCGGAACGAGCGGCCCACCATACGGGTGCCGATCAGCAGCGTCTCCTCGAAGTGCAGGTCCACCGCCTTGATGTCGGAGAAGTCCACGCCGGTCAGCTTGCAGCGCAGGAACTTCGCGCCCTCCAGCGTCGCGCGCTTCATCGAGGCATTGTTGAAATCGCAGGCGGTGAATGCGGCCTCTGACACGTCGCTGCCCACGAAGACAGCAAAGGCCCCTCGGCAAGAGCGCCAGACGGTCCGCTCCAGCTTCGCGCCCTTCAGGTCGCAGCGCCGCAGGTTGCAGTTCTCGAAGGTCCACCCGACAAGATCGAGGCCGGACAAGTCCGCATCCTCCAGATCGCAGCCGACCAGCGTCTGCGCGCCCGCCAGCGCCTGAACGGCGCTGCGGTCCATGGTCCTGTCACGAACCGCTCTGTCGGCAAAGAGATCATCCATCGTCATGACGGCAGAGCCGATTTCGTGAGCATTGTCATCCCTGAAATCCGATGCAAGCCAGCAAGGCAAGCGCGTCCGCATCGCCGTCCAGCAGGCGATTGACCCGCTCGGCGACGCGCCAGCCTTCATGCGTGCGGACCAGCCGCCAGCGGTTCGCCGCCACGCGGTGCGCTTCCCATTTCGCGCCATCCCGCCGGAGCACCAGCGAATAGGTCAGCGCCGTCGCGCCGTCACCATCGAGCGTAATGACCGGCGCGCTCAGGACATGCGCGACACCCCCGGCCACAAGCGAGCGATGTTCGTCCCCATCGAGCAGCGCAGCGATCGCCGCACGCCCTGTGTATACCCCATGCCCGCCCACATCATAACAACCATCCGGACTCCACAGCGCCGCCGCCCCGGCGCTGTCCCCCGCATCGACGAGCGGGCCATAGCCGTGGATCAGTTCGC
>JASGGD010000060.1:0-24279 GCA_047605225.1 Novosphingobium sp.
CTTGATCCGGGACCGCTGGCCATGAACCGCCCAGCTTGCGTCGGGGCGGCTCACGGCCAACATGCACCTAAAGACATCCAGCGGTCCCGGATCAAGTCTGGGACGACGGCAGGGTCAATGCGGCTCCTCACCGCCCGAGACGTTCATGCTCTCGCCGGTGATGTAGATCGCCTCGTCCGAGCACAGGAACGCCACGGCAGCGGCGGTGTCCTCGGGCATGCCGGGGCGGCCCATCGGGATCCGCGCGGCCATGTTGGCGAGGTATTCGTCCACCGAAATGCCCTGCACCTCTGCGAAGTGCTCGTTCTGCCACTTGCCGAGGCCGGTGGTGACGTGGTTCGGGCAGACGTTGTTGACGGTGATGCCGTGCGCGCCCAGCTCGATCGAGGCCGAGCGCACCAGACCGACAAGGCCGTGTTTCGAGGCGGTGTAGGCCTGCGCATGCATGAAGCCGGACTTCGCCGCCTGGCTGGCGATGTTGACCACGCGGCCGCCTTTACCCTGCGCGATCATGATCTCGGCGGCGGCCTGCAGGCCGTACCATGCGCCGGTCAGGTTGACGTCGATCACCGCGCGCCATTCGTCGGCGGAGACGTCCATCATCGGCTTCATGATATAGCCGATGCCGGCGTTGTTTATCCAGATGTCGAGCGAACCGTGCGTGTCTACCGCGTGTCGGGCCAGCGCGCGGACCTGATCGGGATTGCGCACGTCGCAGGGGAAGGTCGAGGCCTTGGGCAGCGAGGCAGCGATGGCGTCCATCTCGGCGCTGGAGCCGGTCATCGAGCCGGGCGTCGCCGCGTCGGCGGGGGCGCCGATGTCGGAGATCACCACCGTCGCGCCTTCCGCCGCAAGGCGGCGGGCGATGCCTTCGCCAAGACCGCCCGCCCGGCCGGAACCGGTGACGACCGCGACCTTGCCGTCGAACCGGCCGCTCATGCGCCCAACTTCTCGGTCATGATGAAGATCGGGTCGGCCCAGTCCTGGAACTCGGCGGCGATCTTGCCCATCGCTTCGGTCGAAGTTTCCTCGCCGAACAGGCCCATGTCGGCGACGTCGATGATCTCGACATACTGGTAAGGCGCGGTGCCGCCGCCCAGCAGGCCCGCCGTGCGGAGCACTTCGAAGTTCGACACGGACTTGAGCCCGTTCACGGTCGGCAGGTCGGTAGTCTCCGCCCAGCGTTCATAATCCGCGACGCTCTTTCCGGCCTTGAGATTCAGCAGCACGATGATGCGAGTCATGGGTCATCTACTCCTTGAGCTGGGTTGGTGTACCTGTTATTTGATATATGAACATGACATATAACGCGAGGGTTGACCATGTCCAGAAATGACCCGGCTTCTGAATACGATGGCCCGCCCGACTATCGCGTCATTGGCCGTCACGCGCTGTTTCCGCAGACCAGTCATGACGAGATCGAGCGGATCAACTTCCTCGCACAGATGAATCGCCACCTGGCGGCCAATGTCGTGCCCGGCGTGAAGCAGGCTTATGAGCAGCGCGTGGTCCCCGCGTTCGAGGCCGCCGAAGGTCGCCCGATCGCCAACCGCCACGAAGCGCGCAAGGCGCTGTTGCAGGACCCTGCGTTCCAGACCTGGTCGGCGATGCGCCGCATGACGATGGAGCAGCGCCAGCAGGCCGGCCGCTGGACCGCGCTGCGCCAATCGGAACAGCTGGCCGAGAAGGCGCGCGAACTGACCGAAGGCGACGATCGCCTGAAGCTGGACCCGACGCTGCAGCAGCCGCGCTATGTCTCGGCGGTCGATCATCACTGCATGCCGGGCAGCTATCACACCGAATACTTCCCCGGCGACGTCACCAACGGCGCGAACTACGATCACGCCGGGTTCGTGACCACCAGCGGGTTGCTCGGCAAGTATTCGGACGGCGGCGGCCATGCGGTCGCGCGCTGGGTGAAGCGCAACCTGCCGGACTTCCAGCCGAAGCGGATTCTCGAAATCGGCGGCACCGTTGGCCATTCCAGCCTGCCGCTGGCGCAGGCTTTCCCCGAGGCGGAGATGACCATCGTGGATCTCGGCGCGCCGGTGCTGCGCTATGGTCTGGGCCGTGCGAAGTCGCTCGGCGTCGACAACGTGCGCTTCGTGCAGGCGAGCGGCGAGGACTTGTCGATCTTCCCCGACGCCAGCTTCGACTGGATCCAGACTACGATGTTCCTGCACGAGCTGTCCACCGGATCGCTGCGCCGGATCATGGCCGAGACGCGCCGCCTGCTGAAGCCGGGCGGCATCGTCCTGCACGTCGAGCAGCCGCAGTACGCGCCCGAGATGCCACTGTTCGAGCAGGCCATGCGTGACTGGGACGCCTACTACAACAACGAGCCGTTCTGGAGCCGGATGCACGAAATGGACCTCGACGCCGAGATGATCGCCGCCGGGTTCGAGCGTGACCAGCTGATCCACGGCGGGGTGACGGCGGTGGTCGACCGCGACCTGTTCCCCGACGCCGCCGACGACGACAAGGAAGACTATGGCCGCAAGGCGGCCTGGCACGTGATCGGAGCAACCGTCTGATGTCCATCGCCGATGCCCTGCGCGGCGCGGGCGCCAAGCCTGCCGGCAAGCGCCCCTATTTCCTCGACGCCGAAGTCGAGCGTGTCCTCGCCATCACCATGTCCATCGCCCAGGAACTGGCGGTCAGCCGCCAGCGCACCGACACGCTCGAACGGCTGCTGCTGGAGAAGGGCGTGCTCTCGCAAGGCGAGATCGACGCTTTCGTGCCCGATCGCGCCGCCGCCACCGAGCGCGCGTTGTGGAACCAGGAATACATCGCCCGCATCCTGCGCATCGTGCAGCAGGAAAACGAGGCGATCGGCCGTCCGGACGACATCGCCTCCGAAGACGTGGCGGTAGAGGTTGGTGCCGCATCGTGAGCGGGATGGAGTTCGAATCCACCGTAGACGTCCTCGTCATGGGCGGCGGGGCTTGCGGGGTTACCGCCGCACTGGCGGCCAGCGATGCCGGGTCCGAAGTGCTCCTCGTCGAAGCTGATGCGCGGCCGATGGGCACCACGGGCATGTCGATGGGCGTGTTCTGCGCGGCGGGCACGAAGCAGCAGGCGGCGGCGGGCGAACAGGACGACGGCGACACTTTCTTCGCCGACATTCTCGCCAAGACGAAGGGCCAGACCGACCCGGAGATCGCGTATGCGCTTGCTTACGGTTCCGGTCCGACGCTGGACTGGCTGGCCGAAAGCCACGGCGTTCCGCTCGAACTCGATACCGGCTTCCGCCCCGCCTACGGCAACACCCGGATGCGCGTCCACGGCTGGCCGGGCCATGCCGGGCAGGACTTGCTGGAGCTGCTGCACCAGAAGGTCGCCGATGCCGGGGTGATGATCCTGAGCCCGGCCAAGGTGGTCGACGTGATCGCCGACGATGAGGGCCGCGTGCTCGGCGTCGAGATCGAACGGCCCGGCGGCGAGCGCGAGCGGGTGGGGTGCAAGGCGCTCGTCATCGCCAGCGGCGGCTTTGCCGGGAACCACGATATGCTGCGCCAGTACATCCCCGAGATGGCCGACGCGCGGAACAATGGTCACGAGGGCAGCCGGGGCGACGGTATCCGCCTTGGGGCATCGCTAGGTGCCGCTATGGGCGACTTGGGTGCCTTTCAGGGCTATGCCATGCTGACCGAGCCGCAAGGTATCAGTGTACCGCCCGGCTTCGTCATCGACGGCGCGATACTGGTCAATATCAACGGCTTGCGCTTCGTGAACGAGAAGGAGGACATCGCCGGGATGGTCCACCCCGTCATCGCGCAGCCCGGCGGTCACGTCTGGGTGATTTTCGACGAAGAGATCGAGCGCCGCAATGCCTACCAGCCTGACACCAAGGCCCTGACCGAACTCAACGCCGCCCGTCGCGGGGAGAGCGTCGAGGCTCTGGCGCAGCGCATCGGCGTCGATCCGCAGGCGCTTGCCGCCTCGCTGGAAGAGGCCCGTCAGGCACAGGCAGAAGGGCGTCCAGATGCGCAAGGCAGGGTGTGGGGAGACGAGCTTCCGCCCTCCGGCGCGCTGGGTGCGTTCAAGGTCGTCGGCGCGATCTACCACACCCAAGGGGGGCTCCAGATCGACCGGAATGCGCGGGTCTTGCGCGAAGACGGCTCGGCTTTGCCCAACCTTTTCGCGGGCGGCGGCGCGGCGCGCAGCGTCTCGGGGCCGTCGTCCTGGGGCTACCTCCCGGCGATGGGACTATGCACCGCCGTGACCCTCGGCAGGCTGTCGGGCGAGGGGGCCGCCGCCATCGCGAAGGGCTGATGATCGCAGAGCGGAGGGTCGCCCTACGGCTCTTTGCGTGATCAATTCAACCTGACAGCAGTAAATCACGATTAATCACCGGAGCACGACGATGGACCCGCTGAGCGCAACGCTTCCCGAACCGACCGCAACCCCGGCACTGGCCGAACGCCTCGCTGCCATTGTCGGCGCTGAAAACGTCACCGTCGACGAGGCGAAGCGCAAGCTGCACAGCGAGGACGTCTGGTCGCGCGCGGATGACGTCGTCGCGCTGATCGTCGCTCCGGCTAGCACCGAGGAACTGGCCGAGGTTGTCAAGGCGATTGGCGACGCGGGCTGCTCGGTGGCGCCGCGCGGTGCGGGGATGAGCTACACTTCGGCCTATGTCCCCGCCAACGACCGCACCGTTTCGATCGACACGCTGCGGATGAACCGCGTGATCGAGGTCAATCGCGGCGACATGACGGTGACGGTGCAGGCAGGCGTCAGCTGGATCCAGCTGAACGAGGCGCTGGCCAAGGAAGGGCTGCGCACGCCTTTCTGGGGGCCGATGTCGGGCCTAATCTCGACCATCGGCGGCGGCCTGTCGCAGCTCAACGCGATGTTCGGCGCCAGCCAGTACGGCACCAGCAGCGAGAGCGTCGTCGCGCTCACCGTGGTCACCGGCACCGGCGAGGTGATCCGCACCGGCGCCCGAGGACAGGGCGGCGAGCATCCGTTCTATCGCCACTTCGGCCCCGATCTGGCGGGCATCTTCTTCGGCGATTGCGGCACGCTGGGCATCAAGGCGGAAGTCACCTTCCGCCTGATCACCGCCCCCGCGCATGAGGATTACGCCTCGTTCTCCTTCCCCAGCGGCGAGAAGTTGCTGGAAGCGATGGGCGAGATGGCGCGTGCGGGCATCAGTTGCGAAATGTGCGCCTTCGATCCCGGCCTCACCGAAGTGCGCATGAAGCGCATGTCGCTGCTGTCCGACGTGAAGACGCTGGGCGCGGTGATCGGCAAGGAGAAGTCGCTGGGCAAGGGCCTGCTCTCGGCCGCCAAGGTGGCGCTGGGCGGACGCAATTTCATCCCCAAGGGCGACTATCCGCTCCACGTGATCGCGGAAGGCCGCTCCAAGGACGCGGTGGCGTTCGACATGGCCGAGGCCCGCCGCATCGCGCGCCAGTTCGAGGGCACCGAGATCGAGAACTCGATCGCCAAGATCATCCGCGCCAACCCTTTCCCGCCGCTGAACTCGATGGTCGGCCCGACCGGAGAGGCGTGGATCCCCGTCCACGGCGTCTGCCCGCTGTCCACCGCGCCGCAGATCTTCACCGAGATCCAGAAGTTCTATGCCGAGAACGCCGCGCTCTTCACCGAGCACGAGATCCATACCGGCTTCCTGTTCACGGCGATGGCCAGCAATGCGCTGATCATCGAGCCGGTGTTCTTCTGGCCGACCGGCTGGCGTCCGATCCACGAACAGTCGATGGAAGCCTCACACGTCGCGCGCCTGACGCAGCGGCCCGAGAACCCGGCGGCGACCGAGGCGGTGAAGTTCCTGCGCAAGGGCGTGGTCGCGATCTGCGCGCGCTATGGCACCGGCCACTTCCAGATCGGCCGCACCTATCCCTACCGTGAAAGCCGCGATCCGGCCTTCACCGCGCTGCTCGACAACCTGAAGGCACATCTCGACCCCAAGGGGCTGTTCAACCCCGGCGTGCTGGGCTTCCCGGAAGGCCAGGCCTGATGGCGACTTATCAGGCGGTCCAGCTCGCGCAGTTCGGCGAGAGTTTCCGCGATGCCGCGCGTATCGTCGATCTCGACTTGCGCGATCCGGCGCCGGGCGAATTGCGTGTCCGCAACAAGTACGCGGGCGTAAACGGTATCTTCGATACGCAAATTGCCCGCAACGCGGTCGATTACGTGAAGATCGGCCTGCCGACGCTGACCGGCGTGGAGGCACTGGGCGTGGTCGAGGCCGTGGGCGAGGGGGTGACCGATTTCGCCCCCGGCGACGCCGTGGTGACCACGCGCTTTCCCGGCGGTTATCGCGAGTACAACATCGCGCCGCAGGGCCACTTCGTGAAAGTGGCGGACGACAGCCCCGAGTGGCTGGCGCTCGCCTCGACCGGTGTTTCGGCGTGGATGGCGCTGTTCCACGTCGGGCAGGCGAAACCGGGCGATGTCGTCGCGATTTCGGCGGCAGCGGGGGGGCTCGGGCACCTGATCGTCCAGCTTGCGGCGCTCAAGGGCTGCGAGGTCGTGGCGGTCTGCGGCGGGCCGGTGAAGTCGGACTTCGCGCGCAGCCTCGGCGCGGCGCGGGTGATCGACTATCGTTCGGAATCGGTGCCCGAAGTGCTGGCGCGCGAATATCCCAACCGGCTGGACGTGGCGATCGATACGGTTTCGGGCGAGATCTTCGATGCCTTCCTCGACAACGTCGCGCCGCACGGGCGCGTGGTCGTCGGCGGCGCGGCCTCGGACCTCGAAGGGCGGCCGGAGATCGTCACCGCCCCGCGCATCGCGCACAAGCTCTACTATAAGGGCGCTTCGGTGCGCGGCTTCATGAATGGGCTGCTGGCCGAGTTCTGGCCGCCCGCACGCGACGATGTGTTCACGCTGTATAACGAAGGCAAGCTGAAGGTGTGCTTCGACGAGGAGCGCTTCTCCGGCCTGCCCGGCGTGTTCGATGCCGTTGAGCGGCTGCTGTCGGGCCGTTCGATGGGTAAGGTGATCGTCGACCTGCGATAAGGCCCCAATTCCTCCCCGAGACAAGCTCGGGGAGGAATTTTCCTCAGTACTTCAGCGACAACCGCAGGCCGACCTGTCGGCGGTTGGGCAGCTGCACGATGAAGCTGCGCGCGTAATTGGTCGGGTTCACGTAAGCGCGGGCCGATTGCACCGCCTTGTCGTCCAGCAGGTTGTTCACATAGAGCGAGGCGCGGATGCCGGGGCGGCGCAGGCCGACGTGCACGTCCACGGTGGTCTTGGAACCGGTCTCGGCAAGGTTCGCCTCGGTGGCGTAAGTGGTACTGCGGTAGCTGACGTCGCCCTGCAGGAACAGCGTGCCGACGTCTTCCAGATCGATGTTGTGGATCACGCCTGCATTGCCGGTCCAGTCGGGGCTGCCGGCAAGCTGGTCCTTGCCGTCGGTGGTGATCCCGGCATTGCGTACGCGGCTGTCCACGTAGTCGAGGATGCGGATCGGCGCGTAACCCAGGCCACCGTAGACTTCCCAGCCGGGGTTGGGCTGGAAGTGGACGTCCATCTCCGCGCCGGTGCCGCGCGCCTTGCCGCCGTTGAGCGTGATGCCGACCGGATAGCCGTTGACGGTGACTTGCGAGTTGACCTGGATGTCCGACCATTCGAGGTGGAAGACCGAGGCGTTGAAGGTCAGCTTGCGGTCGAACCAGGCGGTCTTGAATCCCGCTTCGTAGCTCCACATCTCCTCTTCGCCATAGGCGATGTACTCGTCCGGCACCGCGCTGAAGCCGGTGCCTGCGGCGTTGTTGAAGCCGCCCGGCTTGTTGCCCTTGGCGACGCTGGCGTAGAGCATGTGGTCGGGCGTTGCCTGCCACTCGACTATGGTGCGCGGCAGCCAGTTCCTGAACGTCGCGCCGAAGGAGCCGGCAGTCGTCGCCGCGCGGGGCTGCGAGGTTTCGAAGATCTTGTCCTCGGAGTAGCGCAGTTCCTGCGACACCGTCAGGCCGGGCGTGATCTCGTAGCTGAGCGAGCCGAACACACCATAGGTCTTGGTGTCACGGGTGAGCACGTTGGGCGTCGGCGCCAGCACGCTCGACGAGCCTTGCGCGGCGGTCGGCGAGTAGTCGTCGCTGGTGTAGTCCTCCTTGCGGAAGTAGCCGCCGATCAGCCACTTGAACGGGCCGGTGCCCGACGACTGCAGGCGCAGTTCCTGGCTGAAGTCCTCGACGTGGACGTCCAGCGTGCTGCGGAAATTGCCGAGCAGGGTCGAACCGGAAAGGACGTCGGGCTGGGCGGTGAAGTCGGAGTCCACGTCCTGCAGTTGGTGGCTGCGGTTGTAGGCCGAGATCGACGAGAAGGTGGCGCCGCCGAAGTCGTAGTTGAAGTGCGCGGCGGCGCGGTAATACTTGAGGTCGATGTTGCCGTAGTCGGCGGCGTTGCTGCCCAGCTTGTCGGGATCGCCCTTGAGCGTGCCGACGTACCAGCGCTGGCTGGCGAGCGTGCCGGTCTGGGTGTTGGTGGCGACCTGATGCCAGGCGGGCTGGCCGATGTGCTCGTCGCTGTAGGCGAGGCGGACGTAGAGTTCGGCCTGCTTTTCGGCGCCGAACTGGGCGCGGATGCCGCCGATCAGCGCGGTGCTGTCCGAATTGCCCATGTCATCGCCGGTATTGGCATCGTTGTAGAAGCCGTCGAAGCTGCGGCGCTGCGCGGCGAGCGAGAACGCAAGGCCATCGGCGACCGGTCCGCTGACGCGGCTTTCCACGCGGTACATGCCGTATTCCGCGATCTCGCCGCCGAATTCGGCCTCGATCCTGTCGAGATTGGGGCGGCGCGAGACGTAGTTGATGGCGCCGGCCAGCACGCCGCGCCCGAACTGGGTGCTCTGCGGGCCGCGAACGACTTCGATGCGTTCGACGTCGAAGGACTGCAGGCTGATGCCGCCCGCGTTGCCGGTGTCGACGCCGTCGATGAACAGGCCGACCGAGGCATTGCTGCCGGTGCGCGGCGCGCCGATGCCGCGGATCACCGGGACACCGCCGAACATGCCGAGGTTGTTCGAGAAAGTGAAGTTCGGCGTGCGCTTGGCGATGTCCTCAAGGTCGGAGATGTCGTAGCGCGCGATCACCTCCTGATCGAAGGCGGCGACCGAGATCGGCACCTCCTGCAGCGTTTCCTTCTCCTTGCGCGCGGTGACGACGATGTCCTCGACTTGCGCATAAGCCACGGCCGGGACGAGCGTGGCGAGCGATACTCCTGCGGCTAGCAGGACCCTGGCATTCATCATGGTACTTCCCCCTTGGTGCTGAACCTTGTTCCGTCTGCGTGATTTGAGGCCGGGTTCTGGTGCCCGGCGCGTGTTTCTTCCCGCCGCCCTTCCGGGCGGTCGGAAATTCGGTCTGTCGGTTGGCTTCAGATGCGGTCGAGGATTTCGAGCGCGGCGCGCTCGCCGGTTTCCATCGCCGATTCCATGCCCACTTCCATCAGGCGCGTGTGCTCGCCCGCGAAGTGCATCCGGGCGTGCGGCTGGGCCATCGTCGGGCGGAAGGCCTTCATCTGGCCCGGGTGATAGCCGTGGCGGCAGCCGTGGATCAGCGGGTCGAGCTTCCACGAGAAGACGCCGAGCACTTCCAGCTTGCCCTTGGTCGAGGGCCGCATCCGCGCCAGTTCGGAGAGGACGTATTCGCCGCGTTCCTTGTCCGGGATACGATCGAGCGCGTCACCCTTGACGCCGCTGGTGATGGCGACGGCGCTGTCGCGCGAGCCGTCGGGCGCGATCGACTGGCGCAGCATGCTGACCGGGCCGTCGGTCCACATCGAGCCCTCGATACCGTCCTGCTCCCAGTAAGGCGCCTTGACGCGCAGCCAGACCTGGTTCTGGCCGCTGTAGGGCATGAGTTTGACCGCGTCCGCCTGCCCGCCGGTGAGCGCGGGCGTGACCGCGACCTTGCGCAGCGCGGTGAAGGGCAGGGCGGAGACCACGTAGTCCGCCTTGTAGCTGGACCCGTCGCCGCAGGTGACCGTCGCGCCGGTGTCCGTCATGTCGATGGCGGTGACCTGCTTGCCGGTCAGCACCGCGCCCTTGAGCGCATCGGCCATGGCGTCGGTCAGGCGCGAGGAGCCGCCGAGGATGCGATAGGACAGGAACGAGGCCTGCTGGAACCGGTCCTGCTTGGCCGAGGTCGGCACGCCGTTGCCCTCGAACTTGGCGCGGCCCATCTCTTGCATGAGCGTCAGCGCGGAAATCGCGTCGAGATCGCCATCGCCGTACCCGCGTGCCACGAGGTCGATCGCGGCGGGCGAAGCGCCCACGCGGCGTAGGTAGTCGGCTTCGGACACGTCGTAGTTTGCCAGCGCCTCGGGCGAGGCCCAGCCGTCCATGGTGTTCCACGGATAAGTCTTGGCGAGGTAGTAGCTGCCCAGCGCGAAGGGCACCACGCCGCGTTCCGCACCGACAGTCTTGTTGAGCGGGTGGTTTTCCCACTGGCCGGGGCGGATCAGCTGCCCGTCGAGCGAGATCGCGTAGTTGTCGTAGATGTTCGAGCCCTGCGCGAGCTTGACGCCCAGCGCCTCGCAGCGGTCGAGCACGCGGGCGTAGGAGCGGCCGATCTGCGATGCGCCGTGCTCGGGATGGCCCTCGATCTCGGTCGAGGTGAAGACGCGGCCGCCGATGCGCTTGCCCGCTTCGAGCACCGTCACGCGGCAGCCATTTTCGGCGAGTAGCAGCGCCGCATTGAGTCCGGCGAGACCGGCGCCGATGACCACCACGTCGGTCTTCTCGGCAGCGAAGGCCATGCGGGGCAGGTAGGCGGCGGCCGCAGCCACCATGCCGGTGGCGAGCAGGGTCCGACGGGAAAGTTCGCGATTCAAGGTGGGCCTCCCTGGCCAGTGTCATGGGACGTGTTCTGGCAGGCAGGGTGATGGCTGCGGCGGGGGCGGTGCAATCAAGCGTTCCCGGCAGGCGATCAAAATTCCTGAACGCCATTGATGCGCGGACGGGCCTTCACGAACGTCATTCGTGTTGCACGAACGGAGTCGAGGCCCGCAAATCCACGGGATCGCGCCGTTTCGAAGGCAACACAGCGGCCGGGGCAGCGATACGGGGATTCGGCATGGCAGGTCACCGCATGTTCACGAGGGGTTTCTGGCTTTCGGACGAGCCGCTGCTGCTCGGCCTCAATCCGCGCCAGCTCTGCGTCCACTTCATCGGGGTGCCGGTGTTCCTCGGCTTCATCGCCGGATGGCCGCAGGCGGGGCGCACGGTCGCCTGGCCCAAGGAGCACGCGATCGCGTTCTGGATCGGGCTGTCGATCTGCGGCTGGTGGGCGAACGACGTGGTCACCCGCGCGCTGGCCCGGCCGCTGCGCAATGCCGGGCTGCCGCTGTGGGCGACGCTGATGGTCGGGGTGGTGGTGGCCTCGCTGCCATCCGACATGGCGCTCAAGCTATGGGTTCACGCCTATCTCGGCATGTTCCCCGACTTGCCGATGACGCGCCCGCTGCCGCAGATCCGGCTGGACGCGGTGCTGTTCTTCAAGACGCACATCTACGGCTATATCGAGTGGCCGCTGATCAACCTGATGCTCTTCCACCTCTGGAAGATGCCTTGCTACGGCTACCGGCCGAGTATCGCCGAAGGCCCCGCCGCGCCCGATAGCGTAGAGCCCGTGCTGCCGTTCATGACGAAGGTGCCGATGTCTCTGCGCGGCGAGGTGCTCGCGCTCGCGGCCGAGCAGCATTACCTGCGCGTCTACACCAGCGCGGGCAATGCGCTGATCCTCTACCGCCTGTCGCAGGCGGTGAGCGAACTGGGCGGGCGCGGCCTGCAGGTTCACCGCAGCTTCTGGGTGGCCTCGGGCGCGGTGGTTCGGGTGGCGGGGAGCGCGGCGGCGCCCCGGCTGGTGCTGCGCGACGGGCTGGAAGTGCCCGTCAGCCGCTCGTTCCGCCAGATGGTGCAGCAGGCAGATTTCCTGCAGACTGCACCGTCCGGGCTCGTTCCTTCAGGGGCGTTCTGACGCCTCGAAGGTGCGGTAGGGGCCGAGCAGCAGGAGCGATCCGGCGCAGGCCAGCAAGGCAATGGCCGAACAGCTCAGCGACAGGACGTAAGTGCCGTTGACGTCGAAGTCGTGCCCGAACACCGGCGCGGCGAACCCGGCGCCGATCGCGAAGGGAATATAGAGCCAGCCGTAGATCGTGCCGTAGTGCTTCATCCCGAAATAGCGGGCGACGATGAAGGCGATGAAATCGTACTCGATGCCGAGCGCGAAGCCGATCAGGAAGATCGAGATGCCTGCCGCCTGCGGATCGATGGTCCCGCCGATGAGGCTCCAGTAGGACAGGCCGGGCAGCGCGAGCAGGATCGTACCGATCGCGGGCGCCCAGAACCGATCAAGCAGCCAGCCGCCGACGAGCCGTCCGATGATCGCGGATAGGCCGATGAGCGGCGTCAGCGAGGCGATCGTGCCGCTGTCGAGCTTCCCGACGCGCAGGATGCCTTCCATGTTGGGGACGGCGCCGCCAAGCGCGAAGGAGATCGGCACCAGCGCCACCGCCAGCAGCCAGAAGCGCCAGTCGCGCACGGCCTGCGCGGTGGTCATCCCGCCCATCGGGACGGGAGGCGGGGCGGGCTCGTCGATGCGAGCCTTTGGCGCGCTGAACCAGATGAAGGCGATCGGCAAGGCCAGCACCAGCGGCAGCAGGCCGAGGCCGACGAAGGCGCCGCGCCAGCCCCATTGGTCGATCAGCCAGCGCACGTAAGGCTTGGCGAAGATGCCGAACAGGCCGGAGCCCATCATGGCAAGGCCGAGCGCAAGGCCCTTGTTGCGCTGGAAATGCTCGTTGACGAGGCGGGTCCAGGTGATCGGCAGGGTGCCGGCCCCGCCCAGCGCGATGAAGCCCCAGGTGAGGTAGAAGCCCAGGATCGAGCCGGAAGAAAGCGCCAGCGACAGCACGCCCAGAGCGAACAGCACCACCGAGCACAGAGCGACGTTGCGTGCGCCGAACCGGTTGGTGAGCGCCCCGGTCAGCGGCGCGGAAAGCACGACGGTGAGGGTCGTGACGGACATGACGCCCATGACCTCGGCGATCGACCACCCGAAGGCGGCGGACAATTGCGGCGCCAGCATTCCCAGGGTGTAGACCGGCATGGGGGAAAGGCCGAGGCCGACACCGAGGGTGGCGGCCAGCACGATCTTCCAGCCCCGGGCGAATTCGCCTTCGCGGACGTCGCCCGCCGGCCTCACCGTATCCCTCACTTCGTAGCGGTCTTGAGCCAGGCGATGAGGGCGGCGCGATCTTCCGGCTTGGCGATGCCGGGGAAGGCCATGGTGGTGCCGGGGACCAGCTTGCTCGGCCGTTCAAGCCAGGCGTTGAGTGACTTGTCGTCCCACTTGACGCTGCTCCTGGTCAGGGCGGGCGAATAGCGGAAGCCGGGGCGGCTGGCGGCCTTCTTGCCGATGAAGCCGTTGAGGTTGGGGCCGACCTTGTTGGGCTGGCCCGCTGCCGTCGAGTGGCAGGCCTGGCAGCGCATGAACAGGCGCTTGCCCGCCTGTGCATTCGCCGTCTGGGCCGAGGCAGGGGCCGCAGCGATGAACAGGCTCGTGGTCAGGCCTGCCAGCGCCAGACCTTTAAGCGGAAGAGTTGCGGCCAGGCCGCGAAGCGCTTTCATCTCTCGTGTACCTCGTAAAATCACTACCCGCGCATGATCCATATAGCTGATCACTGTGTGGGTCGGGTGGTTCGCCGATATTCTATCCGCCTGCCGATGAACCAAACGCGAAGGCCGCCCGCGATGCGGACGGCCTTCTTCGTTTTCATCCGGCGGATCGGGCTCCTCAGGGAGCGATGATCAGGCGCGTCTGCACCGTGCCCGCGCCTTCGCGCAGCGCCGCACCGGCCTTGTATTCCGGGCTCTTGGCATAGGCGAGGGCGGCTTCCTCGGTCTCGAAGCGCGAGACGACCACGCGCTCGTCGGGATCGACGTCGCCTTCGAGCACTTCGCTCACCTTGCCGCGCACGAGGTATTCGCCGCCATGCTTTTCGCTCAGGCCCGCGATGGCCTTGACGTAGGCGCCGAACTTCTCGGCGTCGGTGATGACCACGGTTGCTACGATATATGCTGCCACGTCGATTCCTTAGGTTGGGTGTGGGTTACTTCTTGTCGGAGGGCGGCGCGCCCGTCCGCTGGCCGGTGAGCCGGGCGCTGACGCACTGCTCGGCAGGCACGCCTTCAGGGCACGGATTGAGCTTGGGCTGGAAGCTGTTTTCCTTGGGCAACCGCACCGTGAGGATGCGCACAGGCTCGGTGCCGATGGTGCGCGAGGTGTGGCCACGCCCGGTCACGTCGTCGGCCAGCACGATGTCGCCCTTGGACAGCACGTGCTTCGATCCGTCGCCGAAGCCGACTTCCAGCTGGCCCGACAGGACGATCAGGAAGCGCGGGGTCGAAACGCCGTGGTAATCGATGAAGTCGCCGGGCAGCGCGTCGCCGATCTCGACGTCGGTGGCGTAGAGGCGGGTCTGGACGCTCTTGCCGGGGACGCCGCCGGTGCGGGGCAGGTCCTTGATCTCGAGGTGGGATTCGCCGTCGTCGCCGCCGTACATGTGGAGCACGCGGAACGCCTCGGCTCCGGGCGAAAGCGGCGAGACCGGCGGCGGGGCGGAAGCCGGGCGGTCGGCGGCGGAGCAGGCACCCGAGAGGGAAGCCGCGATGAGGATCGGAAGGAAGCGGTTCATGACGGACCTCATGCGGGCTGGGTTTCGGAAAGGCCGACGCGGGCGTCGTGCTCGGCGGCGAGGCGGCGCAGCGTCGGGATCAGTTCCCGGCCATGCAGCGCGATGTCGCCGTAGAGGTCGAAGCCGCGCATCAGGAAGCCGGTGATGCCCATGGCGTAATAGTCCATCATCGCATCTGCGACCTGCTCGGCGGTGCCCACCAGCGCGGGCGGCAGCATCGGCGTGGAGAAGCTGACCGAAGCCTTGGTGATCCCGGTCCACAACCGCTTGTCGAGCAGGTCCTTGCCCCCCGCGATCGCCTCAAGCTCCTCTCGCCCCGAACCGCCCTTCGTGGTGGCCAGCTTGGGGTCGAGGCGCATGCCGGTGCTCAGCGCCGCGTCGCTGCCGGCGATCTTGCGCTGCTGTTCGAGCGCGGTTTCGCGCAGCGCCTCGACGACATCTGCGGCGGCCCTCCACGCGGCGTCCTCGGTCTCGCCGATGATCACGCGCACCGAAGTCTGGATACGGACAGGGCGGCCGGTGCGCGCCCAGGCATCGCGAATCTGCGCTACCGTGCCCGCCATCTGGTCGAGCGGCTTGAGGCCGCCGATGGCATAGACGTCGGCAACTTCGGCGCCTTTCTCCAGCGCCAGCGGCGAGGAGCCGCCCCAGTACACCGGAATGCCGCCATTGACCGGTTTGAGTTCCGACAAGGCGCTGTTGAACCGGTAGTAGGTGCCGTTATGGTCCACCGGAGTGCCGCTGGACCACACCTTTCGCATGATTTCGACGTATTCCGCGCTGCGGTGGTAGCGTTCTTCCTTGGTGTGGAAGTCGCCGTCGCATTCCAGTTCGGTATCGTTGGCGCCGGTGATGACGTGGACGCCCGCGCGGCCACCGCTCAGGTTGTCGAGCGTCGCGAACATCCGCGCGGCCATGGTCGGTGCGATGAAACCGGGGCGGTGGGCTACCATGAAGGCCAGCTTTTTCGTCACTGCCGCTGCATAGTTGGCGATCGCGAAGGGGTCCGGCGCGAAGGAGTTCTGCAGGATCAGGACGCGGTCGAAATCGTTCTCGTCGAAGGCCCGCGCCATCTTCTCGATCATCTCGACATCGAACGCGGGACCGCCGCCGCGGCTGATCTCCGATGCGTTGCGATGGAGCAGGACTCCGAGGATTTCTAGCGACATGGGACGGCTCCGTAAGGGCGGTGCGCGGCAGCGGTGCCCTGTTTCGGCACCGGTCACACTGGGCGCGGCCGCAGGATGAATGAACCCACGGCGTGCCATCCCTTCGCAGGGCGGATAATCCAAATTATCTATTACTCTTCTTTATAGGCTTGATCGATCGTCGGCCTCCACGCCACGAAGGAGGCAGCAATGAACATCGCCAAGCTCGAGCGTATGATCGCGGTCTACGAGTCCGGCAGCTTTCGCAAGGCCGCGAAACTGTTCGGAATGTCCCAGCCCGCGCTGACCTGGAGCATCCGCCAGCTCGAGGAAAGCCTCAACCTTTCGCTGTTCATCCGCGGCCCGCGCGGCATCAAGCCGACCGAGGCGTGCGAGCGCCTGATCGTGCGCGCCCGCCTGATCGTCAGCGAGCAGAACCGCCTGCTCGCCGAAGTCGAGCGCAGCAGCCGCGCGCAGATCATCGAGCTGGGCGTCCACCCGGTGATGGTCAACGCGCAGTTCTCCCGCATCGTCGCGAAGTTCCGCGAGACCGACCCCGACGTCGCCCTGCGCATCGTCGAGGGCTACAGTTCCGAACTGCACGAACGGCTGCGTCAGGGCGAGATCGACCTCGCTTTTTGCGCCAACGCAAACGTCGATCCGGAGGACGAGGAGTTCGACTTCGATCTGCTGGTCCGCCAGTTCTACTCCGTCTTCGCGCGCCCCGATCACAGCATTTTCAACGAGATCGCCTCAGGGCAGCCGCTGGCCCCGCATGATTGGGCGCAAGTCGCGGTCCCCAACCTCGCGCCGGATCAGGACGAGGCCAGGGGATTGCTCGACATGCTCCAGCATCTGGGCATGACGCCAGCCAAGGCTGCGGTCCGTTCCGGTTCGATCACCCTGATCCGCTCGCTGGTGCTCGATGGCGGTCTGCTGGGCATGTTGCCGGATGACCTTGTTGCGGCCGAACTGGAGGCCGGGGCGCTCTGCCGTGTGCCGGATACGCGGGTCGAGGCGCCTGCGCTGGGCCTGCTCAGCGTCCACGGCAGCTACAAGAGCGCGTCGGTTCGCAGGTTCGCCGCGCAACTGCGGCAGTCGCACCGGAGCGATCGTGCGCTGACCACGGCAATATAAGGAAACTCTATCGCCTGCCGAGATTTGTAAGCTTTTCAACCCGCTTTCGTCCGATCAGGTTGAAGGGGTCGTGACGGATCGGCGAGGCCTTCCGAATCCCGGCTCCATCTCCTCTTCAGACAAGAGAACGAGCGGACGTGAAGCCTCTATTCCGAATCCTGACGGCCATCGCCGGCCTTGCCAGTGCCGCGCCTCTCATGGCGCAAGTCCCACCCGCCCCCGACTACGCCCGCGCATCCAACTGGGCCGCTGACGGCAGGAACGAGGGCGCCGCCGCAGCGGTCGCGCCCGGAGCGACGGCGCGGCAGAACCTGCCGGTCGATGTGTTCTACATCCACCCGACGACCGACCGCTCGATGGATCGCTACAACCAGCCGGTGTCGGACAAGGCGACCAACGCCTGGACCGACGGCAGCGTGATCGCGCGGCAGGGCGGCGTGTTCAACGGCTGCTGCCGCGTTTTCGCCCCGCGCTATCGCCAGGCGACCAGCGGCGCGCAGAAGGAAGGCGGCAAGGTCCGCGAGGACGCCTTCGCGCTTGCCTATGGCGATGTGAAGCGGGCGTTCCGCTATTACCTCGATCATTACAACAAGGGCCGCCCATTCATCCTCGTCGGCCACAGCCAGGGCGCCGCGCACCTCGAACGGCTGCTGGACGAGGAGATCGACGGGAAGTCCCTCGCCGCGCGGATGGTGGTGGCTTACGACGTCGGCATCACCTTCCCGGCGTCGAAGTACGACCGGCCGGGCTCGAAGCTGACGATGTGCGACAAGCCCGACAGCACCGGCTGCGTGGTCCACTGGAGTTCGATCCTGCCGAGCGCGGACCTTGCGAAGACGGCGTCCTTCGCGGAAGGGTACAACCGCACGGTGCTGCCGCAGGGCGCCGACCCGACGATCCTGTGCATCAATCCGCTGACCTTCGACCGCTCGCAGCCCGCCGCCTCGCGAGATGCCGCCAAGGGCGCCGTTCCCGGCGCGCCTGACGAGAGCGCCATCAAGGGCATCGTCCCTCACGCCGTCTCCGCGAAGTGCGAGCGCGGGCTGCTCGTGGTCGATCCCGATCCCGCGCTCGGCCTCAAGCCGCTGCCGGGCGACAGCATGCATTACCACGACCTCGGCCTTTTCTACGAGGACGTGCGCCAGAACGCGATCCTGCGCGCCCGCGCATGGCTTGCCGCCCACCCCGGACCATCCGCTCATTGAGAAGAGAAAGACGATGAACAAGGAACCTCTCAATCCCATCACCCAGCAGGACATCGACGATTACGCCCGTGACGGCGTGGTCTGCCTGCGCCAGATGTTCGACGCCGAATGGATCGCGAAGATGCAGGAAGCGGCGCGCGCGGTTGAGAGTGATCCCGAGGCTTACGGCCAGACCGGCCCCTCGCACGGGGCGATGATCTCGGTCGCGCACTTGTGGCGCAAGCCCGGCCCGTTCCGCGACTTCGTCTTCAATTCGCCTGCGGGTGAGATCGTCGGCCGGGTGATCGGCGCGGACAACGTGCAGATGTTCCACGACCACCTTTTCCGCAAGCCGCCGCTCTCGCCCTCGATCATGCAGTGGCATGCGGACCACCTCTGGCCTTTCACTGGCACGATGATCCCGAATCTCTGGGTCGCGCTGTCGCCGGTGAACAAGGAGAACGGCCAGATCGAGTTCGTCGCGGGCTACCACAAGTTCTGCATTGAGACCGGATCGCGCTTCGGCCCGGCGGGTGACGGCACGTTCCGCTTCCCCGATTTCCAGGCCGAGCGCGACAATCCGGACTTCCCGTTCCGCTTCGTTACATGGGATCTGGAGCCGGGCGACGCGGTACTGTTCCACGTCGATATCCCGCACTATTCCAAGGGCAACGATTCCGGCACCCTCGCCCGTACCGGCCTTGCGATGCGCATGATCGGCGACGACAGCTACTGGTGCCCGCGCGAGGGCCTGACCCCGGTGCCGGGCGTCGACGTCCTCGCCCAGCCCGAGGGTGTGCACCCCGCGCCCAGCGAGAACCTGCCGCTGATCTGGCAGCGCCCCGACAGCGAGCCTCGCGCCTTCGCGCCAGCCCGCCAAGAAGCCGCCTGAGGAGGCCGCCCGCGATGACGACGCACAGCAAGCGCGATTTCCTCGCCGGTGGCGGCATACTGATGGCGATGATGGGCCTGTCCCATTACGCCGATGCGGCCGAGGCTCCCGCAGCGGTCAAGCCGTTGCCGGGGCAGGGCTTCCCGATGGAGTTCAAGGGCACCGGCGATCCGATGCCGTGGATCAAGCGGGTGTTCCACCTCTACTCCGGTCCCGACGGCCTGACCCGCGCCGAACAGCTCGACGTGGTGGGGCCGCGCGGGCAGGAAATCGCCACGCTGCTGCGCCGCACCGCCTTTCGCGTGACCCTCGGCGGATCGCAGCCGAATGCGGGCTTCGGCTTCCATGTCGCGAACAACCCGACGTTGCTGATCCCGCTGTTCGGCTCCATGATCATCGGTCTGCACGACGGCACCGAATACGAACTGAAGCACGGCGACCTCGCCTATGCCGAGGATTGCACCGGGGAAGGGCACATCTCGAAGTCGGGGCCGGAAGGCTCGTTCATGGTCGCGGTCCAGCTGCCCAAGGAGGGCTGCCCCAAGGTCGGTAGCTCGGACATGAGCAAGGTGTGGTCCGAATAGAATAATCCGGCATCATGCAGGGAGATGCCCAATGAAGAAGAGCGCGTACATCGGATGGGCGATCGGCTCGTTCACCTCCGCCGCACTGGTCAGCGCGGTCGGGCTGCTGCATCTCAGGTTCATGACCGACTCGCTCGGCCTTGCCATCGCGCTGGCCGGGATGCTGACGGTCGCGGCGAAGATCTACGATGCCATGACCGATCCGCTGATGGGCTACATCGGCGACCGTACCCGCACGCGCTTCGGCCAGTTCCGCCCCTATTTGCTGGGCGGCGGGCTGCTGGCGGGCCTGTCGATGATCCTGCTCTTCAACGTGCCGGGCGGCCTGCAGGGGGACGGCCTGTGGCTCTACGTGGGCTTCACGCTGCTGCTCTACTCGACCGCCTACACCATGTTCCGCATCCCCTATCTGGCGATCGGGCGGGCGATCACGGACGATTTCCACGCCCGGTCACGGCTGATGACCTTCAGTGTCTACGGCTCCTCGCTCGGTAGCTTCGCGGCGACGTCGGCGGCGCCGTTCCTGCTGGCGCGGCTGGGGAGCGACCGTGCAGGCCACGGCCATGTCGCGCTGGTTCTGGGCATCGCCATCGCGCTCGGCGGGATCGCCGCGTTCCTGCTGCTCAAGGAGCGCCATCCGGTCGAGGCCGAGACCAAGCCCACCGGCTCGTTCGGCGCGACATGGGCGGCGTTGTGGTCGAACAAGCCGTTCCTGTGCCTGATGGGCTTCAAGCTGATCCTGTTCTCCGGTCTTGCCGTCCACATCACCGCGATCCCCTACTACACCCGCCACGTCCTGCACGTGACCGACACGGCGCTTGGCACGATCTTCGCGGTGCAGACGGCGATGATGGTGATCTCGCAAGTCCTGTGGGTCCGCATGGCGAGCCGTTTCGGCCGCCGCAACGCGCTGGTGAGCGCGGGGAGCCTGTGCGCCCTCGCCTATACCGTCTGGGCGCTGATCCCGGCAGGCTCGCCGTTCCCGCTCATCTACATCGCCTGCGCCTTGTCCGGCACGGCAAGCGGCGGCGTGTTCCTCGGCCTCTACACCGTGCTGACCGACACCATGGACTATTCCCGCCGCATCCAGGGCGAGAACCGCGCAGGCATGCTCGCGGGCGTATTCGTCATGGTGGAGAAGGGCACGTCGGCCTTCGGCATCTTCCTGTTCAGCACGATCATGAGCTGGACCGGCTTCGTCTCGGCAACCGGCGCCGGGGCGGAGGAGCAGCCCGCGAGCGTGAAGACCGGCATCATGGTCACCGTCTCGCTGGTGCCCGCCCTTGCCGCCGTGGTCGCCAGCATCATCATGCTGCGTTATCGCCTGCCGGAGACTGCCGAGGACGCGGTTGAGCCGCAAGCCTCGACGTTGCAGCCAGTAGGCGTACAGTCCAGCTGACGCAACAAGAGCTTCCTCGAGTCATGACCAGTAAGTCCTTGGGCAAATCCCTGCCCCGCACGCCCAACCGGCTCGATGCCATCGACGGCAGCCGACCGATGGACGAGCAACTGCTGGCGATGATCGTCGGCCTGACTTCGGAAGTGACCGTGCTGCGCGCCCGTCTCGACGCCGCCGAGCGCCTGCTCGCCGGCTCCGGCGCGCTGCCCGGCGGTGCCATCGACGCCTTCGAGCCCGATGCCGAGGCCGCCGCTGAGCGCGAGGGTCTGCGCAAGGCCACGCTCGACAAGGTCTTCCGCCCCTTGCGCGAAGCCGCCGAGGCGGAACTGGCCGCCGTCAACGCCCCCGCCGAGGAGACCCTGCCGTGAGCGAACAGATGTCCGAACGCCGTGCCCAGCTCGATCACCCGCTGATCGCGGTGCCGAGCCATGACGAACTGGCCGAGCAGCTCTTCGTGCGCGATCTCAAGCTCTACGTCATGAGCCAGATCGAGCCGGTGCAGGCCCGCATCGCCGCCGCCGAGCAGAAGGCTTACGCAGGCGCGAACAACACCGCCGCCGCCCTGCGTGAGCGGATGGGGCAGCACGAGAGTTTCTCGACTTGGCTCTCGCTCAAGCGGGAATCGCAGCGCCAGTTGTGGTCCAGCGTCGCCGCCAGCGTCGAGCGGCAGGCGGGCGATCTGGAAGACCTCGCCGCCATCGAGACGCCGCTGGGTTCGGTGCGTACCGATCCCGACTTCGCCGTGCCCGACTATATCCGGCGCGGTGATATTCACCTGATGCCGGGCGGCAATGCCCATGACGACGGTTCGATCCTGCAGGGCGCGATGATGGATCGCGGCGGAGCGGTCTACATGCTGGGCCGCAACGGCGGCATGCTCAACGACTTGCGCGGGCAGACCGCGATGGCGCACGTCCTCACCCGTTTCCCGGACCTGAACCCCGCGCGCATCCTCGACATGGGCTGCGGCATCGGCACCAGCACGGTGCCTGCGGCGACCTGTTTCCCGGATGCCGAAGTCCACGGCATCGATGTCGGCGCATCGATGCTGCGCTACGCCCACGCGCGCGCCGAGCATCTGGGTGCGGGCGTGCACTTCTCGCAGCAGAGCGCGGAGAAGACCGACTTCGAGGATGGCAGCTTCGACCTCGTCTTCAGCTGCGTGATGTTCCACGAGACCTCGCAGGCCGCGACGATGGCGATCATCGCCGAAAGCCGCCGCCTGCTGCGTCCCGGCGGCGTCGCTGTCCACCTCGAAGTGCCGCTGCTGCACGACAACTCCGACGCCTGGGTCGAACTGTCGGGCGAACTGGAAGCGCAGTACAACAACGAGCCGAACTGGCGCGGCGCGCTCAGCGCGGACTATCGCTCGCTGTTCGAGGCTGCCGGGTTCTCATCGGTCGAGACCGGCTATCAGGCGACCAGCCCGGCGGCGCGCAGCGGTCCGTTCCGCTACGGACCGGAGAGCGAAGGCGTGTTCCGTTCGTGGTTCGTGGCCTCGGGAGTGGCCTGACCGACGCTCCGGTCAGAGATCGAGCGCTCCGGTCAGGTCTCCCGGAGCGACACCGCCTGCCGCGCGCATCGCGTCTTCGCGCATCGCCAGGCCCGGCAGCTTGGCGAGGCCGAAGCGGCGGGTGAGGAAGCGGGCGATGGATCCGGTGTCATAGATGGTGTGATCAACGAAGTCCTTGCGCGCGTGCGGCGAGATGACGATGGCGGGGATGCGGGTGCCCGGTCCCCAGCGGTCGCCCTTGGGCGGGGCGACGTGGTCCCACCAGCCGCCATTCTCGTCGAAAGTGACGACGATCATCATGCGCTCCCACTGCGGGCTGGCGCGCAGGGTGTCGATGACGGCGGCGATATGGCGATCGCCCGCGTCGATATCGGAATAGCCCGCATGCATGTTGAGGTTGCCCTGCGGCTTGTAGAAGCTGACCGGCGGCAGGCGGCCCGCCTCGGCATCGGCGAGGAAGCGGTTGGTGCGCGCGGTGCTGCCCTCGCCCGCGTCGCGCAAGTGTTCCTCGCGGTCCTTCGTGCCGGGCGCGAAGCGGGAATAGTAGTTGAACGGCTGATGATGCGGCTGGAAGTTGGGCCGCGCCGGGAACGAGGCGTCCTTGCCGATCGCCGAATTCCAGCCGCCCGCATACCACGCCCAGCCGATGTCGCGGGCCGAGAGCATGTCGCCAATGGTGCGGTGGTCCTGCGGGATCAGCGTGCTGCCGTTGGACCAGTCCGCATAGCCGGGCTTGTCGGGGTCGGGCAGGTAGGTTGGCGTATAGGGCGGCAGCATCGTGTTCACCGCCCAGAAGTCCGGAGACAACGTGTTGGGGACGAATTTGGGAGGCCCGTCCATCGCGCTGGCGGGGCTGCGCGATTCCAGCTTCAGTTGGATTCCGGTGGGGTCGTCGCCTTCGACCTGGGCGATCTTGCGTGCGGCGGGGCTCTTGTCCGCATCGGGGTAGAAGGGCGGACGGGCCGCGATCAGGTACTGGTGGTTCAGGAACGAGCCGCCGAAAGCGCCCATGAAGAAGTTGTCGCACAAGGTGAATTCACGCGCGACCTGCCAGAGGCGCAATTGCGCGCGGCTGTCGCCATAGTGCCCCATGACCAGCGCGCCGCTGTCGCCCCAGGCGACGAAGCCGTCGTTGCGCCCGCCGTTGATCTGCATCTGATTGTTGTAGAAGGCGTGGACGAGATCGCGGGTCACCACGCCGTGGGGCAGGGGATCGCCTTCCTTCGTCTTCAGTGCGAAGGGGGCATTGGGCAGGGGCGCGAGGTCGTCGGGGCCGATCAGGTATTCGGTATGTTCGACCACCTGCTTGTCGGGAACGAGACCCTCCCAGATCTTCGGCAGGGTTTCGAACGGCTTGCCGTCGCGGTCGCGCTGGGTGAAGCGCTCTGCCGGGACTTTCGACAGCGGCTGCTGGAGGCCGGGGAAGTCGGCGAAGAGATTGTTGAAGCTGCGGTTCTCCGCATAGATCACGACGACCGTGTCGATCGCCTCGCGCAGCCGGGCGTCACTGACCGGACCGTGCGATGCGGTCTTGCCCGTGCGGGCTTCGGCGGCGGGGGCCCCGGCCGCCGTGGCCGCGCCAAGCACGGCTAGCCCTTCGAGGAACTGGCGGCGATCGGCATTGAGCGAACCCGGGCGGGGGGATTCGGGCTTGGTCATGGAGGTCCTCGATGATGCGACTTTTGCCTGTCGTCTGGGGTGAGGCGAGGCACTTCGTCAATCGCAAATCCCGCAAATGGGCCCGCGCGC
>JASGGD010000061.1:0-24254 GCA_047605225.1 Novosphingobium sp.
GCCGGTGCTGCTGGACCGGGTGCTTCCCGATCTGGGCGGCCACGGCGCTCTCGTCGATCACTTCGCCCGCGCGCTGGTGGAAACCCCGCCGACCGAGCGCGGGCAGGGCGGCTATATCGCCAGCGGCTACGACGCCTCGCTCGACGAGCTGCGCGTGATGTCGGGCAATGCCCGCCGCGCCATCGCCGCGCTGGAGGCGAAGTACCGCGAGGAAACCGGCGTCGCTTCGCTCAAGATCAAGCACAACAACGTGCTGGGCTACTTCATCGAGGTCGCCCAGCGCCACGCCGACAAGCTGATGGAGCCCGACAGCGGCTTCTCGCACCGCCAGACGATGGCAGGCGCGATGCGCTTCAACGCGCTGGCGCTGCACGAGGAAGCCGCGCGCATCACCGAGGCGGGCGGCCACGCCCTCGCCGCCGAGGACGCACATTTCGAGACGCTGGTGGCCGAAGCCGTCGCCGCGCGTCGGGAGATCGCCCGCACCGCTGCCGCGCTCGCCCGCATCGACGTCGCCGCCGGACAGGCCGAACGCGCCGCCGAGGGCAACTGGACACGCCCGCAGGTGGTCGACGGCCTTGCGCTGGAGATCGAGGGCGGGCGGCATCCCGTGGTGGAAGCGGCCCTCAAGGCGCAGGGCGAGCGCTTCGTGGCGAACGACTGCCGCCTCGCCAGCCACGACCGGCTCTGGCTGATCGGCGGTCCGAACATGGGCGGTAAGTCGACCTTCCTGCGGCAGAACGCGCTGATCGTGCTGCTCGCGCAGGCGGGCGGCTTCGTGCCCGCGAAGTCGGCGCGGATCGGTATGGTCGACCGCCTGTTCAGCCGCGTCGGCGCCTCGGACAACCTCGCACGCGGGCGCTCGACTTTCATGGTCGAGATGGTCGAGACCGCCGCCATTCTCGCGCAGGCGAGCGAGCGCAGCTTCGTGATCCTCGACGAAGTGGGGCGCGGCACGTCCACGTACGACGGCCTTGCCCTAGCATGGGCGGTGGCCGAAGCAGTCCACGAGACCAACCGCTGCCGCTGCCTGTTCGCCACCCACTATCACGAGATGGCGCGGCTGGCGGAGACGTGCGAAGCGCTGTCGCTCCACCACGTCCGCGCACGTGAATGGAAGGGCGAACTGGTGCTGCTCCACGAATTGTCCGAAGGCCCGGCGGACCGCAGCTACGGCCTTGCCGTGGCGCGGCTGGCGGGGGTTCCGCCCAAAGTTATCAGCCGCGCCAAGTCGGTGCTGGAGAAGCTGGAGAAGGGCCGCGCCGAAACCGGCGGCCTCGCGGCGGGCCTCGGCGACCTGCCGCTGTTCGCTGCCGTACAGGAGGTGCGCGAGGAAGAGTGCGACACCCTGCGAAACAAGCTGCGCGAGATGGACATCGATGCGCTGTCTCCGCGCGATGCGCTGGAAATCCTCTACGACCTCAAGCGCGAGGCAGGCACCGAAGGCTGAATTCCTCCCCCAAAGGGGAGGGGGACCATGCGAAGCATGGTGGAGGGGCACAGGCGGGTTTATGTCACCGTGAACGGCGCGCGAACCGAGAGTGCCCCTCCACCACCCTGCGGGTGGTCCCCCTCCCCGTGCCGGGGAGGATGGCGAGGCCCTCGCTCCCAATGACCGATGCAGGGTATCTTAACTTATCGCGGCTATTGCGAGCCCATGTTCGGCACCAAGATCACCCACGTTTTCCGTAGCCGCTGGCACGCGCTGATGTGGTCGGCCGGGGTGCTGGCGACCGCCTACTGCTCGATCCCGACGCCCGATAGCGGAGATGCGAACACCGATCAGGCCCAGCAGGCGAAAGCCGATGCCGAACAGGCGGCGCAGGCTCAGCAGATCGTCGCTGCATGGTCGAATGCGACGGGCGGGAAATAGTCTCCGGTAAGCGCTGGGGTCACGTTTATGCCCACGTCACCCTGAACTTGTTTCAGGGTCCATTATGCCGATAGCCCAGTGGAATGATCCGCAAACCGAGGGCGCGCGAAGCTTTTCGACGGTCCCGGATAAGCTGCCCGATGGACCCTGAAACAAGTTCAGGGTGACGAATCATATATGGCGAGGTGAGCGGGTCACTTATGAATCGTCGTCGCTGAAATCCGGATCGGCGGCATTGTCCTTGCCGTAGCGGCTTTCCAGATCGTCCATCGTCTCCTCGCCGTCATAGGCGGACATGTCGATGGTGCCGCTGGTGTCCATCTGGTTCATGTGATCAACGATGTCCTGAACGTCGTCCTCGTCGCGAATACCGCCCTTGGCCTTGTCGCTATAACCGAGGCCCTTGGCACCGCGCGCCTGTGCCTGTTCGGCGATGGTCTGCGCCTGCGCGGCTTCGTCTTCCTGCTCGTCGTTCACCGTTTCCGGGGCGAGGTCGTCGGGGCGGTCGGTCATTTCCGGATTCTCCTTCGTTTGATGAAACGGGAAGGAGAAGGAGGAGGTTCCAGAAAGGAATCTGGGGCCATCGCCCCAGACCCCCATACTGTCGTCGTTGTGCGCGCAGCCGCCTCATCCCCATATGGCGCCGCAGGCTATTATGTCTCCCGACGCCGGGTCAGTGAGCGACGAAGCTGCGCGCGTGATCTCGACGGTATACGGGGTGCAGGGGTGGTAAACCCCTGCGAACTTACCGCGAAGGAACCGGCGTCTCGCCGGAATAATCATAGAACCCCTTGCCCGACTTGCGGCCGTACCAGCCTGCTTCGACGTACTTCTGCAGCAGCGGTGCGGGGCGGTATTTCGGGTCGCCGGTGGTCGAGTGGAAGACCTTCATGATCTCCAGCAGGGTATCGAGGCCGACGAAGTCCGCCAGCGTCAGCGGTCCCATCGGGTGGTTGAGGCCGATCTTGCAGCCCGCGTCGATGTCCTCGACCGAGCCGATCCCGGCGCCGAGCACGAAGATCGCTTCGTTCAGCATCGGGCACAGGATGCGGTTGACGACGAAGCCGGGTTCGTCACCGGCGAGCACCACGGTCTTGCCCAGTTTCTCGCCGAACGCCTTCATGCGGTCGATGGTGTCCTGCGAGGTGGCGAGGCCGGGGATCACTTCGACGAGGCCCATGAGCGGGACGGGGTTGAAGAAGTGGAGGCCGCAGAAGCGTGCCGCGTCGGGCGAACTGGCGGCCATGCGGGTGATCGGGATCGAGCTGGTGTTGGACGCCATGATGGCATTGGCGCCGAGGACCTTGCCGGCGGCTTCGAAGATCTTGTGCTTGATGTCCTCGCGCTCGGTGGCTGCCTCGATGATGAGGTCGCAGTCGGTCATGGCGGAGTAGTCGGCGGCGGGGGTGATGCGGGCGAGCAGCGCGTCGGCGTCACCTTGCGTGATCTTTTCCTTGGCGACGAGCTTGGCGAGGCCCCTGGCGATGCCGGCCTTGCCCTTTTCGGCGTTCTCGAGGCTGACGTCCGTGAGGATCACGTCCATGCCCTTGCTCGCCACGGTCTGGGCGATGCCCGAACCCATGATGCCTGCGCCGATGATGCCGACTGACTGCACTGCCAAACTCCTCTATGATTTAACCGAGCGCTTAACATCTCGGGATCGCAGAGGGAACCTAGCGATTCTGTCCAGGCACCCAAAGCACGTCATCCGCGCCGTCGCGATTGACCGCACGGGCGAGGACGAAGAGGTAGTCGCTCAGCCGATTGAGGTAGCCGAGTGCGGCGGGGTTGACGGCATCGGTCGCGGCAAGCGCGGTGGCGCGGCGTTCGGCGGCGCGGGCGGAGGCGCGGGCGACGTGGACGCGCGCGGCGGCCTCGCTCCCGCCGGGCAGGATGAAGCTGCGCAGGGGGGCAAGGTTCTCGTTGATCGCGTCGATGGCATTTTCGAGCCAGACGACCTGGGCGGGGACGATGCGCAGGGTCATCTCGCCGGGGGTGAAATGCGTGCCCGGTGTGGCGAGGTCGGCGCCCAGATCGAACATGTCGTTCTGGATGTGAGTGAGCGTCTGGGCATGTTGTGTGCCGTTGAGTGCCGTTATGGCCACCCCTATCGCACAGTTCGTCTCATCCACGGCACCGATCGCCTCCATGCGTGCGGCATGCTTGGGCAGGCGCGAGCCGTCGACGAGGCCGGTGGTGCCGTCATCGCCGGTGCGGGTGTAGATCTTGTTGAGCCGGACCAAGGATCAGCGCGCCATCGCCAGAAGCAGCGCGCAGACCAGCACGGCGGCGGCCTGATACTTGATGCGGTTGAACATCATCTTGTTCTGCAACAACTGGTTAGCCGAAGGTCCGGTGGCGTTCGGATCGCGGTGCAGGTCTTCCTTCGTGCTGTTCATGAAGGCGACGATACCGCGCACGAGGCTGACGATCACCATGACCACCAGCACCAGGATTACAGGCACGAGAATGTAGCTCATGGCGCGTGGTGTACGCCTTGCGAGAACGAAAGGCCAGCGGGCAGCACACCGGTGCGCAATGCCTCGGCGATGGCGCGACCGTCTTCCCTGGCGCGGCGGCGGTCGGACAGCGAAGGGGCGCCGCGTCGCTTGGCCAGCTTGCGGCCGTCAGGCTCGACCAGCAGCGGGTGATGCAGCCAGGTCGGCACCGGCAGGTCGAGCAACGCCTGCAGGAGCCGGTGGACGTGGCTGGCGGGAAACAGGTCCATGCCGCGCGTAACGAGAGTGACGCCGTCGGTCGCATCGTCCAGCGTTGCGGCGAGGTGGTAGCTGGCGGGCAGGTCTTTGCGCAGTAGCACGACATCGCCGAAGATCTGAGGAGTGGCGGTTTGAAGCCCCGCGTTCTCGTCCAGCCACTCGAGCGGGCCGGTGAGGGTCATCGCCCGCGCCACGTCGAGCCGCCACGCGGCATTGGCGGCATCGACCTCGCGGTGGCGACAAGTGCCGGGATAGATCGGCCCATCCGGTCCGAAGGCTGTCGCGGCGGCTGCGATCTCGGCGCGGGTGCAGGTGCAGGGATAGAGCAGGCCCATCGCCTTCAATCGTTCTCCCGCCTCGACAAAGCTGGCCAGCCGGTGCGACTGGAACACCGCGTCCCCGTCCCATTCGAGGCCGAGCCACGCGAGGTCGAGCAAGAATTCCTCGACGAATTCGGCGCGGCTGCGCTCGCCATCAATATCTTCGATCCGCAGGATGAATTCGCCGCCGCGCGCCCGCGCCGTATCGTGCGCGACGATAGCGGCATAAGCGTGGCCGAGGTGCAGCGGGCCGTTGGGGCTGGGGGCGAAGCGGGTGCGCATCCCGGCGGTCCTAGCCTGCACCGGATCATCCGGAAACATCCCTGTGGATTGTCGAAGCACCTCGCAAATCAGATGCCTTGACGCGGACTCCTTCAAGTGCTGGAAATAGCGCATGGACTGCCATCAAACCGCAATCCCGGCCTGCGACAGGAGGCCATGCTCAAGTCGGAGCTGATCGAGCGCGCGGCCCGGTTCCGCAGCGCGGAGGGGGATCCCTCCCGTAGTCTTTCAGACTGCCCTGCTCTTGTGCTGAATGCGGATTACACGCCGCTATCCTACTACCCCTTAAGCCTCTGGCCCTGGCAGACCGCGATCAAAGCGGTGGTGCTGGAGCGGGTCGACATCGTTTCCAGCTACGAACGCGCCGTGCATTCGCCCAGCTGGACGATGCAGATCCCCTCGGTGATCGCGCTGCGCCAGTATGTGAAACCGAGCGAATTCCCCGCCTTCACCCGTTTCAACCTGTTCCTGCGCGACAGGTTCTCCTGCCAGTATTGCGGCAGCCCGCATAACCTGACTTTCGACCATGTCGTACCGCGTCGGCTTGGCGGGCGGACGAGCTGGGAGAACATCCTCACCGCCTGCGCGCCCTGCAATCTCAGGAAGGGCGGGCGCACCCCCAAGCAGGCGAACATGCCGCCGCTGGTGCCGCCGATCCGGCCGACCAGCTGGCAGTTGCAGGAGCGCGGACGCGGGTTCCCGCCGAACTACCTGCACGAAACCTGGCGCGACTGGCTCTACTGGGACATTGAGCTGGAGGAATAGGGCCTCAGTAGCCCAGCATCTCCGGTCGGAACAGTCGACGCCGCGACACACGCTTGCCTGACATCGTGAACACTCCATCGCCGACGTAGTGCAGGTATTCCGGCTCCTTCGGCGAAGGGCGCGCGCTGATGTGCGTTACCTCCAGAATGAACAGATTATAGCGCTCCACTGCCCGGTCGTCCCGCAACCGGCACTCCAGCTGCGCGTGGCACTGCGGCAGCACCGGGACATCGACGTCTTGCGCTTCGCTTCGTTCAAGGCCGAAAGCGGCGAACTTGTCCATGTCCTGACCGGAGGAGTTGCCCACTCGCACCACGGCGTCGAGCATGTCGCTGGTCGGGACGTTGAGGACGCACTGGCCGGAGGCTCGCAGCATGTCGAAGCTGCGGCAACCGCGCGAAACCACGCAACTGATCATCGACGGCGTGGTTTCGAGCACCTGGTGCCAGCCAACCGCCATCACGTTGTCCTCATTTGCATGCCGTGTCGTCAACAGCACCACCGGGCCAGGTTCGAGGAACTGGCGTGCGTGGGAGACAGGGATGCTTTCGAAACGCTCGGCGACAAGCAAGGGTGACGTGGCCAAGACCGGGGGCTCCTATCGCAGGCTGACCCCAATCCGAGCGAATTACATCCGATTCGGTTTCTTTTCCTGCGGCGAGCCGTTCAGTGGATGGTTTCAGCCGTTGCCGGTTGCTCGTCGATCCCCGCATCGACGGCTGCGGCAACCGCCACGTCCATCGTGACATTGCCGATCGTGCGCATCAGATCGGGCAGCACTTCCACCGCGACGAGCACGCCCAACGGCCAGAGAGGCACGCCCATGGCCGCCGCGATCGGGCCGATCGACGAGACGAAACTGATCGTGCCGGGCAAGGAGACGGCGCCGAAGGTGGTGGCGAAAGCGACGAAGGCACCGGCGGCGAGCGCTCCGGTCGTCAGTTCGAGCCCTGCGAGCTTTGCGGCATAGACCGCGACCGCCATGTTCATCGCCGGGCCCGTCGCGCGGAACAGCGTGACGGCGAGCGGCAGCACGAACTCCGAGGTCGTCGAGGATACGCCCAGCTTGCGGCTGGATGCCAGCATGGCGGGCACGGTCGCGATCGAGGATTGCGTGGAAATGGCGACGACTTGCGCAGGCAGCATCGCGGCGGCGAAGGCGGGCAGGCTGCGCTTTCCGCCGATCACTGCGATAACGTAGCCCGCGATCATCACGACGGTTCCTACCGCGACGACGAGCAGGATGTAATGCGCCAGTGCTCCCAGCGCCGCGCCGCCGCTGCGCACGCCCAGCGTCAGGCCGAGCGCGAAGACGCCGATCGGGGCGAGCATCAGTACCCAGCCGATCACCACCATCATTGCGCCTGCCAGCGCCTCGAACAGCACGGCAAGGGCGCGGCGTGGCTCGTCGGCAAGGCGGGTGGAGGCCAGCGCGAAGAGACCCACGAAGACGATCACCGGCAGCATGGCGCTTGCCGCTGCCGCCGAGATGACGTTGTCGGGCAGCAGCGAGGCGAGGAATTCCGAGATTCCCGGCACTTTGCCCGGATCGGCGCCGTGCGGGAAACTGACACCTGCGGGCACCGGGAAGAGTTCGAGCAGCAGCGGCATCGCCACTGCGCCAAGGATAGCGCTGAATGCCAGGAAACCGACGATGATGCCCAGCGTACGGCGCGCCATGGCTCCCGCGCTCGCGGCGGCGACGGTCTCGACGATGCCGGAGAACAGCAGCCCCGCGACGAGCGGCAGGATGGTCATCTGCAGGCCCTGCAGCCACAGCGAGCCGATCGGTCCGGTCACTTTCAGCGCGGTGTCCGCAATCGGCTTTCCGGCGATCAGCAGCCCGATGACGAGCCCGGCGACGAGGCCGATCAGGGTCAAGGCGCCGGGCACGCGGATTTCGGGGATGCGCGAGGCGCCGGAGGGAGCGGGATCGGGGGAGGTCATGCGGCTCGACAGATAGGCGGGGCCGATGCGCTTGGCAATTTGGCGTTGCTCAACTCCGGGGCGAGAGGAAGAAACGCCATTCGACGACAACCTAAACTGTCTGTAAGGCAGCGTTCAGAGGGCGGTAACGCCTCCGGTTGCACAGCGCAGGCGAGAGATTCGGATTTTGCGCGCAAGAGGACAGGTAATGGGTAAGCAGTTCTTCGGCACCGACGGCATCCGTGGCCGCACCAATCAGGGCGCGATGACCGCCGCCATGGCCATGAAGGTCGGGCAGGCTGCCGGCGCGCGCTTCCTGCGCGGCACGCACCGCCACCGCGTGGTGATCGGCAAGGACACGCGCCTGTCGGGCTACATGCTGGAGAACGCGATGGTCGCGGGCTTCACCAGCGTCGGCATGGACGTCGTGCTGCTCGGCCCGATGCCGACCCCGGCGGTGGCGCTGCTGACCCGCGAACTGCGCGCTGACGTGGGCGTGATGATCTCGGCCAGCCACAACCCTTACGAGGACAACGGCATCAAGCTGTTCGGTCCCGACGGCTTCAAGCTCTCCGATGAGGACGAACTGGCGATCGAGGCGATGCTGGTGGGCGAGGATCTGGCCCTTGCGCCCTCGCCCGAGATCGGTCGTGCCCGCCGCGTGGAGGACGCACGCGGGCGCTATATCCACGCCGTGAAGGCATCTCTGCCCAGCACCGTGCGGCTCGACGGGCTGAAGATCGCGGTCGATTGCGCCAATGGCGCGGCCTATCAGGTCGCTCCGTCGGCCTTCTGGGAACTGGGGGCGGAGATCGTCGCGGTCGGCGTCACGCCCAACGGCAAGAACATCAACGAGCGTTGCGGCTCCACCCATGTCGAATTGCTGCAGGAAACCGTGGTTTCGTCCGGCGCCGACATCGGAATTGCGCTGGATGGCGACGCGGACCGGCTGATCGTCGTGGACGAGAAGGGCCAGACCGTCGACGGCGACCAGATCATGGCGCTGATCGGCAGCCAGCTGGCTGCGCGCGGCGAGCTGCGCGGCGGCGGCGTGGTGGCGACGGTCATGTCGAACCTCGGCCTTGAGCGCTATCTGGGCGGTCAGGGCCTGTCGCTGGAACGCACCGCTGTCGGTGACCGCCATGTGCTGGAGCGCATGCGTACGGGCGGCTTCAATGTCGGCGGCGAACAATCAGGCCACATGATCCTGCTTGACCATGCCACTACCGGCGATGGCACCGTCGCGGCGCTTCAGGTGCTCTCGGCGCTCGTCCAGTCGGGCAAGCGGGCGAGCGAGTTGCTGCACCTCTTCGATCCCGTCCCGCAACTGCTGCGCAATGTCCGCTTCGGCGGGGGCAAGCCGCTTGAGGCCGCCAGCGTCAAGGCTGCCATCGCCGATGCCGAAGCCTCGCTCGATGGGCGCGGCCGCCTCGTCATCCGCCCGTCGGGCACCGAACCGGTGATCCGCGTCATGGTCGAGGGCGACGATGCGGGCGAAGTGGAGGCCGCCGTCGCCTCGATCTGTCACGCCGTTGAGAAGGCCGCCGCCTGATGTCCCTGGAAATGCGCCCCGACTGCGAACGCTGCGGCACCGACCTTCCCGCGGAGGCCCCCGGCGCCTTCATCTGCTCGTTCGAGTGCACCTATTGCGCCGAGTGCGCCGATGCGCTGGACGAGATGTGCCCCAACTGCGGCGGCGAAATCGTCGACCGGCCGACGCGGGCCAAGCGCCACCACGATTCCGCACCGCCGTCCAAGGTACGGCATTATCAGGGCTGATACTCAACGCTGTTACTCGACTCGGGGTGCGTTGACCGGGTAAGGAGCCCGGTCATGAACCAGCCTCCTCGCATTCTTTCCATCGCCGGGTCGGACAGCTCGGGCGGTGCCGGCATCCAGGCCGACATCAAGACCATCACCCTGCTCGGCGGCTATGCCATGACCGCGATCACCGCGATCACCGCGCAGAACACCAAGGGCGTCACCGAGGTTGCGAAGATGTCCGCCGCAATGGTCGCTGCGCAGATCGATGCCTGCGTCAGCGACATCGGCGTCGACGCGGTGAAGATCGGCATGCTCGGCAGCGCCGAGATCGCCGGTGTCGTCGCCGATCGGCTGGAAGGGCTGGGCGTGCCGGTGATCTTTGATCCGGTCATGGTCTCGACCGCCGGTTCGGTGCTGGCGGACGCCACGACGATCGCGGCGTTCGAGCGGCTCATGGGGCTAGCGTGCCTGACCACACCCAACTTCGATGAACTCGCTGCACTGGGCGGGGACGCGGCGCTTGCGGCCAAAGGCATCGCCTATATCGCCAAGGGCGGCGACGCGCCGGGCGATGTGGTGGAGGACCGGCTGGTCCTGCCGGGTCAGGAGCCGGTGATCTGGACCGCGCCACGCGTCGATACCCGCCATACCCACGGTACCGGCTGCACCCTGTCGAGCGCCATCGCGACGTTCCTGGGGCAGGGCGCTCCACTGGTCGAGGCGATTGAGGATGCGCGGGACTTCGTGCGCGCGGCGCTGCTGGCGGCGCCGGGCTTTGGCGAAGGGCATGGGCCGATGGGGCACCACGCGGTTCGTTAAGCTTCCCACCCCGTCCGGCTAGTTCGCTACGCTCTCAAGCCTCCCGGCCCTCCCGTAAACGGGAGGGCGTTACGTCGTTTCTCCCCTCCCGCTTGCGGGAGGGGCCGGGGGTGGGCTCTTCTTCTTCTTCAATTCAGCCGCGAACGACGGCGCAGCGCGGTATCCGCCAGCAGCCCCACCGCCGCCATCGCACCGCCGGTAAGACCGGCGGTGCTGAGCGCCACGATCACGGGCTGGGCGAAGTCCGCAAAAGCGCGGGCGCGGTCGTTCAGGGGTTCGATGATCTGGCTCATGGCGGGTGTCCTGCGGAGGCTCGGTGTGAGCACGCAGATGCACCGAATCGTCCGTTCAAGGCACTCGGATAAGTTCGCTTATTGTGTTCGGATTTTTCGAACGACCATCATCCGCAGTCGAGATCGTAGAACTGCTGAACATGGCTCCAGCCTTCCTCGGCGGTCTCGCACCAGCGGAACAGCGAGAGATCCTTCGCGTTGATCACGCCTTCCTCGGCCAGCGCCTCGAAATTGACGACGCGCTCCCAGAACTCGCGGCCGTAGAGCAGGATCGGGATTGGCTTCATCTTGCCGGTCTGGATCAGCGTCAGCAGTTCGAAGAACTCGTCGAACGTGCCGAAGCCGCCGGGGAACACCGCCACCGCGCGGGCGCGCAGCAGGAAGTGCATCTTGCGCAGCGCGAAGTAGTGGAACTGGAACGAGAGGCGCGGCGTCACATAGCGGTTGGGCGCCTGCTCATGCGGCAGCACGATGTTGAGACCGAGGGATTCCGCGCCGACTTCCGCCGCACCGCGGTTGGCCGCTTCCATGATCGACGGACCGCCGCCCGAGCAGACCACGAACTGGCGCATGCCCTTCTCGACGATGGCGCACTGGCTGGCGAGGCGGGCGAGCTTGCGGGCTTCCTCGTAATACTTCGCCTTGTCGGCAAGGCGATCGGCGACCTTCTTCTGTTCCTCGGTGACGGCGGCGGCGCGCACCGCATCGGCCTTGTCGGGCGAGGGGATGCGGGCGGAGCCGTACATTACCAGCGTCGAGCCGATGTTGGCTTCCTCCAGCAGCATCTCGGGCTTGAGCAGTTCGAGCTGGAAGCGCACCGGGCGCAATTCGTCGCGCAGGAGGAATTCGGTATCGCGGAAGGCTAGCTGGTAGGCGGGGTGCCCGGTCTGGATGGTGTCGGCCTGCTGCTCGGCGAAACCGGCTTCCTGTTCGGCCTTGTAGAAACGGCGTTCGGTGAGGTCTTTGTCTTCTTTTTCAGTCATTGGCTCATCTTAGGCATGACGCGGGGGCCGCGTCGAGAACGGATATGTGTGCGCACTGTTGCACGCATTCGTACAGGAACTAGGCTGCGGGCATGATGAACGGATCGGCCTTCACGCGACGCGCAGCCCTGCTTGGGATTGGAGGCGGGGCTCTCGCGCTTCCGGCATTGCGGGCGCTGGCGGCTCCGCCTGCTCAGGTTCACGATATGGTGCGCCCGCCGCGCCTGCGCAACGGCGATGTGCTGGGGCTGGTCGCTCCGGCGGGCTTCGTGGCCGACCGCTTCGGCCTCGACGAGATCGGCACGACGGTGCGGGCGATGGGGCTGGAGCCCCGCTTCGCCCCGCACCTGACAGCGCGCGAGGGCTATCTGGCGGGCTCCGACGCCGCGCGTGCGGGCGATCTCAATGCGATGTTCGCGGACGAGGGCGTGCGTGCGATCATGGCGGTACGCGGCGGCTGGGGCTCGGCGCGGCTGCTGCCGCTGCTGGACTTCGCGGCGATCCGCAAGAGCCCCAAGCTGTTCACCGGTTTCAGCGACAATACCGCGCTGTGCCTCGCACTGGCGCGGGCCGGGGTGATCTCGATCCATGGCCCTACCGCCGCGACTTCGTGGTCGCCTGCTTCGTGGGAGTCGTTCCGCCAGCTGGCCTTCGAGGGGGCAATGCCGACTTATGCGGTGCCGAGCTATGCCGGGCCGAACCTTGGCGGGCGCGGACCGGCGGTGAGAACCTTTCGGGGCGGCAAGGCGCGGGGGCGGCTGATCGGCGGCAATCTCGCGGTGCTCAGCGCGCTGGTGGGAACGCCCTATCTGCCCGACTTCGACGGCGCGATCCTGTTTCTGGAAGAGACCAACGAGGCGGAGTACCGCATAGACCGGATGCTTACACAACTGGCGCTGGCGGGGCTTCTGGACCGGCTGGCGGGCGTGGTCTTCGGGCAATGCACTCATTGCGAGAACCACGACGGCGGCTTCTCCAACTTCACCGTCTACGAAGTTCTCGACCAGCGATTCGCCTCGCTCGGCGTGCCGGCGTTTCAGGGGTTGATGATCGGTCACGTCGGCGGCCAGATCAGCGTGCCCGAAGGCGCGATGGCCGAGATCGACGCCGATGCCGGGACCTTGCGATTGCTGGAACCGGCGGTCGGCTGATCAGGCCCGCGCAGGGTCCTCGGTGCTGAGGCCGTACTGTGCGACGAGTTCGGAGAAAAGATCGCCGGGCAGCGGATGCACGAACTCCAGCCCGGCGCCGGTGCCGTTGGTCCATGCGACGAAGGCGATCATCGGGCGGCATTCGGGCAGGGTGAGGGTGATCACCTCGTCCATCTCCAGCGGGCCGACGCTTTCGATTCGCGCGCCGAGCGGGGTCAGGTCCTTGAGGACGATGGTATGGCTGGCCAGATCACGGCGGAATCGGGCGAGCATTTCCACCCGTTCGCGGGCGAAACGGCGGTCGCCGTCCAGCGAATCGGGAGCGGGCAGGGTATCGACGCTCATGATCGCGGGCGCCGGGGCATCGGTCGCGGGACTTGGCTCCGGCATCGTCGGGGGATCCTTCCGGGATAGTTAACCGGAGCAACCGCCCGGCTGTGGCGCTGCTGCTATAGCTCTGAAAACCTTGCCGCAGTGCCCTCCAGAACAATGCGTATTTTCCCCGAATCATGTGTTGGCGCGGGCAATTCAGCGGTTATAAGACATGGTTAATCTGCAAAGGATTGCACCGACTGAGCCCCTCTCCCGCCTGTTTTGCGCAACACTGTTGCCGGAATGGCACCTTTCCCCGCCTTGCAGGTGGGGGAATCGATGATGCGTTAGCTGCCACATACGGTTTCTTAACCATTCTTTGTGCAGAATTTACGTGTTCATACAGGGGTTCTTATGCGCATCGATGCCAGAAATCTGCTCGACCGGCTGGGCAAGAACGACTTCGCCTACAAGGAATTCGAAGATCGTTTCAGCGAGCTGGAATTGTGGCCGATCCTCGAAGCGCTGCTACGCGATCCGCGTCTGCAGGCGATCGATCAGGCGGAGGCCACCGTGGCGGCCACGCCCGAACCGACACCCGCCGAAGTGGTCGAGACCTATTCCGGCGAGAGCCTGAGTTCCCTGTTCAGCCGCTATGGCAACGGCACCCCTGCCAGCGCCCCGTCCGACCGGCGCGGCGGTTCGCAGCAGCAGGACGTGCGCGCCATGCTCCGTCACTTGTCCGACCTCGGATCGCAGGGGAAGATCTGATGCCCGTCATCGTAACCCACGGCCTCAAGGGCGGCGCCGGAACCACCTTCACCGCCGCGCACATCGCGATGGCCCTGTCCGAAGCGGGTGCCGACGTCACCGTGCTGACGACCGCCAGGCGCGATACCATGCCGCTGCACTTCGGCCTGCAGCCTGCGATGTCGCTGCCCTCGCTGTTCGCCCCTGCGGAGGACGCGGTGCTGGTCGCGGGTATCGACCTGCGCAGCCTGACCACCGCGCCCGAGGACAACGACTTCGTCCCCGCCCTGCGCGACCTCGGTTTCCTGGAGACCGGGCAGGACAAGGTCATGGTCATCGACGTGCCCGCCAGCGAGTTCGCCTTCGCCCGCCGCGTCGTGCCGCACGCCAGCGCCAACGTCTGCGTCATCAACGCCGCGCCCGACACCCTTGCGCTCATGCCGCAGGTGCTTGACGAGGCGAGCCCCGAGAACATCGCCTCCACCAGCTTCGTGATCAACGCGCTGGATGAGACGCGCCGCCTCTCGCGCCACTCCTCGGCGTTCATCCGCGAACTGGTGGGGCAGCGCCTGCTCGGCCGCATCCGGCTCGACGAATCGGTGCCCGAAGCGATCGCGATGCTCCAGCCGCTCGCCAAGTATGCACCGTCGAGCGCCGCGCTCGCCGACGTGAAGGCGATCGGCACCGCGCTGGTCCCCGCGCTCGAGACGCCCGGCCGCCCGTGGGTGGCGCGTGGCTCCAATCCCTCTTCCTCGTCGAGCCGCGCCGCATGATCGAGAAACTGGCCGCCCGCGTGCTGGATAACCGGCTCGCCCGCTATGCCTCCGTCGCGGTGATCATCGGGATCGCCGCCGTGGTGATCGGCGTGCCGCTCGACGGCACCGCGCAGTGGGTCTGCGCGGGCGTCACGATGGCGGGCGCACTCGTCATGCGCCGGATCAAGGGCCGCATGGGCGCGGTCGCGCTCGGCATCCTCGCGGTGCTGGTCTCGACCCGCTACCTGTTCTGGCGCACGACGCAGACGATCGAGTTCAACACCCCGCTCGAATTCCTGTTCGGCGGCGTGCTCTATCTCGCGGAACTCTATGCCTGGGTCATCCTGCTGCTGGGCTTCCTGCAGACCACCTGGCCTCTGGACCGCCCGGTGATCGAGCCCGAGGGCGAGCCGGACACCTGGCCCACCGTCGACATCTACATCCCGACCTACAACGAGAGCCTCGAGATCGTGCGCAACACGGTCTTCGCGGCGATGGACCTCGACTACCCGGTCGACCGCTACCGCGTGTTCATCCTCGACGACGGCAAGCGTCCCGATTTCCGCGCCTTCGCCAAGGAAGCGGGCTGCGGTTACATCACCCGCGACAACAACCTGCACGCCAAGGCGGGCAACCTGAACGCGGCGATGAAGAAGACCGACGGCGAACTGATCGCGATCTTCGACTGCGACCACGTTCCGACCCGCGCCTTCCTGCAGCTGACCGTCGGCTGGTTCCAGCAGGACCCGCGCCTGGCGCTGCTGCAGACCCCGCACCACATGTATTCGCCCGACCCCGTCCAGCGTAACCTTGCGCAGACGATGGGCGACATGCCGGGCGAGGGCGACCTGTTCTACGGCCCGGTACAGGGCGGCAACGACTTGTGGAACGCCACCTTCTTCTGCGGTTCGTGCGCGATCATTCGCCGTGAAGCGCTCATGGAAACCAACGGTTTCGCGGGCGAGACCGTGACCGAGGACGCGCACACCGCGCTCAAGCTGCAGCGCACCGGCTGGAACACCGCGTACATCTCGGCGCGCCTGTCCGCCGGCCTCGCCACCGAGCGCCTCGTCCTCCACGTCGGCCAGCGCATCCGCTGGGCGCGGGGCATGACGCAGATCCTGCGCATCGACAATCCGCTGCTCGGACGCGGCCTGACCTGGCAGCAGCGCCTCTGCTACCTCAACGCGATGATGCACTTCCAGTATCCGGTGCCGCGCATCGTGTTCCTGACCAGCCCGCTCGCGTACCTGATCTTCGGCCAGAACATCATCCAGGCCTCGGCTGGGCTGATCTTCGCCTATGCGCTGCCGCACCTGTTCTGCTCGTCGGTCGCCAACGAGAAGACGCAAGGCGGCTGGCGCCGTCCGTACTGGGGCGAAGTCTACGAGACGATCCTTGCCTTCCACCTCGTCAAGCCGACGGTCATGACCTGGTTCCAGCCGCGCAAGGGCAAGTTCAACGTGACCGACAAGGGCTCGCTGCTCGACCAGACCTACTTCGACTGGGCGATCGTCAAGCCGCACCTGATCTGCATCGGCTTCGTGATCCTGGGGATCACCATGGCGGTCGTGAAATGGGCGTTCTTCCCCTACATGTTCAACATCCAGACCGATACGCTGGTGCTGAACGTGGCGTGGGCGCTGTTCAGCCTTGCGATCCTGCTCGCCGCCGTATCGGTTGCGCGTGAGACGCGGCAGGAGCGCGTGGACATCCGTATCCCGGTGCAGCTGCCGGTCACCGCCTACCTCGCCTCGGGCCACACGGTCCCGGCCGAGACCATCGACATCTCGATGGGCGGCGCGGCGCTCTGCCTGCCCGAGGAACTGCCGACCAAGGACCGCACCGTCAGCCACATTACGATGGCGATGGGTGACGAGGTCCTGTCGATCCCGGTCACGACGATGCGTACGAACCAGCGCAATTCCTACGTGCGCTTTGAAAAGCTCGACATTCTCGCCGGTCGCCATCTGGTGCGCGCCGTCATGGGCCGTGCCGATGCGTGGCAGCCGTGGGGCCCGCCGGCCATGGTCGGCACGGCCCGTTCCTTCGGTGACATTCTTAGGGTGGACATGCTGACATTGAAGCGCCTGCTGCGTCTGAATTTCGCCGAACGTCGCCAGATGAAGGCCGCCAACGCCGCCAAGCGCGCCGCGATGGCCAAGGCCGCCAAGGAAGCCGAGAAGAACGACCCCAAGAACAAGGGCATGCCGCTCGCCAAGGCCGCGATGCTGGCCGGTGCGCTCGCCCTCGGCGCGGCGGGCCTGTTCTTCGGCACTTCCGAGGTTCATGCCCAACCGACGGCCAAGGCACCCGAGACGGCCGCGTCTGCTGCCACTCCAGCGGCCGCCAACACCGGCGGCATGTCGGAGCGCCTGACCCTCAAGGACTTGCGCGTCTCCCAGCCGATCCGCCTGCGCGGCACGCAGGGCGAAATGGGCATCCCCTTCGGCATGCGCCAGGATCGCATCGCCACCGGCGCCGTGCTGCGCCTGCAGATGGCTTGGTCGCCCTCGATGCTGGACGACCTCAGCCAGTTGGTGGTCATCGTCAACGGTGAAGTCGCGCAGACGGTGCCGCTGACCCGCGCCAATGCGGCCGGGCAGGTGATGGAAATCCCGGTGAACCCGGCGCTGCTGCTGCCGGGCGACAACCAGCTCAACCTGCGCCTGATCGGCCACTATGCGCGCGACTGCGAGGACCCGTTCCATTCCTCGCTCTGGGCGAACATCTCGAACACCCGTTCGTGGTTCGATTTCAGCTACCAGCCGCTGACCTTCGGCCCGGACCTGTCGCGCCTGCCGCTGCCGTTCTTCGACAAGGGCCAGAACGTGCCGCTGCGCATGCCCTTCGTCTTCGCCACACAGCCGCGCGCCGGTGAGCTTCAGGCCGCCGCCGCCACCGCCAGCTGGCTCGGCTCGCTCGCCAGCTATCGCGGTTTCAGCTTCCAGCCGGTCGTCGGCTCGATCCCGCGCGGCAACGCCATCGTGTTCCTCAAGGGCACGCAGGTCATCCCCGGCCTCGACATCGCACCTGCCGGAGGCCCTGTTGCTGCCGCAGTGCGCAACCCGAACGATCCCAACGGCACCCTGCTCGTCATCATGGGCCGCAACGACGAGGACCTGCGCATCGCTGCCGCCGCCGTCGCGCTGGGTCGCGGCGTGTTCGGCGGCCAGCGCATGAGCTTCGACGGCGTTCGCATCCCGGCATGGCCGCGCTACGGCGCGGTGCGCTGGCTGACCACCGACAAGCCGGTCGAACTCGGTTCGATCATGGAGCCTTACGCGCTGCAGGGCATGGGCATCCCGCCCGGCCCGCTGACCACCCGCTTCCGCGTCGCGCCCGACCTGTTCTTCTGGCCGCGCGAAGGTGGCAAGCTGAACCTCGGCTACCGCTACCCGGTCGCGCAGTGGCTGGACAAGCGCGCGTCGCGCCTCGACGTCTCGATCAACGGCCAGTACCTCAAGACGCTGCCGCTCGGCGCTGCCTGGTGGAGCCAGCTGTTCGGCGGGACCGGCGCGAAGAGCGCGGACTCCAACGCCACCGTCACGCTGCCGCGCTACAACCTGTTCGGCCAGAACGAGCTGACTTACGACTACAACCTGCTCATCGCCGACAAGAAGAAGTGCACCGGCACCCTGCCGGACAACGTGCGCGTCTCGGTCGATCCTAAGAGCACGATCGATCTCACCAGCGCCTATCACGCGATCATGATGCCCGACCTCGCGACGTTCGCGGGCGCCGGTTTCCCCTTCACTGCCAGCCCCGACCTCGCGCAGACCACCGTGGTTGTCGCGCCCAACCCGTCGATGGCCTCGGTGCAGGCGTTCCTGACGCTGATGGGCCGCTTCGGCGACTCGACCGGCGTTCCGGTGACGGCAGTGACGGTGACTTCGACGATTGACGGTGACGCACTCGCTAGCCAGGACGTGCTGGTCATCGGCGGCACCGCTCTGGCCGAGGCGGACATGTTCGCCGATGCGCCCGTCCGCTACGAGAACGGCCGCCTGCGCGTGTCCGAGCGTTCGCCGCTGCAGTACGTGACCGCGCTGTTCGGCGGCTCGCAGGAGAACGACCCGATGGCCGCCGCCCCGGTGGTCTACAATGCGCAAGGGTTCTCCGGCATCGTCAGCTTCCAGTCGCCCTACGCCTCGGACCGCACGGTCGTCGCGCTGCTGTCGGACGACGGCTCGGCGCTTCCCGCGCTGGTGGACGGCATGGCCGACGTCAAGGTCAACGCCTCGATCCAGGGCGACCTTGCGGTGACGCGCGGTGACGGCATGACCAGCTTCGCGCTGTCCAACCGTTATTGGGTCGGCTCGCTGCCGATCTGGATGAAGCTGGCCTACTACGTCAGCCAGCGTCCGATGATGCTCGGCGTGTTCACGCTGCTGCTGGCGCTGGCCCTTGCCGGACCTGCCTACCTCTTCTTCCGCCGACAGGCCCAGAAGCGCCTCGCGCGCCAGGACGACCACGCATGACGATTTCGCGTACTTCCAAGCTGGGTGCCGCCCTGCTGCTGTCGACCGCTGTGGCTCTGCCCGCAGTGGCCGAGGCGCAGAGCGCGGGCGTCGAGGCGCTGGTGAAGCAGGCCCAGTACTGGCGCTCGAAGGGGCGCGAGGATCTGGCTCAGCAGGCTCTAAAGCGCGCCCGCGCTCTCGATCCGAACAACCCGGCGCTCAAGGCTTCGGCGCAGGCACCCAAGCCTGCCGCTCCCAAGCCCGCGCCGAAGCCGGTGGCCAAGCCTGCCGCAGCGAAGCCTGCGCCTGTAGCCAAGCCCGCTCCGGCTCCCGCCCGCGCCGCAGCGCCCAAGCCCACGCCTGCGCCGACCCCGACAACCGCCCCCGTCTCGGCCGCCGACCGCGCCGGTCGTGCCCGCGTCTCGGGCTTCGATGCGCTGAACGACGGCAACCTTGCCTCGGCCGCCTCGCAGTTCCAGCGCGCGCTCGGCGTCAACCGCCGCGATCCTGACGCACTCGGCGGTCTCGGCCTCGTGCGACTGCGCGAAGGGCAGTTCGCCGAAGCGGCCAGCCTGCTTGAACAGGCCTCCGCCAACGGCAAGGCCAGCCAGTGGGCAGAGGGGCTGTCCGCCGCGCGCTTCTTCGCGGGCGTGGACGAGACCAAGGGCCTGATCGCCCAGAACCGCCTCGCCGAAGCGCAGAGCCGCGCCGAACAGCTGGCGCGCTCGGGCTACAAGGAACCCGGCCCGGCGCTCGAACTGCTGGCCGACATCTACGAGCGTCAGGGCCGCTATGCCGACGCCGCCGACCTCTACCGTCAGGCCGCGCAGGGCGGCACCGCTGCCGACGACAAGCGCCTGCAGCTGCGCGCCGCGCGGGGCCGTGCGCTCGCCGCTGCAGAGCGTGGCGACGACTTTGGCGCCGTGCGCGAATTCCAGCAGGGCCTCGTCATCGATCCCAGCGATCCGTGGATTCGCTACGAATTCGCGCAGTTCCAGATCGAGCGCGGCCGCGTGCCCGAGGCGGAATCGCTGATTCGCTCGCTGGCGACCAGCGGCAATGCGGACTCGCTCTACGCCGCCGCGCTGCTCAACAACGACCTTGGCCGCTCGACCGAGGCGGACCGCCTGATCTCGATGATCCCGGAGACGCAGCGCACCGCGCCGATGCGCAATCTGGCGCTCAGCGTGAAGACCGACGCCGCGATCGCCCGCGCCAAGGCTATGGCGGCCAGCGGGCAGGGCGCGCAGGCCGTGGGCGGGCTGCGCCAGCTCGGCGCGATGGCCTCGATCCCGGCGGGCAAGCAGGCCGCCGTCGCCAATGCGCTGTTCGACCTCGGCGACACGCAAGGGGCGGCCGAAGTCGCCGCCAATGCTGCGACGGGCCGCATCGACAACATCGCCGACTACGAGGGCCTGATCGGCGTCCTCACCCGCACCGGCCGCAGCGACCTTGCCCAGCAGGCGCTCGCACGCGCCTCGCAGCTGGCGGGTTCCAGCGCCGAGGGGCAGAAGGCTTATGCGCGCATCAGCGCGGGCATGATGGTCGGTCAGGCGGACGAGGCCCGCCTTGGCGGGCGCTATGCCGAAAGCTTCGACATTCTCCAGCAGGCCTACGGCGCCGCGCCTGACAATACCGAGATCATGTCCGGCCTCGCCCGCCTCTACCAGACCGGCGGGATGCCCGCGAAGGCGGCGCAGACCTACCAACTGGTGCTGGCGCGCAAGCCCAACGACAAGGACGCGCTGCTCGGGCTTGCCGACACCGCGCAGGGCGCGGGCGACCGCGATCTGTCGGAACAGGCGCAGAGGCAGGTGCTGCGCCTCTATGGGCAGGACTATCAGGTCCGCATGGCCCTCGCCAACGTCGAGCGCGCGCGGGGCAACGACCGCGCGGCCGTGGCGATGCTCAAGGACGCCCGCGCTCTCTATGCGCGCCAGAGCGGCGGCGTGGCGATGGGCGGCAATCCCTTCGCGGGCATGAGCACCGCAGGCGGCGCGAACCCGTTCCGCAACCAGACGCAGGCGGCTCCGCAGCAGGTGAACCCCTTCGCGCTCGGCAGCGGTACGCGCCTTCCGGCCGCCTACCCGCAGCAGGCCCAGCAGAGCGGCTTCGGCTATGCCGCGCCCCAGCAGGCGAGCGCTTTCGGCGCCGCGCCCGTTGGTCTCGGCACCGGCCTCGGCACCGGCCAGAGCGGCTTTGGCGGGTTCGCCGGAGCACAAGCCCCGCAGGCCAGCTATTCCGCTCCCGACCGCTATGCCTCGCCGGTCGGATCGGCCGCACCGGCGGCGGCATGGGCGGCGCCTGCCAGCGCGCCCGGCTATGACGGCCCGCAAGTCCCGGTCGCCTATGCGGGCGACCCGGTGATGACGCAGATCCAGTCGCAGATCGACCAGCTGGCGCAGGACACCGGCCCGCGCGTCGACGTCCAGACCGGCTATCGTGGTCGCTCGGGCGAGACGGGCCTGTCAAAGCTGGACGAGATCAAGGGTTCGGCCAAGTTCTCGACCGGTGCCGCCGGTGGCCGCGTCTTCGCCAAGGCCGAGGCCGTCGTCGTGGATTCCGGCCGTCCGACCGGTTCGGGCCTTGCCCGCTTCGGCCGCAACGCCACGATCGAGGCTCAGGCCATCGTCGACGAGGAAGCATCCGCGCTCGTCAATGCCGATACCCAGAACGGTTCGGGCGTCGCGCTGTCGGCAGGCTACGAGAACGACTGGGTCCAGCTCGAAGGCGGCACCACCCCCATCGGCATGGGCAAGACCAAGTTCGCAGGCCGCGCCGCCGTGACCCCCAAGCTGAGCCCGAACGTGCGCGCCACGGCCTTCATCGAGCAGAAGCCGGTGACAGATTCGGTGATCTCCTATGCCGGTACCCGCGACCCCGTCACGGGCGAGCGCTGGGGGCAGGTCATGCGCACCGCAGGCGGCCTCGGCCTCAGCTACGACGAGAACGGCTCGGGCGTCTACGGCGAGGCGCGCTACTACCGCCTGCGCGGCGAGAACGTGCCTGACAACGACGGCGTCGAAGCCAACGTCGGCGGCTATCTGGAAGCGTACAAGGGCCGCAACTCGCGCGTTACCGTCGGCCTCAACGTGAACTATCAGGCCTACGACAAGAGCCAGAACTACTTCACCTTCGGCAACGGCGGCTACTTCAGCCCGCAGAACTTCATCTCGGTCGGCTTCCCGGTGAACTACACCATGAACGACGAGCGCTGGGACGTGGCGGCCTCGTTCACGCCCGGCTTCCAGAGCTACAAGGAAGACCAGACCGCGATCTATCCGCTCGACCCCACCGCGCAGGCCGAACTGGACGCGCTCAAGGCCGAGAATTCGGACGTGCGCTCGTACTTCGACAGCCTGAGCAAGACCGGCTTCGCGCTTTCGGCGCAGGGCTCGCTCTATTACAAGATCACGCCCAATACCCGCATCGGCGGCGAACTGGGGTACAACACCTTCGGCAGTTATGACGAGTTCCGCTCCATCCTCGGGGTGCGGCAGAGCTTCGGGAGCACCGGTAAATGAAGATGCAGGCCTTTCCCCAGCCCCGCAGCGGGCCTTCGGACAATGCCGTCGGCGGCCTCGCGCTGTTGGCGATCGCCACCGCCTCGGAAGTGTCCGAGGGGATTCCGGAGGAGCAGGCCCACGGCTTCTTCCTCGCCATCGGCCGCCGCATGGCCGCGCTGGAACCGCTCGACGGCGTGAACGATGCCTCGGTGCTCTGCGCGCGGATCAACACGTTCTGGCAGGCGCTGGACTGGGGCGAGATCGAGCTGGCGGTCGGCCGTGACGCCATCGTCGTGCGCCACCGCGACCTGCCGACCGAGATCGCACCCGACCGCGCGGGCCACTGGGCGCGCATGCTGCTCGGCGTGCTGGAAGGCGCCTACGACAGCTGGTTCCGCGTCCTCGGCAGCGGACCGGCGCTACGCACAACCGCGGAATGGAAAGGGGACACGCTCGAGCTTCGTCATGGCCGCTGATTCCCTATTCCGGCCGAAGGTCGATCGTCGCACGTTTTCGCTGGGGGCACTGATGGCCTTCACCGCCGCCTGCAATACCGCTCCCAGTCAGGGCCGTGCCCAGCAGGTCAACGACCCGCTCTGGACCCAGTGGCGCGACCGCTTCGTCGCGCCCGAGGGCCGCGTCGTGGACACCGGGAACGGCCGCATCAGCCACTCCGAGGGCCAGAGCTACGGCATGATCCTGGCCCTGCGCGCCGGGGACCGCGAGGCTTTCGAGCGCATCGCCAAGTGGACGCAGGACACGCTGGGGCGCGAGGACATGGCGCTCCATTCGTGGAAGTACGATCCCACGGCGGCGGTGCCGGTCTCCGATCCGAACAACGCGACGGACGGTGACCTCGTCATCGCCTGGGCTCTGGCGCTTGCCGGGCAGCGGTGGAAGCGTTCCGAGTGGAGCGACCGCGCGCGCGAGGTCCGCAAGGCCATCCGCGAACACTGCGTGATCTCGCGGTTCGGGCGCGAACTGTTGCTGCCGGGCATCGTCGGCTTCGCCGAGAACGCGCAAGTGACGCTCAACCCCTCGTACTTCGTCTGGCCCGCGCTCGACCAGTTCGCCAAGGTGGACGGCGCCGCGACCTGGGGCGGCGTGATCCGCGACTGCGAGGCGATCACCACGCTCTCGCGCTTCGGCATGCATGCGCTGCCGAGCGACTGGGTGGCGGTGAGCGGTTACAATGCCGTCGCCCCTGCGGTCGGCAAGCCGCCGCGCTTCGGCTACGACGCGATCCGCATTCCGCTCTATGCGGCGGTCGGCGGGCGCTCCACTCTGGTGCAGCCGGTGGCGGACTGGTGGCGTTCGCGGATCGCACAGCACCGCTCGATCCCGGCGTGGGTCGACGTGGTGACCGGCGAGGAGGCGAACTATGCGCTCTCCAGCGGCGGCGCGGCGATCGCGGCGCGACTGATCGGCTCGACCACGCCGCCGGTGCTGGACAGCGATTACTTCAGCGCATCGCTGCAGATGCTGGCGCGGCTGTAAGGCCCACCCCGTCCGGCTAGGCCCTTCGGACCAAGCCTCCCGGCCCTCCCGCAAGCGGGAGGGCTGAACCACACTTTCTCC
>JASGGD010000062.1:0-24085 GCA_047605225.1 Novosphingobium sp.
AGGGTCCGTACATCGTGTTCTTCGACTGGGATAAGTCGGACATCACGCCGGAAGCGTCGACCATTCTCGACAGCGCCGTCAGCGCTTACGCAAACTGCGACAGCGTGCCGATCATGCTGGCCGGCTACACCGACCGTTCGGGTACGCCGAAGTACAACATGGGCCTTTCGGAGCGTCGTAACGCTTCGGTCCGTGCGTACCTGACCAGCCACGGCATCCCCGACGGCTCGATCTCGAGTCAGGCGTTCGGTGAAGCCAACCCGCGCGTTCCGACTGCGGACGGCGTGCGCGAGCTGCAGAACCGTCGCGTCGAGATCACTTACGGTCCGGGTTCGGGCATGTAAGCGACCGGCAACGGTACAAGATCGGGGGGTCGGAGCAATCCGGCCCCCTTTTCTTTTGCCTGCGCTGCGCAGACTACCATCCGGACACGAAAAAGCCCGGCGAGATCACTCGCCGGGCTTTAGTTTGTATGGGGCTCGAAGATCAGGCCGCGTAAGGCGTCGGGTCCGTAAGTCCGGCTTCCGCGAAGCCGCCCTTGCGCAACCGGCAGCTGTCGCACAGCCCGCAAGCGCTGCCGTCAGGCTGGGGGTCGTAGCACGACCAGCTCATGCCGGGATTGAGGCCCAGACGGTCGGCCTCGCGCGCGATATCGGCCTTGCTCATGAACTGCAGCGGCGCGTGGATGCGCAGCTTCTGCCCCTCGTCCCCGGCCTTGGTCGCCAACGTGGCGATGTTCTCGAAGGCCGAGATGAACTCCGGACGGCAATCCGGGTAGCCCGAATAGTCCAGCGCATTGACGCCGATGAAGATGTCGTTGGCGCCGATCGCCTCTGCCCAGGCCAGCGTCAGCGACAGGAACACGAGGTTGCGCGCGGGCACGTAAGTGACCGGAATGTCCGCGCCGACGCCGTCCTTGGGCACCGCGATGTTATCGGTCAGCGCCGAGCCGCCGAAGCGCCGCAGGTCGAGCGGCAGCACCACGTGGCGCTGCGCCCCGACGAAGCCGGCGATCTCTGCCGCCGCGTCCAGTTCGCGCCGGTGCCGCTGGTTGTAGTCGATGGTCAGCGCGTTGACCGCAAAGCCGCGTTCGCGCGCGATACCGGCGCAGACCATGGAATCGAGGCCGCCGGAGAGCAGCACGACGGCCTGCGGAGCAGCCGAGCCCGGCTGGGGGGGTGTCTCTTCATGCATGACTGTCCCGCTACGCCCCTGACACCGCGACGACAACGATCAATTGCGCAGGAGGGCGGCCCCCAACAGCATCAGCTGCGGCAATCACCCGTCCGGCGCCCTTCGGCCGAAAATGCGAAAGGCAGGCCGTTGACGATACCCTGGCTGTCGATCTGCACCAGGCCATCGGTTTCGCGCCGGATTTGCGTGCGCCCGTAGCCCTGCCCACGACAGGTGTACTGCACGATGACCTGATCGGCCTTGTCCTCGACCACGACGGTGCTGCACGGAGCCCCCGGATGGCGCAACTGGATCAGCCGACGACCGCTATCGAGACAGATGTTGCGCACGGCGCCGCCCCGCTCACGCAGTTCCCAACCACCGCGCGCCAACGCATCGAGCATGCCCAGCGACTGCTGCTGCGCATAGACAGGCAGCGCCGCCGCTAAACCGGCGGCCAGCCCAAACATCGCAAGAGAAGACTTCGAAAACATTCCGTCGCACCCTGAAAACGTCCCGCCGCTGACAACATCGGCAGGGGCGCCCCGGATTTCAAGTCACCCATAGGTGTGGCGAGAGTATGACGCTCGCCTGCGATGCTCAGGCCGGGACGCGCAGAATCTTGGAACAGAACGCGCAATCGACCGGGACGTGCCCGTCGTCGTCGCGCATTTCCTCCAGCTGATCCTCGGGAAACTTCGACAGGATCGAGAGATAGTGCTCGACGGTGCAGCGGCAGCCACGGCTCAGCGGCAGCAACGGTTCGACCCGCACTTCGCTTTCCTCGTGGAACAGGCGCCACGCCAGTTGCTCCAGCGTCAGCACCGGATCGACCAGTTCGGCGGCCTGCACCGTTCCCGACAGGATCGCGACATGCTCCCAGTCCGGATGGTCTTCCTTGACGTGCAGGCGCTCGCGCCCTTCCTCGCCGTCCGGGAAGTGCTGCACCAGCATGCCGCCCGCCACGCAGCGCGGCCCGTTCGATCGCACCGCGATGCGGATCAGCGTGGGCAGCTGCTCCGACTGCGCGAAGTAGTTCTCGCAGGCATGCGCCAGCGAGGCGCCCTCGAGCGGGACGATGCCCTGATAGCGTTCGCCACTGGTCGCCAGATCGAAGGTGATCGCCAGGAAGCCCTTGCCGAACATCGCCTCGAGCGAGCAGTCGTCCTCCAGCGCATCGGCCATTTCCGGATCGTGGCGCAGATAGCCGCGCACTTCCCCGTTGCGATAATCGCAGACGAGCAAGTCCACCGCGCCGCCCTCGGCCTGCGCCTGAAACGTCAGCTGGGCGTTCTCGTCCTTGAGCAGCGAGCCCATCAGCGCGGTCAGCACCAGCGCCTCGGCCAGCACATGCTTGACGACCTTGGGATAGTCATGCGCCGATAGCACCGTCTCCAGCACCGGGCCAAGCCGCACCATGCGCCCGCGCACATGGCGCGCGGGCACGGTGAACGACAGGACCCGGTCGAAGCCGGTATCGTCGCGCAGCAGGTCGTCCTCGATCACAGCTTGCCCAGCGCCCACAGCAGGACCGACTTCTGGCCGTGGATGCGGTTCTCGGCTTCGTCCCACACGGCCGACTGCGGGCCGTCCATGACCTCGTCGGTCACTTCCTCATTGCGGTGCGCGGGCAGGCAGTGGAGGAACGTCGCCTCGGGGCGAGCGGCGGCCATCAGCGCGGCATTGACCTGATAGGGCTGCATCGCGGCGACGTGCACGTCGCCGCCCGGCTGGCCCATCGAGACCCAGGTGTCGGTGACGACGACCTGCGCCCCGGCCACCGCCTCGCGCGGGTCGTTGGTGAGGATCACCTCGCCTCCGGCCTCACGGCAGCGCGCGATGAAACCGGCGTCGGGCTCGTAGCCCGCCGGGCCGCCGATGCGGATGGTGAACTTCATCAACCCCGCCGCCTCGATCAGCGAATTGGCGACGTTGTTGCCGTCGCCCAGCCACGCAAGCTGGAGGCCGGGCAGCGCGTGACCGTGCTCCACGATGGTCAGCAGGTCGGCGACGATCTGGCACGGGTGCGACAGATCGGTCAGGCCGTTGATGACGGGCACGTCAGCGTAGTGCGCCAGTTCCTCGATCTTGGCGTGATCGTCGGTGCGGATTATGATCGCGTCGACCATGCGGCTGAGCACGCGCGCGGTGTCGGCAATCGATTCGCCGCGACCGATCTGCGTGGAGCCTGCCTCCATGATCAGCGCCGAGCCGCCGAGCTGGCGCATCGCCATGTCGAACGAGACGCGGGTGCGGGTCGAGTTCTTTTCGAAGATCATCGCGAGCGTGTGCCCGGCCAGCGGCGCATCGGCGTCGGCGCGGCCCTTGGCCCAGGCCCCTGCCTGATCACGGCGCGCCGCCTTCCGGTCGATCGCGTCGTTGATCATGGCGGCGATCGTGTCGCCGCCCGCGTCGGACAGACTGAGGAAATCCTTCATCACACGGTCTCTTCGATCTTGTAGTCCGCCGCCGCGGCGGAGAGCTTTTCCATGAACTCGTCGATGTGGCTGTCGTCGATGACGAGCGGGGGCAGCACGCGCACCACGTTGTCACCCGCCGAGACGGTGAGCAGACCGTGATTGTCGCGCATGTGCGCCACGAAGGGCCGCGGCTCGACCTTCATCTTGAGGCCGATGAACAGGCCGCGTCCGCGCACCAGTTCGAACAGGTCGGGATAATTGCCGATGAACTGCTCTAGGCGCGCCTTGATCCGCTCACCCTTGGCGCGCACGTCGGCGAGGAAGGCCTCGTCCGGGATCACGTCGAGGATCGCGCCGATCGCCGCCATCGCGAAGGGGTTGCCGCCGTAAGTCGAGCCATGCGTGCCCGCGACCATGCCGCGCGCCGCCTTTTCGGTGGCGAGGCAGGCGCCGACCGGGAAGCCGCCGCCGATGCCCTTGGCACTCGCCATGATGTCGGGCTCGATGCCGTACTGCTCGTAGGCGAAGAAGGTGCCGGCGCGGCCGACGCCGCTCTGCACTTCGTCGAGGATCAGCATGAGGTCATGCTCGTCGCACAGCGCGCGCAGGCCCTGCAGGAATTCATCGGTAGCGATGCGGATGCCGCCCTCACCCTGGATCGGCTCGACCATGAAGCCCGCCGTGTTCGGGCCAATCGCGGCCTTCGCGGCCTCCAGATCGTTGAACTCGACGTACTTGAAGCCGGGCAGCAGAGGCAGGAAGCCCTTGTGCATCTTCTCCTGGCTGGAGGCGCTGATCGTCGCCATCGTGCGGCCGTGGAAGGCCTGATTGAAGGTGATCAGCTCGTACTTGTGGTCGTTGCCGACCGACTGGTGATAGGCGCGCGCGGTCTTCATCGCGCACTCCACCGCCTCGGCGCCGGAATTGGTGAAGAACACCGTATCCGCGAAGGTCAGGTCGACGAGACGCTTGGCCACGGCCTCGCCCTGAGGGCTGCCGTAGAGGTTGGAGACGTGCATCAGCGTCTCGGCCTGCTTCTGGATGGCGCCGACGACGCCGGGGTGCGAATGGCCCAGCGCGTTTACCGCGATGCCGCTGGCGAAGTCGAGGAAACGGCGACCGTCCTCGCTGATGAGATGGCAGTGCTCGCCGCGAACGGGACGCACGCCGCACCGGGGATATACGGGCATCAGCGGGGTAATGGACATGTCGGTATTCCTTGCAGAATCGGGCCCTCAAATCCGGGCCTTAGAGAAATCTCGCTTTGAAGATCGCAAACGACAAATGGCGGCCCTACCGGACCGCCATTTGCGCGCGTTTAGATGTTTGCAGCCTCCCGGTCAAACGTCCGGGAGGAGTGCAGGCAGGATCAACCCTGACGCGGCTGCAGGTTGACCGCCGAGTACTTGCCTCGTCGATCGACCTCGATGTCGAACTCGACCTGATCGCCTTCGTTGAGGCCGGACATGCCCGAGCGCTCAACCGCACTGATGTGCACGAATGCGTCCGGCTGGCCGTCATCACGGGTGATGAAGCCGAAGCCCTTCATGGAGTTGAAGAACTTGACCGTACCGGTGGCCTTTTCGCCGGTAAGCTGGCGCTGCGGTGCAGGCTCGCGCTTGGCGACGGGGATCACGTCGCCAACGACGACGAGATCGGTAGCCGACACCTTGCCGCCGCGATCGACGAGCTGGAATTCGAGCTGCTGGCCTTCGGCCAGACCTTCGAGGCCGGCGCGCTCGACCGAGCTGATGTGCACGAACACATCGTCGCCACCTTCATCGCGCTGAATGAAGCCGAAGCCCTTGGCTGCGTTGAAGAACTTCACGACGCCCTTGCCCTGGCCGACGACCTGTGCGGGCATACCGCCACCGCCGCCGCCACGACCGCCGAAGCCGCCGCCACCGAAGCCGCCGCCACGGTTGCCACCGCCGAAGCCGCCACCGCCGCCGCCGAAGCCGCCGCGATCTCCGCCACCGCCGAAGCCACCACCGCCGCCGAAGCCGCCACGGTCACCGCCGCCGAAGCCGCCGCCACCGAAACGGTCACCGCCGCCGAAGCGATCTCCGCCACCAGCGTAAAACGGATCGAACTCGTCTTCTCCGCCCCGCTTATTGTCGCGTCCCCTTCCGCGACGACCTCTATCAAAACCCATGTCTACTAGCGTACCTTCGCTGCGCCCCAGAAGTATTCGTCAGGCGGGTGGACGATCCACGCCAAACGTCAGGCAAGCGGCCGGGCTAAGGCCCGACCCTCTCCTGCGAACATGACTCTTACACGACTCCCAACGCGATGGCGAACGGAAATGCGAGCACTTTGCAGTGCTTCACGACGAATTAGGGGTTTTTAAGCGACGAATGGGCTTGCCTGATCGCCGCGAAGCGTCTTGAAGGCCGGTTTCCGGCACCGCCCGGCCGCTCGACTACGGGAGAATGCGCAGATGTTCCGCCAGATTACCGAGACCGTCTTCGCCAGCCCGCAGATCGACGTCGCCATGATCGCCGAGGCCAAGGCCCTCGGAATCGTGCGGATCGTCAACAACCGCCCCGAAGGCGAGAGCGAGGACCAGACCCCCGGCGACGCCATCGAGGCGGCCGCCCGGGAAGCGGGAATCGACTATGTTGCGATTCCCGTGACTCACGCCGGGTTCAGCCAGGCGCAGGTCGATGCGATGGAACAGGCGCTCAACGTCGAAGGGCCGGTGCTGGCCTACTGCCGCTCGGGCACCCGCTCGACGTTGCTGTGGGCGCTGGCCCGCGCCAAGGCGGGCGACAGCCCGGCTGTGATCGCCTCGAAGGCGGCGGGTGCCGGCTACGACGTCAGCCCGGTGCGCCAGCTGATCGAGATGCTCTCCGCCGGTCGGTGATCTGACAGGCAACTCTCACCCGTCATTGCGAGCGTAGCAAAGCAGTCCAGGGCGGATTACACTGGCCTGGATTGCTTCGCTACGCTCGCAATGACGAGGACACGGGCGAAATCGGCGCCCGTCCTAAAGCGCATCGTCGCCCTGCTCGCCGGTGCGGATGCGCACGGCCTGAGCCAGATCGAACACGAAAATCTTGCCGTCACCGATCTCGTCGTTGTTCGCCTCGGCCCGCACGATCTCGAGCACGCGCGCGGCCAGATCGTCCGGCACCGCGATCTCCAGCCGCAGCTTGGGCAGCATGCTGGAGGTATATTCGGCGCCGCGGTAGACTTCGGTCTGCCCTTTCTGGCGACCGAACCCGCTGACCTCCGAAACGGTCAGGCCCGAAACGCCGGAAGCGGCCAGCGCCTCCTTCACTTCGGTGAACTTGAACGGCTTGATGATGGCCGTGACGTATTTCATTTGCGTTCCCCCACTGCCGCCCCGCGAGGCGCAGCATCCCACAAGTCACATGCATAAAAAAGGGGCCGGAGCGGCTGGCTCCGGCCCTTTGAAGGTTGTGTTCGCAGGAGGAACATTGGTTGGCGACGACGGGAGGGAGGAGAGGAGGAAGTTCCCGCCGCCGCCAAACTGGAGATTCTTAGTTGTAGGCGCGCTCGCCGTGCTCACCGATGTCGAGGCCGTCGGCTTCGACTTCGGGAGTGACGCGCAGCCCGGTGACTGCCTTGGCGATGAAGATCGCGATCACAGTACCGATCGTGGAAAGCACGATGGTGGCAAGGACCGCCTCGATCTGGATCACCAGCTGCGTGCCGATGACGAAGTCCGGCTTGCCGGGGCCGCCGAGCGACGGAGCATAGACGATGCCGGTGCCGATGGCGCCGACGATGCCGCCGATGCCGTGGACGCCGAATGCGTCGAGCGCGTCGTCATAGCCGAGCATCGGCTTGAGCTTGCTGACCGCGAAGAAGCAGATGATCGAAGCCACGGCGCCCAGCACGATCGCGCCGAACGGGCCCGAGTTGCCGGCGGCCGGAGTGACCGCGACGAGACCTGCGACGACGCCCGAGCAGAAGCCCAGGGCCGAGCCCTTGTGGCCCGCCAGACGCTCCGCGAGCATCCAGAACAGACCGGCCGAAGCGGTGGCGACAAAGGTGTTGATCATGGCGAGCGAAGCAGCGCCGTTGGCCGAGAGCGCCGAACCGGCGTTGAAGCCGAACCAGCCCACCCACAGCAGGCCGGTGCCGACCATGGTCAGCGTCAGCGAGTGCGGCGGCATGGGTTCGGCCGGGAAGCCCTTGCGCTTGCCCAGGATGATCGCGGCGACGAGCGCCGAGACACCGGCGTTGATGTGGACGACGGTGCCGCCCGCATAGTCGAGCGCGCCGAGGCCGAAGAAGTAGCCGGTCGGTGCCCAGACCATGTGCGCGATCGGGAAGTACACGATCGTCAGCCAGACGACCGCGAAGACCATGACCGCCGAGAACTTGATACGCTCGACCGTGGAGCCCAGGACCAGCGCGACGGTGATCGCGGCGAAAGTCATCTGGAAGCAGGCGAAGACGTATTCGGGAATGGTGCCCGAAACCGAATCGGGGGTGACGCCCGCGAGGAACGCCTTGCCGAAGCCGGCGACGAAGGCGTTGCCGCCCTCACCGAAGGCCATCGAGTAGCCGTACATGACCCAGATGAGCATGGCGAGCGAGGCTGCGGCGCCGATCTGCGTCATGGTCGAAAGCATGTTCTTCGAGCGGGTCAGACCGCCGTAGAACAGCGCGAGGCCGGGGAGGATCATCAGGAAGACGAGGACGGTCGAGGTCATCATCCAGGCGGTGTCGCCCTTGTCGACGGTCGGCACGGCGTCCTGGGCGAAAGCGGCGGTGGACACGGCGAGCGACGCGAGCGTCGCGCCGATTCCGCCTGCCGCCTTGGCGATAAGCTTGTGGTTCATCATGAAAGCTCCCCTCAGAGCGCGGTGTCGCCAGCCTCGCCGGTGCGGATACGCACGGCCGAAGCGAGGTCGAGGACGAAGATCTTGCCATCACCGATGGCCTCGGTGCTTGCGACCTGCTGGATCGTCTCGACGATCTTGGGCGCCAGATCGTCAGGTGCAGCGACCTCGATCTTCACCTTGGGCAGCATGTTGGTCGAGTACTCGGCGCCGCGGTAGATCTCCGTCTGACCCTTCTGGCGACCGAAGCCCTTCACTTCTGAGACGGTCATGCCCGCGACACCGATACCCCCAAGGGCCTCGCGAACCTCGTCCAGCTTGAAGGGCTTGATGATGGCGATGATGAACTTCATGCCTATCCCCTGTTAGCCACCGGCCCCAGCGCCGGTTAACGGAGACTAAGCAAGGGGTGTGCCAGTTTACGAATTGGCAAGAATCGGTGCTGATTCAACAGGCGGATAAACCGTAGATCGTGCAAAGGGCACGCTGAACCGCCCGATTCATGGGCAGTTGCCTAAATTTTAGGCAACTCAAGCGACGCGCAGACAGGCAGATGGTCAGACCCTATCGCCGACAACGGGCTGTGATGCACGTTGGTTCCCAGAACTTTCCACTCGGCGGACACGACGATCCGGTCGAGCAGAGCCATCGGCCGCCGGGCGGGAAAACTGCGGCCCGGCGCCAACACCTGCCAGTCCATACCAAACTCGCGCAGGCAGCCGCCGCGCTGCGCCCATTCGTTGAGGTCGCCCATCATGACCGTGGGAACGTGCTCGGCGCAGTCCGCGCAATGGGACAGCACCGAACGGACCTGATGCCGCCGCCGAATGCCGGAAAGATCGAGGTGCATACCCACCACCCGCAGCCGCCTGCCCTCGACCAAGAGGTCCGCCCGGACGGCGCCGCGCGGCTCCAGCACCGGCAGCGGCACGGGCGCCGCCTCGACGAGATCGATGCCCTTGCGCACGAGGATCGCGTTTCCATGCCAGCCGAGGCTGTCGGGCTTCATCGACATCGGGACGGCGACGTAGTCGGTCGCGGCGTGGATCGCCTCGAGCGGCAGCACCGCCATACGGCGGCCATAGCGGCGATCGACTTCCTGCAGGGCGACGACGTCGGCGTCGATCTCCTTGAGTACGGTCAGGATGCGCTCGGGGTCGCGGCGACGGTCGAGGCCGACCGCCTTATGGATGTTGTAGCTGGCGAAAGTAATCTGCAACGAAGGGCTCCGGCGGGTGGCCTGTGTAGCAATCCGCCGAAGCGCCGTCAGGTTCCTTCGTGCACCGTTATGGTGGTGTTGAGTGCCTTTGGGTACCGCTATGTACCGCCGTGCGCGCTCAACGTTCCTTGGTGGCGCTGAAGGTCAGTTCGGGGTTGCGCTCCTGCTGGTAACCCACGTCCCAAGCCGACCGGGCCATGAATACCGGGTCCCCATCGCGATCGCGGGCGAGGTTCATCTTGTTGAATTCGCCGAAGTCTCGCAGAGCCTTATCGTCCCCCTTGATCCAGCGGGCAGTGTCGAACGGCGAGCCCTCCAGCACCGCCTCGACCTTGTATTCGGCCTCAAGGCGGCTGATCAGCACGTCGAGCTGCAACTGGCCGACGACGCCGACGATCCATTGCGAGCCGATCTCCGGGTAGAACACCTGGATCACGCCCTCTTCCGAAAGATCGTCGAGCGCCTTGCGCAACTGTTTGGTCTTGGTGGGGTCCTTGAGCGCCACGCGACGCAGGATTTCCGGAGCAAAGTTGGGGAGGCCGACGAAGCGCACGTCGTTCTTCTCGGACAGTGTGTCGCCTACACGCAAGGTGCCGTGGTTCGGAATGCCGATGATGTCGCCGGGTTCGGCATTGTCCGCGATCTCGCGATCTTGCGCGAAGAACAGGATCGGCGAGTGCACCGCGATCGGCTTGCCGAGACCCGAGGGCGTAAGTTTCATACCACGCTTGAAGGTGCCCGAAACGAGCCGCATGAAGGCGATACGATCCCGGTGCATGGGGTCCATGTTGGCCTGCACCTTGAAGATGAAGCCGGTGACTTCCTTGTTGTCCGGCTCGATCGTGCCCTGATCCGAAGGCTGCGGCCGCGGCGGCGGTGCATGGCGCGAAATCGCATCGATCAGCTCCATCACGCCGAAATTCTTGAGCGCAGAGCCGAAGTACACAGGCGTCAGGTCGCCCGCGCGGTAGGCTTCGACATCGAATTCCGGATAGCCGGCCTGCGCCAGTTCCAGTTCCTCGGCGACGGTTTCCGGCAGCGCGGCGCCCTGATCAATCTTCCCTAGAAACTCTTTCGAAGCGCCTTCCGGGCGGCTGATGCCGCCGCTGGCGAGGTCGAGGATGCCCTCGAACACGCCGCCCATGCCGACCGGCCAGGACATCGGGCACACGTCTAGCGCCAGCATATCGGCGACTTCGTCGAGCAGGTCGAAACAGGCACGGCCTTCGCGGTCGACCTTGTTGATGAAGGTGATGATCGGCACAGAACGCAGCCGACAGACCTCGAACAGCTTGCGGGTCTGCGGCTCGATGCCCTTCGCTGCGTCGATCACCATGATCGCAGAATCAACTGCGGTGAGCGTGCGGTAGGTATCTTCCGAGAAGTCCTCGTGACCCGGCGTGTCGAGCAGGTTGAAAGTGATGCCGTCCCGCTCGAAGGTCATGACCGAACTGGTAACGGAGATGCCGCGCTGCTGCTCAATCTTCATCCAGTCCGAGCGCGCACGCCTTGCCGCACCGCGTGCCTTCACCTGCCCGGCGAGATGGATCGCGCCACCCTGCAGCAACAGCTTCTCTGTCAATGTGGTCTTGCCAGCGTCAGGGTGCGAGATGATCGCGAAAGTGCGACGGGACTGGTGGGGCGAAGTGCTCATCCGCGCGCTATTAGTTGCGCAAAACCGAGAAGGAAAGTCCCGGCGGCACCACACGCGCTTGCAGATCGGACTGCTAAATGTTGGCCTGGGCGGTCGATGCGCTAAGGAAGTTCTGAATGCGCGTCCCGGCGAATGGCTCAGGAAGAGTACGAGATGAACAAGGCTGCTCCCACCTTCGCACACCAGTTTCATCCAAGCATTTTGCGTGAATACGACATTCGCGGCATCTTCGGCGAGACACTCTTTGAAGAAGATGCATATGCGTTGGGACGAGGTTTCGGGACCATCGCGGGTGTCGGAGCCACTGTGATCGTCGGACGTGATGGACGCCTCAGTTCACCGGCCCTGGAAGCTGCACTGGTCGAAGGTCTTGCAGACGGCGGGGTCGATGTCATTCGCATAGGCCTTGGCCCGACGCCCATGCTCTACTTCGCAGAAGCCTCAAATCCAGAGGTGAAAGGCGGCATTCAGGTAACTGGCAGCCACAATCCCGCCGATCACAACGGCTTCAAGATGGTACTTGCGCAAGCCCCGTTCTTTGGGCCGGACATCACCCGCCTTGGTCGCATGGTCGCCTTGGGAGATTGCGCTCGCACCGAAAATCGAGGCACTGTCCAGGATATTGACGTCCTGCCAGCTTACATCCCGCGGCTGCTCGAAGCGCTGTCCGGATGCGACGAGTTCAAGCTTAACCGATTGCGGATCGGCTGGGACGCGGGAAACGGGGCCGGTGGTCCGGCGCTGGAACGTCTGTTGTCGCAATTGCCGGGCGAACACCATCTGCTTTTCTCCGAAGTGGATGGACGGTTCCCAAATCACCATCCCGATCCCACGATCGATGCCAATCTCGCAGACTTGCGCAGACTGGTCGCGGCGAAGAACCTCGATTTCGGACTAGCTTTCGATGGCGATGCAGATCGAATCGGTGTGGTGGACAATCTCGGCCGAGTACTCGATGCGGATAGGCTGCTTTTGATCTTCGCCCGCGACCTGCTGGCCCGCCAGCCCGGCGCTGCGGTGATCGCCGACGTCAAAGCGTCGCGAACCATCTTCGACTGCGTGGCCAGCATGGGTGGCCGTGCCGAGATGGCTCCTGCAGGTCACTCACATATCAAGGCGCGGATGAAGCACAGCGGTGCACTGCTGGGCGGCGAAACGAGCGGGCATTTCTTTTTTGCCGACGACTGGTTCGGCTTCGACGATGGGCTTTATGCAGCGGTGCGCCTGATTGCGGCCGTTACCCGGCTTGGATCCAGCATTACTGCACTTCGCGACACCACACCGACACTCATGAGCACCCCGGAATTGCGCTTTCCGGCCGACGACTGCCGCAAATTTGCGATCATAGAGGAAGTCGCCCGACGATTTGCTTCGACCGATGATCGAATACAGGTGATCGATGGCGTGCGCGTCGACACTTCAGACGGCTGGTGGCTGCTACGCGCTTCGAACACGCAAGCTGCGCTGACCGCACGGGCCGAAAGCGATACGCAAGACGGACTTTGGCGTCTGCTGGATGAGATCGATGACCAACTTGCGGCGTCAGGCCTTCCACGGATGGCGCGCAAGCAAGCGCAACTACAGCCATGAAACTGCATCCGCTGCGGTGCTTTTATCCGGCGATGCCGATACACGCTCCCAGAGGTCCACAATGACGACGGCCTCCGGCCAGATACCCTGCGAGATCGCAGACTGGTTCGATTCGCGTAATTGGCGCATCCGCAACCACCAGCAAGCGATGCTGGCCGCCTCTGACCAAGGGCGTCATGTGCTGCTCGTCGCGGATACCGGGGCTGGCAAGACGCTCGCCGGGTTCTTGCCGACGCTAGCGGCATTCTGCCCGTCTCGGCTCGGTGGCGAGCCGATGCCCGAAGGGCTGCACACGCTCTACGTCTCCCCTCTCAAGGCTCTCGCAACGGATGTGCAGCGCAACCTTGTCGCACCGGTTGAAGACATGGGCCTGCCGGTTCGCATCGAAACCCGTAGTGGCGACACGCCATCCGATCGCAAGGCGCGGCAACGTGCCCGCCCACCCCATATCTTGCTAACAACGCCTGAATCGCTGTCCTTGCTGCTAAGCTATCCCGAAGCTCCGCACTTGTTTTCCGGGCTCAAGCGAATCGTCATCGACGAAGTTCACGCCTTCGCGACCGGAAAGCGCGGTGATCTGCTTGCCCTGTCGCTCACGCGGCTCCAGGCGATAGCGCCGGAACTTCAGCGTGCGGCGCTATCCGCCACATTGGCCGACCCGGACGAATATCGAGGCTGGCTTGCACCTTGGGGTGAGATCGACAGTGTCGAACTGGTCGATGGAGAGCCTGGAGCCGAACCACAAGTCGAAATTCTGCTCCCTCGCGAGGAACGGATCCCATGGAGCGGCCATGCAGCGACCTGGGCGATCCCCCAGTTGATTGAACAGATCAAGGCGCATCGCACCACACTGGTCTTCACCAATACTCGTTTCCTGGCCGAATATATCTTCCAGGAATTATGGAACGCCAACGAAGACAACTTGCCGATTGGCATCCACCACGGCTCGCTTTCGCGCGAAGCACGGCGCAAGGTGGAAGCGGCGATGGCAGACGGAAAGCTGCGAGCGCTTGTCTGCACCGCCAGCCTCGACCTTGGAATAGACTGGGGCGACATCGACCTCGTCGTTCAGATGGGCGCGCCGAAGGGATCGTCGCGCCTGCTGCAGCGGATCGGCCGCGCCAACCATCGACTCGACAGCCCCAGCAAGGCGGTACTTGTGCCCGGCAACCGCTTCGAATTCCTCGAGGCATTTGCAGCCCAGCAGGCTGTACGGGAGGGACAGCGCGACGGCGACACCTTCCGGGCCGGAGGACTCGACGTTCTCGCTCAGCACGTGATGGCGACGGCCTGCGCGGGGCCGTTTCATGAGGATGCATTGCTGACCGAAGTCCGCTCCTCGCTTGGTTATGCATGGATCGATGAGGCAATCTTTGCGCGCGTGCTCCAGTTCGTCGCAACCGGCGGTTATGCGCTGCGCTCCTACGATCGTTTCCGACGCATTGTCCGGGACAAGGATGGCACCTGGCGGCTTACACATCCTGAACACGCCGCCCGCCATCGCCTCAACGCCGGGATCATTGTCGATGCCGAGATGCTGGATGTGCGCTTTCGCAACGGCCGCTCGCTTGGCAAGGTCGAGGAAGGGTTTGGGGCAAGCCTCGAGCCTGGCGATACCTTCCGTTTCGCGGGCATCGATCTCGAAGTGGAGTCACTGAAGGATCTCGAACTTATCGTCCATGCAGCCAAGCGTTCGGCAACGATCCCCAGTTATATGGGCCAGCGCATGCCGATCTCGACGCACCTTGCCAACCGAGTACGGGCCATGCTTTCCGACCGGGCCGACTGGGCGCGATTTCCAGACGATGTACGCGAATGGCTCGAGGTGCAGGACTGGCGCTCACACCTGCCCGCACCAGGACGTCTGCTGGTGGAAAGCTTTCCCCACCGGGGTCTGGCCTACACCAGTTATTATACGTTCGAGGGCTGGAACGCGAACCAGTCGCTCGGCATGCTGATTACGCGCCGAATGGATGACCGTGGGCTGGGACCACTGGGATTCGTGGCTACCGACTATACGCTCGTCGTATGGGGCCTTAAGGCGATCAGTGACCCCGCCTCGCTGCTCTCTCCCGACATTCTGACGCATGAGTTCGTTGACTGGGTGCAACAATCCTACCTGTTGCGACGGGCTTTTCGGGAAGTGGCGGTAATTTCGGGCCTGGTCGAACGGCAGCAACCGGGCAAGCGCAAGTCGGGACGCCAGGTTACCTTCTCGACCGACCTGATTTACGACGTGCTGCGCAAGTATGAGCCCGATCACTTGCTGATCGAGGCCGCCTGGGCCGACGCACGGGCGCGGATGACCGACGTGGCCCGCGTTGCCGATGTACTAGACCGTGCAGCGCGTGAAGTGGACCATGTCGTACTTGACCGGATCAGCCCCCTTTCGGTGCCGGCGCTGTCGATGATCGGGCGCGAAAGCCTGCCGTCGGGCGCCGCGGACGATGACCTCCTGCTGGAAGCGGAAAGTCTCGCATCGGTCGCCATGCGCATCGATCCTACGGGAGAGGATTGAGGCCAAACGAAAAAGGGGCGGATCGCTCCGCCCCTTTGGGTGCCCCTTGCGGGACCAGCCTTTGAACGATCGGCTTACTTGCCGAACGTCGCGAACTGTTCGTTGCCGACGAAGCCGAACTTCGTGACCTGCGAAGCCTTGATGACCTCGAGAACCTGTGCCGACAGCTCATAGCTGGCTTCCGGCTCGGGCTGGAACTGAAGTTCCGGCTCGGGGGTCATGCGGGTGGTCGCTTCGAGCGTCTGGACCAGACGCGCCTGGTCGATCTGGGTGCCGTTCCACATGATCTTGCTGTCCTGAGTCAGCACGACCTTGTTCTTGACCGGATCGATCGGAGGCGGGGTGTCCGTCGGCGGGGTAGCGACGGGCAGATCGATATCGATCGAATGCGTCGCGACCGGGATGGACATGATGAACATGATGAGGAGGCAGAGCATGACGTCGATCAACGGCGTCGTGTTCATTTCCATCATCGGCTCGCCATCAGACTTTCCTGCTGACATTGCCATGAGATGCTACTCCTGTTTCCCGCGCGTCAGTTCGGGTCGACCGGGTTGGTGATGAAGCCAACCGTCGGATAACCTGAAATCTGGACGTTGTAGATCGCACCGGCGACGCAGCGCCAGGGCGCCTCGACGTCACCACGAATGTGGACCTGCGGGATGAGATCCGGATTGGCCATGAGGGCCTGCGGACCACCTTCGCGCTTCACGATCGCGTCAAGACGCTTGAAAGCCTGGTCGCGCAGTTCCTCGGAAGTCACCGGCGTCACGTTGTTGATGTAGATGCGGCATTCACCGCCGCGGTTCGCACCCTGGAAACCGGGTTCGCCCGCGCTCTTGCCCGAAGCGTCGGTGGTCGAGACGGTAAGGAGGAGGTTCTCCACCTTGTCCTTCGACTCCTGCGCTACGATGACGGGAATGCGCAGCTTCTCAATCGTCTGGATCGCGACCGGAACCGCGATCAGGAAGATGATGAGCAGCACCAGCATGACGTCGACGAGCGGCGTCGTGTTGATGTCGGACATCGGTGTCTCTGCACCGCCTCCGCCCGTGGATATCGCCATAGTCTTATCCTAATCCTTGCGTTGCCTGGGGGTCGGCGGCGACTTCTCGCATGCTTGAAAGCCGCCGCCCTGTTCGTGACCCCGACGGGGGCGGATCGGGTCAATGAGCCGATCCGCTTCGTTCCCCGTGCTCTTACGGCTTGGCGGGAGCAGCAGCCGGCTTGGCGGGAGCCGGAGCAGCCTTGGCCGCGACAGCGACGACCGGCTTGATGGCGCCCTTCGAATTGATGTTCGCGAGAATATCGTTCGAGAAGCCGGTCAGCAGTTCGGCGATACGCTTGTTGCGCGACTGCAGGTAGTTGTAGGCGAGCACGGCCGGAACGGCGACGAGCAGACCGAGCGCGGTCATGATCAGAGCTTCACCGACCGGACCAGCGACCTTGTCGATCGATGCCGAACCAGCGAGACCGATGGCGATCAGCGCGCGATAGATGCCGACGACGGTACCGAACAGACCGATGAACGGCGAGGTCGCACCGACCGTGGCGAGGAACGGCAGACCGCCACCGAGGCGAGCGTTGATGGTCGCTTCCGAGCGAGCCAGCGAACCGTGCAGCCAGTCGTGGGCTTCGAGCGAGTCGGTCATCTTGGCGTGCTGGTCTTCAGCGGCGATGCCGTCTTCGACGAGCTGGCGCCATGCGCTGTTCTTCTCGAGCTTGGCAGCGCCTTCACGCAGGGTCGGAGCCTTCCAGAAGGTCGTGCGGATCGCGTTGAACTGGCGCAGGATCTTCGACTGCTCGAACCACTTGGTGAACAGGATGTAGAACGAACCGAAGGACATGATGCCCAGGATGATCACGGTCGCGTACGCGATGAAACCGCCCTGCTCGAGCGCTTCCGCGAAGCCGAACTTGTTCTGCGGCGCGCCGGCGGCGGCAAGGATGTCAACGATAAGCATGCGAGTTACCTCTCAAGAAGAATGCAGGATGTGATCGGAGCGGTCGAATTACCCAATGACCCGAACCGATCCCTTGGAGATTAGTTGAGCTTGTACACGATCGCGGTCGAGTACTGCGACGAGATCGGGTTGCCGTCCGCGTCGAGCGCCGGGTCGAAGCGCGCGTAGCGCTGCATACCGTCGCAAGCGGCCTCATCCAGATCCGGGCTGCCGCTCGAGCTCGAAACCGAGCACGCGCTGACCTTGCCGTCGCCACCAACAGTCACGCGAACACCGACGCGGCCTTCGCGCTCTTCACGAGCAGCGCGGGTCGGATAGTTCGACTGAATGCGGGCGGCCCAGCTGCCCTGGCCCTTCGGCTTGACGCCACGAGCCTTCGACGGACCGGGCGGCGGCGGCGGCGGAGCCGGCGGCGGCGCTGCGGTCTGGATCACCACCGGCGGAGCCGGGGGCGGGGTGATCACAGTCTGCACCGGCGGCGGGGCCGGGGCGATGTTGATCGGCGGCGGCGGCGCCACGATAGGCGGCGGCGGCGTATCTTCCTTCGGAGGCGGCGGCGGCGGCTCTTCCTCCTTGGGCTTCTCTTCCTTGATATCCACAGTGGTCACCTTGTTGATGACCTTCTTCGCCGCCTCATAGGCCAAGCCGGTGACGAGCGCATAGCCGACGAAGACATGGATCAAGGCGACAATGACAAGAGCAACAACCTTGTTGGTGCTCATCTGCTGGTCAGCGTAAGCCATTCAGACGCATCACTCCATTACCAAGCCCCGGACAGAGGTTCCCGGAAGAACATGCCCAAGGGCGCCCATGGACTCCCCCCCCGGAAAGAGGGAACCCATGACGAAACTCCAAATTACCCACCCTGACGGCTAACAGTCTGCCCATCCGACGACAATACGAAACGGGAGGCGAACCGAGGAGCTTTTGCTGTTTTTGCCCCATTTTGCAGGCTTCTTAACGTCGAAGCCCACCCCACGCAACGCCTTATCGGCCCAACAGGGGTTAACGCACGATTCATGCCCGGTTAGCTCAGATTGATCCAGTGTAATTTTGAGTTGCAGGCACTCAACGGCTATAAGCTATCGCATTTCCACGGAGATTATCGTCCATGCCACTGATTTCGCGCCCCCTTGCAGCGGCCCTGGCGGGTGCCTATCTCGCGCTTGCGCCCCTTGCGGCGAGCGCCCAGGGGCCGCTCGAGACGCCCGGTGAAGTCACTTATGCCGACATCGCCGACTTAGCCGATTCGGCAGGTCTCGTGGTGCAGGTCCAGATCGCCAAGATGACCCGCGTAGAGAACGAACGCGCGCGCGGCCTCACTCCCGGACATGGGCGCTTCTATATAGAGGCCCGCACCAGGGCCCTCCTCGTGGGCAAGGCGCCGCTCGGCGAATCGGTCACTTACCTCGTCGACCTTCCCCTCGACGCCAAGGGCAAGGCACCCAAGCTGAAGAAGCAGGTCGTGTTCCTGTTCGCGCGCGCCGTGCCGGGCCGTCCCGGCGAACTCCAGCTCGTCTGGCCGACCGCACAGCAGATTTCCACGCCCGCGCGCGAGGCACGGCTGCGCTCGATCCTTCAGGCCCTCGTCGCGCCTGATGCTCCTGCCAAAATCACCGGCGTGCGCGAGATGCTGTTCGTGCCGGGCAACCTCGCCGGACAGGGCGAGACCCAGATCTTCCTCAATACACACGACAATTCGGCCGCCTCGATCACGGTGAAGCACGAACAGGGGCAGGCCCCGACGTGGGGCGTGTCGTTCTCCGAACTTGTTGCCGACCTCGGGCACCCGCCGGAGCCGGACACGCTCGAGTGGTATCGCCTCGCCTGCTTCCTTCCCCGCACGCCGCCTGCGGGAGCCAACGTCTCGGGCAGTTTCGCCGAGCAGCAGCAGGCTCTGGCGGACTATCGCATGGTGCTGAGCCAGCTCGGACCCTGTACGCGGACACTTAAGTGACACCGCGATTGGCGTTCCTACTGGAATTCGACGCCCGCCTGCCTTAGTGCGCGCTCCCGAACAAGGAGCTAGCATGGCCGAACCGCTGAATATCGCGCTTGCCGGACTGGGAACCGTCGGCACCGGCGTCGTCCGTCTCATCGAGACCAATGCGGAGCTGATCGCCCGCCGCGCCCGCCGCCCGATCCGCATCGCCGCCGTCAGCGCGCGCGACCGCACCAAGGACCGCGGCGTCGACCTCTCCCGCTACGACTGGGTGGACGACACCGCCGCCCTCGCCGCGCGCGACGACGTCGACGTGGTGGTGGAGATGGTCGGCGGTTCGGACGGCCCGGCCCTCGCCCTCGCCCGCAACTCGATTGCGGGCGGCAAGAGCCTCGTCACCGCCAACAAGGCGATGATCGCGCATCACGGGCTGGAACTGGCCGCCGCCGCCGAGGCGAAGGGCGTCGCACTCAAGTTCGAGGCGGCCGTCGCGGGCGGCATCCCGGTCATCAAGGGCCTGTCCGAAGGCGCCGCCGCCAACGCCATCGAGCGCGTCTACGGCATCCTCAACGGCACCTGCAATTACATCCTCTCGACCATGGAGGACACCGGCGCGGACTTCGGCGACGTGCTCGCCGAGGCGCAGCGGCTTGGCTATGCCGAGGCCGACCCGACCTTCGACATCGAGGGCATCGACGCCGCGCACAAGCTGTCGATCCTCGCCGCGATCGCCTTCGGCTCGCAGCTGCGTTTCGATGCGGTGGAGACGATGGGCATCAGCCGCGTCAAGGCCGCCGACATCGAGCAGGCCCGCTCGCTCGGCTACGTCATCCGCCTGCTCGGCATGGCTGGCGTCGATCATGAAGCAACGAACGGAACGACCCGCGCGTCGCACCTGTTCCAGCGCGTGCGTCCGCACCTCGTGCCGATCGACCACCCGCTCGCCCATGTCGATGGCGCGACCAACGCGGTCGTCGCCGAGGGCAACTTCATGGGCCGCCTGCTGTTCCAGGGCGCCGGCGCCGGTGACGGACCGACCGCCAGCGCCGTCGTCGCCGACATCATCGACATTGCGCGCGGCGAAAAGGGTGCCGCATTCTCGATGCCTGCAGGCGAACTGGAAGCCATGGAACCCGCCGAGACCGGCCACCGCGTGGGCAGTTCCTACATCCGCTTCACCGTGCCCGACCGTCCGGGCGTGCTGGCCGACATTACCGCCGCCATGCGCGATGCGGGTGTCTCGATCGAAAGCCTGATCCAGAAGGGCGATCCCGATCAGGACGGCGAGGTCATCCTGGCGGTCGTCACGCATCCGGGGCCGGAGAGCGCCGTCACCGAAGCGATGCGCATTCTCGACGGGTCGGACAGCCTGACCGCGAAGCCGCTGGTGATGCAGATCATCGGCGCCTGAGAAGGGGCCGGGAGTGCCTCTTCGGAGGCATTCTTCCTGTACGTTTATCTTACCTGAGCACGCCCGGAGCCGCCACTCCGGGACGCTGCCGTCATGGCGCGCGCAGTTCGCCCTTGGCGATCTTGTCGGCGTCCGAACCGGCCGGAGCCTCCGGGATCGTCGACAGGTCGATGATGTAGGGCTGCTCGGGCGGGCACGGCGGGATCATGCACAGGCCGCTCATCGTCGCCTTGCCCTTGAAGATACCGTTGCCCGAGACGTCCGGCGTGCGCGGCCGTCCGTCGTTGGCGCCCACACCGGTCGGATCGTCGTCTCCGGTGGAGGGAACGCGGTACTGGTCCGGCGTCGGCGCGCAGACCACGATCTCACCCTGCTTCATGGTTCGCAGACAGGCGTTGCGCGAAGTATCCTTCGTGATGCGACCACCCGTTCCCAGCATCTTTTCGGCGATCGCACGATCTTCTGCAGAAGCGCCGGAAGCGTCTTGGGCAATCGCCGGGGCGGGAGCGATTATTGCGATTGCGAAAGGGAAAATCCAGCTTCTCGACAATTGAAAGTCCTCTGTCTAATCGGTGAAAATCTTGCCTCCCTGGATTAATCCGGAGTGAACATGTCCGAAAACACTACCCCCGCTAGTCATGTGCTTGATCGCGTTCTTGTCCTCGAAATGGTGCGCGTCACCGAGGCTGCCGCCATCGCCGCGTCGACCCTCATCGGGCGCGGAGACGAGAAGGCCGCTGATCATGCCGCAGTCGAGGCAATGCGCAAGGCCTTTGACGGCCTGTACATCGACGGGACGGTCGTGATCGGCGAGGGAGAGCGCGACGAGGCGCCGATGCTCTTCATCGGCGAGAAGGTCGGCGGCGCTCCGGGCAAGGGGCCGAGGATCGACATCGCGCTCGACCCGCTCGAAGGCACCACCATCACCGCCAAGGCCGGGCCGAACTCGCTGGCGGTGCTGGCGGCGGCGGAGGAAGGCGGCCTGCTCAACGCACCCGACGTCTACATGGAGAAGATCGCGGTCGGCCCCGGCTATCCGGACGGCGTGATCGACCTCAACAAGACCCCGACTCAGAACGTCGAGGCGGTGGCGGCGGCCAAGGGCGTGAAGCCTTCGGACATCATCGTCTGCGTTCTCGACCGCCCCCGCCACGAGGCGCTGATCGCCGAACTGCGCGAGATCGGCTGCGGCGTCGTGCTGATCGGCGACGGCGACGTGGCGGGGGTCATCGCGGTGACCGACGAGGACACCACCATCGACCTCTACATGGGCTCGGGCGGCGCGCCCGAGGGCGTCCTCGCGGCGGCGGCGCTGCGCTGCGTCGGCGGGCAGTTCAACGGCCGCCTGCTGTTCCGCAACGACAACGAGCGCTCCCGCGCGCGCAAGTGGGGCATCAAGGACCTCGACAAGATCTACAAGCTGGAGGAACTGGCCAAGGGCGACTGCATCTTCGCTGCCACCGGCGTCACCAGCGGCTCGCTGCTCGACGGGGTGAAGCGGCGCAAGGGCGGCATCATGACCACCGAAAGCGTAGTCATGCGCGCCAGTTCGGGCACCGTGCGCTGGATCAGAGGCGAGCATCGGATCTGACGCAGGTTTACACGGTTGACACGGTCCAGGGGGAAAAGGTGTCACCTTGGGCCGGAAAGTGTCACCTTGCGGGCCTAAGGTGACACATTTTGCGCCGCATGTGTCACCTTGTGAGGACAAGGTGTCACCTTGTGGTGTAACCTTGTGGCGGAAGGTGAGCGGCGGACGGGGCATAGGCGTAGTGTACCGGAGCGCGCCGTGTGTAGGAAAGCGGGCCGTCCGTGAGCGCCGCCCTTGCGGACATTCGGTTCCTCGACGAAAAGCTCAGCATGGCCCGCATCGATGCATTGAACTCCCTCATCAGCTTCGACCTCCCCCTCGACGCCTTATCTGTTGCTCTCCAAGCATTCGCATGGGACTGGAGCGAGCCACCGCTAGCTCGTCTGGATGGTGGAGCTGTCGTTGCGGTTCTTCGACGCTGGACGAGAGGTGAGATTACCGACGCAGATGTCGAGGCTTGGGCAAATCTTCTCGAAGGGCGTGAGGATGTAGCTTTCGATGCCACAGCGGCTACGGCAATTTTCGACTTGGCGAACCCCGAGCTTCAGGGATCATTGGCTACGGTTGCGCCCGCGCTTATCGCGAGATTTTAAGACCTCCGCTTCCCACCCAATCCGCCGTCACCCTGAACTTGTTTCAGGGTCCATCGAGCCGATAACTCAGTTTATGATTGGGCAATCGAGATGGCGGCTCAAGCCTCCACGCTCCGGGACCAATCGCCCGATGGATCCTGAGCCGAAGGCCAGCGCAGCTAAACAAGTTCAGGATGACGAAGCCTTATCCGGACGGGTCACATCTCCGCCCCAGAATCATCACTCAAACACCATCGTCATCCCAGCGAAGGCTGGGACCGCTATGACCATGACGCGTCCTATCAGCAGGACCTCGCCAGCTTCATCCCGGCCTCGCCGAAAGGTTGCAACATGATGAGAGCGGTCCCAGCTTTCGCTGGGATGACGAACTGATTCTGGATCGCCCCCCTCACCCCGCAACCATGCCTCAAATCGGGCCGATGCGGTGACAATCGACCGCCGACTATTGCAATCCCGCGACACCGGGCTACAGGGCCGGTCCCAACGACAGACCGCCAGGAACCGTCACGGGGATTCGCAAATGAAGATCATGTCCGGCAACAGCAACCTGCCGCTCGCACGCGCGATTGCAGGCTATCTCGAACTGCCGCTCACCGACGCCGCCGTCCGCCGCTTTGCGGATGAGGAAATCTTCGTGGAAATCCACGAGAACGTGCGCGGCGAGGACGTCTTCGTGGTCCAGCCGACCAGCTACCCCGTCAACGACAACCTGATGGAACTGCTGATCTGCATCGACGCACTGCGCCGCGCCTCGGCCAAGCGCATCACCGCCGTCGTCCCCTACTTCGGCTACGCCCGTCAGGACCGCAAGCCCGGCCCGCGCACGCCGATCTCGGCCAAGCTGGTCGCCAACCTGCTGACAGAAGCCGGCGCCGACCGCGTCCTCTCGGTCGACCTGCATGCAGGCCAGATCCAGGGCTTCTTCGACATTCCGACCGACAACCTGTTCGCCGCGCCCGTCATGGCGGCCGACATCCAGGCCCGCTACGGCGACCAGTCGCTGATGGTGGTCTCGCCCGACGTCGGCGGTGTGGTCCGCGCCCGCGCGCTGGCCAAGCGCCTCGACAACGCGCCGCTCTCGATCGTCGACAAGCGCCGCGACAAGCCCGGTCAGTCGGAAGTCATGAACATCATCGGTGACGTGAAGGGCCGCGCCTGCATCCTGATCGACGACATCATCGATTCGGGCGGCA
>JASGGD010000063.1:0-23777 GCA_047605225.1 Novosphingobium sp.
CCCCCCGCGGCGCGGGGGGGCGCGGCCCCCCCCCCCCCCCGCGACTCGCAGCCGGGACTGATCATGTTCGCAAAAGTGTCGGATCACTCGCCGCGCACGCAGGCGCGGAAGAGTGATCCGACAAGACATCAGGCGGCCAGTTGTCCGCCTTCCTCGTCAGCCGAAGCGCTGGACGTCGCGGGTCCGTCGCTGACGGATGCCTCGTTCTCGACCGCCCCGGCGGTGTTCCCTGCCCATGCAAGCTCCACATCCGAGACGGCACGCGCATGCGCCTCGACCGTGCCGACCCCGCCGCGCGCGGTGTAGTGGCTGGGCGGGAAGGCCATCCAGCGCGGCACCCAGCCATCGGTTGCCGCCCGTCCGGCATTGCCTTCGAGACAATCGCGGATGATGGTCTTCATCGTACTCGTTTTCTCCTTGTCGTTGGCGGCGGCAACGTCGTTCCCTGCTACCTCGCCAAGCATGGCAAGCAGCACTTCGCGGTCGCGAAGGGTGTCGAAGAAGGCCTCGTCGGCCTCCCACCAGCGCGCCATCTTGACATCCAGTTCAGTGCCCACGGCATCGACGACCGCGCTGCCCGACGCGAGCGTCTCGCCCATGACCACGGCGGCGATGTCGAACACCTGACAGTCGGGGAGCGCGAGCAGACGCGCGAAGATCGTCGCCAGCGCCTGCCCCCCCGAGTACGAACCGCCCGCGCCCGAGACGCTGACATCATCGGCCCCGTAGCCGAGCAGGTCCATCATCGCGCGCCGTCTGACATCGAAGACCGCCTGTCCCCATGACTTCGCGACGCTCTCGGCCACCGCCTCGTTGCGGCTCGACTGGGCTTCGGTCCGAACCGTCCAGAGCGACGATCCGGCGATGGCGTGGGCGACCATCAGGCGCATCGCCACCATCGGGCTGTCGAGCAGCGCCGCGCGCACGGCGGCATGGCGGTGCAGGTCAAGATAGGTCCCGGTGGTCGAACTGGCTTCGGGACGCTGGGCTCGCACTTCTCCTTCACCGCCCGGCCCTTCGCCCGCAGGATCACCGCCCGCGCCCTTCCTCAAGCGCGCGGCCTCGCGGCTGGTGAGATAGCCCTCATGGACAATCACCTCGCCATTGGCGCGCACGTCGATGTAGACGCGCCCGCCCTTGCGCTTGGCGGCCTTCTCGTATTCCCACGACTGGAACTGCGCCCCGGCGGGCACCACGACGGCATCGCCCCATCCTGCTTCCAGATAGGCGGCGCGGCGCGCCTCGATGGCTGCGTTCTGCGCCGACCAGAAGGCATCGCCATCGGCGAAGTAGCTGTCCTCGCCGAACAAGTCGGCGATGACGGACAGGCCGCTAGCCTCGACATCGAACAGCGCGAAGCGCACCGGGATCGACTGCCCGCCGAACAGCCAGCCCTTGAGCTGATAGCCGCGCGGGGCATAGGCATCGGGATCGTCCATGAGCGCGAGCCATGCCTTCTGCTGGCTTTTGGATGCGAGGGTCAGGTGCCTCACGGTCCCGGCATCGATCTGTTCGCGGCGATAGAGCTCGCGGATGCGGGGCAGCAGGTTGCCGAGAGCGAGGATGCGGCGCACGGCAAGGTCGGGCAGGCCGAAGGTCGCGGCGATCTGGTCGGGCCTGCGCCCTTCCCGCACCAGCCGGATGAAGGCCTCCCAGCGCGTAACCTCGTCGGGTTCGAGCCGGGCGCAGTTCTCGATCAGCGAGGCCTCGATGGCATCGGCATCGTCGCCATCGTCGAGGATAGCGCAGGCGATCACGTGCGCTGCCGCAGCGGTGTCGCTGCCGGGCTCGGTTTCGGTGTCGGGGGCTACGGTATCGCTGCCCTCCTGCTGCTCGCTGCGCTCGCGCGCGATGATCTGCGCGGCATGGAAGCGCCGCGCGCCCGCGACGATCTCGAAGCAGGGTTCAAGGCCGGGCCCATCGGCGGGCACCGCGCCGCCGATGGCAGGACGCACGATGATGGGCTGGATGACGCCGCGCGAGCGCACGGTGGGCAGGATGTCGGAGACGTCCGGGGCCTTGCGCGAATGGCGCATGTTGGCCTTGCTGACACTCAGGCGGGCGAGTGGAATGAATTCGAGACGCATGACTTCAACTCCTTTTCGGGTAGATCGATGCCGAGCCGGACGGATGAGGATATTGCGGTTCGGCGCTGGGCTGGGCGGCCAGTCATGCACACGGCTTTGCCGAGGCTGGCCGCCCGGTTTCATCCGCTGCGGGGCTTCCCGGTCGGGGGCTTTCCGATGGGGGAAACTGGCGGCGGAAGGGGTGCCTCCCACCGCCCCGCGAATGCGGAGCGGGCGAGGATGACTTCGGCATCGCGGATCGATCGGGTGCGCCGTGCGGTGGCGTGCCAGACGGAAAGGTGGTGCCGGGTGAAGAAGGCGCGGTCGCGCTGGATTCCAAGGCCGAGCGGCAGATGGATGCGCTCGATCTCGCCAAGACTGAAGCAGCCCATTTCCGGCTCGCCGAGCCCGAGGTCGGCAAGGCCGAACAGGGTGTCACCGTCATCGTAGAGTTCGGTCGCGATCCACATGGCGGTGCCGATGGGATTGAACAGCTTGACGAGCGGCAGCGGATCGACGCGACCGAGGCGCAGCGAGCGGTCGGCATTGCCCTTGAGCATCAGGCGCAGCGAGGGGGTCAGCAGGCTCATGCCGAGTTCCTTTCGAAAACCGGTGCCGCCGCTTCCCCCTCGCTTTCAGCTTCCGGTGTTTCGGCCTGCCCGGCGTCACGATGCCGGGAGAGCAGCCATTCCGCCGCCTTGCTGGCGGCGCTGGCGGCGCGGAAGATCGCACGGTTGTCCTCGCGCAGGACATCGAGCCACGCGCCGATGTAGTCGGCATGGCGCACGGTCGGGCAGATGCCAAGCGCGGCGCACAAGAAGGCCGATCCCATTTCCGCAATCAGTTCCTCGCGGGCGTAGTCCTTCGATCCGAACGGATTGGTGAGGTCGCGCCCGAGGCGCGAGGCATGGCCGGTCGCATGGGTCAGTTCATGCAGGCAGGTGCGGTAGTAATTGACCTGTTCATGAAACAGCGGCTGGGGTGGCACCTGCACGAAGTCGGCACCCGGCGCATAGAACGCCTTCGATCCGCCGATCCGAAAATCCACCCCGCTCGCGGCGATGACCGCTTCGGCGACGGGGACGATCTCGCGCTCCGGGAGCGGGACCGGATCACCGGCAAGACCGTCCAGCCCCTCGCACTGCGCGAGGTTGAAGACGGTGAAGCGCTTGAGGAAGGGAACGATGCGCGCATCCTCTCCGGTATCGCGCGCGCGCTGCTTCTCGGCCTCAGGGGTGAAGCGGTCGGCGTAGACCACCGTCGTCCCCTTCTCTCCCTTGCGCACGTTGCCGCCTGCGGCCAGTGCCTGCCGGAACGTCAACCAGCCCTGCGAGGACCATCCGGCATCGATCACCGCACCCCACAGGATGAGCACGTTGATCCCGGAATAATGCCGACCGGTCGCCGCATTGCGCGGCAGTCCGGCCATCGGGGCATCGGCATCCGGGGTATTGGCCCATGGCTGCACCCACGGGACGCGTCCCTCTTCCAGCTGGGCGATGATACGCCGGGTCACGTCGTCGTAGAGGTCACCGCGCTCAACGGGTCTGGCCGGCCGATGCCGACGGCTGGCTGATAGCGCACCGACATCATCGGTCGAATCGTGGGAAGATGGCGAATAGCGCGCCTGCGAGGAACGCGCACCTGAAACGCCCGCGTCGAAGCGCCGGGCCCTGCGATTGGCAACCATAGCTCACCTCCTGCCCCGCCCCAAACCACCATGGCCTCCCCCGGAAAGCGGGGGTGGGCGGCGAAGCGACCGGCAGGCCCGCCGCACAGCGGCGCGGGCATCCGCAGGACCGCAACGCCAGTGGAGGAGCCGCGGTACGCGGCTTGCCGGCGACGCGGGCGGGCCTAGAAGGGAGCCGCGCCCACCCGCGCTTGCCCGGGAAGGCTCTCGAACAGCGTCGCGCGAGCCCGCCAGGGCTTGCGCGTCAGCATTTGGGCCGGCGCTGCCGGCTCGACGATGCGCCATGCGATCGTCACCGAACGGCCGGGACCCGCAGGCGGGGCCCGGGGCCCCTGGCGTGACCCGAAGGGGCGGTCAGCCCGGGACACGCCGGGCCTAGAGCGCGGTCGTGCCCTCGGCACGAGGCGCCGAAATGCTTGCGTTGGACAGAGCGACCAATGAAACGAACGTGGATGCGCTGTCGGACGTAGCTGTGAACAGACGTGCGTCCTTTTGGCGGGCCTCGGACATGCCGGAAATGCGCGATGGACGAGGTTTCACTGCCCACCGACCATCAATTGCCGGTAGGCGCCCTTCGCCATGTGCCGAGCTTCGCGTACGAGCCGCCGCACTCGAGACCGCAGCGAGTCGGTTCGGGTATCGAGCACCTGCAGGCCGAACAAGGCATGGGCGATATCGCGATGAGATGCGCCGTCGTTCAGGGCATCGTGCACTCGCAGGAGCTGTATCCCGCGGGCAACGAGAGGGTCTCGTGGAAACAGCGATCGGCCGAAACGGCCATGGCGGTAGAGTGCCAGCAGGCGCTGCATCGGCAACACGCACGCTGCAGCATTCGCTAGGCCGTCGAACCGGAAGCCCAGGCGAATGAACTGATGTTCGAGAAGGTTTCCGGCAATTACATCGAGCCGGATCTGGTGGCACCCGTCCGAGAGAACCGCATGCTGCCTGCCGCCTTCGTCAACAACGAGGGTTAGCCAGGGCGCGACCCTCGCAAGCTCGAAGCTGCCCTCCTCGCCGGGGCCCGACGGCGCAACGGACACCTGGAGGGTGCCCGGATCGAGTTGCGCGCACCACAGGATCCGGGCCGAGAGAGTATCCCGGTCCGGTGCCTCCGCGAAAGTGAAGCCCCCATTTTGTCACGCCCGACGAAACACCGCGGGTAAAGCGCCGGGCATCGAAATGCCAGGCGACGTAATCCGGGTCGCGCCGCAACCATTCCCACATCAGACCGGGACGCCCGATACCGCTCAGACGGTCATAGGACTCAGGATCGAACCAGTTCGAAGACCGATCCGGTGCCCGGTCCCTCTCCATCAGGTACGGCCACTCCCATCCGACGAACAGCGGGGCTTGCGAAAATTGCCCAGCCGCGACGCGTGTCCTGGCTTTTTCCACCTCGCCGACGTAGTGGCGCGCGAAGCCGTGCCCACCGGCAGATAGAGAGTGCGAGAGCCATCGTATGGCTGCGGTGGCAGCTTTGACGTCTCAGTGCGTTTACCCGCAGCACAGCACATTAAACCTGCTCGCGAGCACGCCCCATACGAACAGCTGCGCGCCTCGCAACGCATCGCGAACCCGACGCTGAACCGCGTAGTGCAAACGCAAGATGGGCGCGCTCTTGGCCCATGCGTTCGGACGGCAGAGATCTGCAAGGCTAAAGGGATTCTCGGCCTCCGGCGAGAAAGCGAACGACGTTTACCGGTAGGGTGACAAACAAGGCAATTCGCCTGGATCGTCGGTCCCGAGCGATCGTTGTCGCGTAGCAATGGCGATGGCTCGCAGTCTTTCCCGAACCGGCGCATGGGTCACCCCCTGTAATTTGCAGGGTCAGACAATATGTGCTGCCTTGCCCCCCTGGAAGAAACTGCCAGTGGGCTTCGTCCGCAACGTTTCCGGCCTTCGCGGTTGCAGTTTCTGCGGCCATTTGTTGGCAAGCGGGACCAGTCGCGACGTGTCCCCACCGTTCCCTCGAGCCAGTCTGAAGCATTGATTCTTCGACAGGATCTGGACCGCGCGCGCCCTTGTTGCCGCATTGCAGCATTGCGATTCCGACACTTCGATGACAGACTGGACGGCATCATTCGTGAACGATCCAGGGGCAAAAGCCCACTGCCGAGGCGCATGGCCCGGTGCGGATCGTCATGTCTCCCCCAAGGTCGCCTCCGACGACCTATCGAGCCAGGAGGGAAGTTTCTTTTGCAGGTCCAGCAAACACCGCCCGCCCGCGCGTTCGTCGCGTGTCCCGAATGCATCGTAGGTTCCAGCCATGACCGCGCCGACCGGGGCCGCTCATGTTGACGGAGACACAGCTTGCTGCGGCGGAGCGACTGTCTCCCCGGCATCGCGAATGCCTCCGTCTTGTCTACCGGCGATACACCTCCAAGGAGATCGCGGCCGAGCTTGGCATCGGGGTCGGCACGGTCAATTCTTATATCAAGGAAGCGGTCGCCATGCTCGGAGCCCGCAATCGACGACACGCGGCCGAAATGCTGTTCGGCGACGAGGATCGGGAAGGCAATGCGCAGACCCCCTATAAAATCGAGGCTGATTCTTCCGGGGTAGCTTCAGGCGCGCAGTTCGCACCACAGTTTGCGCCGAGCTTGCAGCCTCCGGGCCTGTTCGAGCTCCTCCCCTCGATCTCGAAAGGAATACCGCGCAATGAACTTGCACCAGCCCGTCGGGTCTTCTGGATCCTCCAGCTTGGCTCTGCCGTCGCGATCGGCTTCGGAATGCTCGTCGTCGGTCTCGACGTTATCTCCCGGCTGCTTGTCGCGAGCGGATGACAATCGCGGTAACGTCAATGCGCTGGTTACCGATCTGCGGGCATACGAGCGACTGCTGCAATCACTCTTCGCGAAGGGCGGCGAACTTTCGACCGCTGCCATCATCGCCCAGGCCGGGCAGAACGTCTCGCCAATCGCGGGGCACCAGATCCTGACCGCAATCAGCAATGCGCAACTGATGACCTCGACCGCGCTTGGTCATATCGCACAGGCGCATCGCGAGCTCGAAGCGCTCGGGCGCAAGCTCGGCATCGATCTCAGCGCCTATGGCGACGTCATGAAGCCGCCATCGAGTGAGAGCGGGCGCGGTCTTCGCAATGCAGCCTGACGGATAATCGGGCTTCGCAGCAAGGGTATCTCTCCTGACCCCGGTAATCATATTCATAATCGCATCGTTCCTTCTCGCCATGCACGCCGTGTGGCGGGGAGGAGCACCGGAAAGACTTGTCGCGGCCGCGCTGCTTGCCGCAGCGTGCGCGACGGCGATCGTGACGGCGCAAAGCACGCCGTTCCGGCATATCGAGTGGGCCGTTTTCTGGATCGACCTGGCCCTTACGTGCACGCTCATGGCCATAGCGCTTCGGGCGGACCGTTTCTGGCCCATGTGGATTACGGCGATGCAATGCGTCGCGCTTGCGGGCCACGGCGCGCGAGGTTTCGATCCCCATCTGCTACCTCTGGCTTACTGGTTGCTGATCGGGAAGCTGTCCTATCCCATGATGCTCATTCTCTTCCTCGGGACCGAGCGGCATCACCGCCGCACCCGGTCAAGCGGACCACAGATGGCCTGGAGCCGGTAGCCTGCATGCTGCGGCGCGAATGATCGGACAATTGCCCCAGCGAGCGCGAGAGCGCGGCATCTGCGTGCCGGCCCCAAGAAGGAGCAGCTCATGGTCGGAGACCATTCCACGAGCGAACGGGTCTACCGGCAGCTCAAGATCGAGATCCTCGATGGGGTATACAATCTCGAGCGCCTCAACATCAGTCTCCTGGCCGATCGGTACCGCTCCAGTGCGACACCGGTGCGCGAGGCGCTGCTTCGGCTTGTGGGCGAAAGCATCGTCTCGATGCCGCAGACCGGCGGCTTCGAAGTGCCGCGCCTGGACCGAAAGGGACTGACGGATCTCTATGACCTTGGCCTCGGGCTGATGCTGATGGTGAGCGATCGTCTGTCGACGCCGTCGCCCGTGCTTGCCCACCATTTACGCGATAGCCGGCTTGGCTGGCCGGTGGACGCCGTCTTCGAGCATCTCGCCGATGCTACCGACAATGCCGGCCTCGGGGCTGCCGTGAGGGCGAACAATGTCAGCCTGCATCGTATTCGACGGATCGAGGAAAGGCGTCTTCCCGGCCTCGAGCGGGAGTTCGGGCTTCTTGTCTCTGCAGTCAACAGCGAAGATCCTGCTGCACTCAGGCGGGTCTTGAGCCGATACTTCCGGCGCAGACTTGCGAGAATAGATGATATCCTCGAAATCTAAATAGAAAACTCTCTCAAAGTTACACTATGACCTACTGTAATAAATATTTCCGCATATATTCTTTGATATACTTTCTTGCGCCCCGATGCTGGTGTCGTCGCGATCCTGCGACTTGCCAAAATGGAGCAACATCATGATCAAGACCCATGAAATCGAGGACGAGCCCATCGACCTCGGCGCCGTGACGGACGAGACTCATGGCGACGGCGGGGACATCGTTCCCGATCTGCCGCAGGCCCGGTCGCAGACCGGCATCCTCGTCGACTGATCAGCGTGGGCCGGCCGCGCTTGCGGCCGGCCCATTCACTCAAACGGAGATCAGCATGCTCCCCTCATGGGTATCCCATTGCCGGATCGGTGACACGGCGATCTTCCTCGACGTGCGCCGCAACCGCTACACGGCACTGCGATGGTCGGTCGCTCGGCACCTCGTCGAACCGGCATGCGGGCGGCCCTATCCACCGGCGGTACAGGCGGCGATAGATGCGCTGGGGTGGCAGACTGCGTCGGACCGGTCGCCGCGGCATCGACCGGATGATCCATGCGGGATGCCTGCCGCCGAGATCACACTCAACGGACAGGCCACCATTACGTCGCCGTTGCTTCTTGCGGAAACGGTCATGATGCTCGGGATGACGAAGCTGCAGCTCGCTCGGATACCGCTGGAGCGCGTGCTTGAAAAAGCTGCTGCCCGCAATCGCAGAACGGGCGCGAACGGCAGCCGGGAGCCCGCGCAGGCGAACTGCCTCACGGACCTGATCGTAGCGCTCCAGACGGCTGAGCGCTTCCTGCTTCGGCGAGACACCTGTCTCCTGCGTTCGCTGGCGCTGCACGCGATGCTCGCCCGCCGCAAGTTGCCAGCGACGCTGGTGTTCGGCGTCAAGCTGCATCCGTTTGAGGCGCATTGCTGGGTCCAGCGGGGGCAAACGCTGGTCAACGACACGGTCGAGCGCGTCGGACTTTTCGTGCCGATCCGGGCCGTCACCTGATGGGCGATTTCCTCGCCGTACTATGGTTGCGCACCGCCGAGCCCGAGATCGCCACCCGCTCGATCGTGTCTGCGCGGGAACTGCGCATGGACATCGCGATCCGGACGCTTGGGATGCTGGTGGCGGTGCACGATACCCGGACATGCATGCTGGACGGCACGCTGGGTGCACTGGTGGGCGAGTTGCATTTCCGGCACGGCCCGGCCGGCGCCTTCGACCATTCGGCGGAGGAAATTGCGCGTCTGACCGGGTTCTGCCGTCAGGACGAGCATCTGGACAACTGCTGGGGATCCTTCCTGCTGTTCCATCGCTCGAGCCCTGATGGAGAGCTGCGGATTCATCACTCGCCGTTCTCGACGCTGTGCGCGTACTATGTGGCCACCCCGCAGGCTGTGGTGATCGCATCCGACGCAAGGATACTGTCGAAAGTCACCGGGATCCCAACCTCCATCAACTGGCGAACAGTCGCGAGCCAACTGGCCTTCGACAACCTGAACCTTCGCGACACCTGCCTGTCGGACGTCCAGGAGCTGCGAGCCGGAGAGACTATCCTGCTGCGCCCCGACAACGCTCCACAGGTTCGCCTCACCTGGAACCCATGGACGTTTTCGGATCCGGGACAATCGATCCTCGTGGACGACGACGCCATCGAACTGGTGGAACGCGAGCTGCTGCGCTGCGTCGCCGCGCGCACGGCCGCTCATTCGTCGGCGATGCTCGACCTTTCAGGTGGTCTCGATTCCTCGATACTGGCCGCCACCTGCCGGCGGGTCGGTGCGGCGCCCCGCGCGGTGAACCTCTTCAGTGCCTTGAGCGAAGGTGACGAACGGGGATACGCCCGTGCCGTCGCCGAGCATCTCGGGATCGGATTGTCGGAAGCAGCCGCACAGGCCGCGAGCGTCGACATCGAAAGATGCGCCAGTCCCGGGCTCGCGAGGCCGCATGCGCGCTCATTCGTCCAGGAGGCCGATCGTCTCACGCGGGCGGCCGCCCCCGACGCGACAAGCTTCATCAATGGCGGCGGCGGCGATGCAGTGTTCTGTCATCTCCAGAGCTCTGCTCCCGCCGTCGACGCCCTGCGAAGTGCCCAGGCCGATATCGGATTTCTCAAAGCCGTGCACGAAGTTGCTGCAGCCGCGCACTGCAGCTTCTGGGTTGCCCTGCGCATGGCGAGCGTGAAGTCGTTCTCGCGTCTTGACGGGGTAAGGCTGGTTGCCGATCCCGGCTTTCTCCTCCCCGAGGGCATTGTTGCTCCCGCTGACGACGCGCTGCCCTGGCCCGGTCCGCCCCGGGGTATCCCGCCGGGAAAGCGGGAACAGGTTCGCGCCCTGTACTCGAGCATCTTCAACGTGGCAGGCTTTGCCCGGTCGCAAGATCTGACGCCGGTATTTCCCCTCCTATCCCAGCCCCTTGTCGAGGCGTGCCTGCGGGTTCCCTCCTGGAAATGGGTGCGGCAGGGCCACAACCGTTTCCTTGCACGCAGGATTGCCGAAAAGTGGCTGCCGCGATCGGTCGCCTGGCGGGGCTCGAAGGGCGGGCTCGGCCAGCTGCAGCGCGAGATCTTCCGGATCAACCGGAAAACCATCCGGGAGATGCTGCTGAACGGCGCATTGCAGAAGCAGGGATTGGTCGACCGGGCGCAACTCGAAGCCCATCTCGCGATTTCGAGCGACCTCGTTTCCGACAAGCATGCGCGGCTATTGAGGTTGTGCGACTTCGAGGCCTGGATCCGCCACTGGCACTAGCCGATACCATCGCCGGGCCCGCTCCGGCAGGGTGGGGGTGCGTCGCCGCGCCAGGCCTCAAGCGCCGCAAGATTGCGACGATAAATCGAGGCGCGGTGCGCGGGCTGCCATTTGATATGATACTCATCGGGATAGATGTACATCTCGGCCGAGACGCCAGCATCACGCAGGGCTGCGAGAGTGGAAAGCGCCATCCTCGCCTCCCTGTCCGCGGCATTCACCTGTATCCTTGCGCAGATCTTTGCGGCATTCATCGCCAGACTGATCCGGCGCCAGCTTCGCCGATCTGCATGCCACGGCAAGGGATACGCATGCTCGCGCAGCATGGCGTGGTAGGCGGGCCCGATCCCGGTGGTCGTGAATGCGGGATCCTCGCAGCATGTGCTGAGCAATGCGAGACTGAAGACGCGCGAGTGAATGAGCGCGTAAGCGGCGCCGGCGGCACCGTCGCTAAGGCCGGTGATCGCGAGATGACCATTGTCGATCGCCGCGCGCTTCATGGCCAGGCGCAGGCCGGTCATCACGGAATCGTGAACGCTTGCACGGTCGGTCCAGTCGCGCATGATCCGCTCGCGATTTACCGGCCTGCCCTGCTGCGCCAGCCAGAGATCATAATCGAGCGGACGGCTCACGCTGAGGACCGCGAAGCCGGCGCTGACCATGGCCCGGATGGGATATTCGTCGCCGGTGCCGCCCCGCAGAAAGCCGCGGGTCTCGTACTGGACGACGACAAGGGGCAAGGGTTTGAAAGGATCGGCATCGGTGGGCGTGACGAGGTCGCCGATCGCCGGGATGCCGAACCGGTTCTGCCAATACAGTCGCTCGATCTGCGGGGGCGTGATCGCCTGCCACTCAGGGTTCATGTCGACGAGACCATGCAAGCGCTCACCCCCCGGATCGAGCACGACGACATCGCGGGGATAGGCGGGCCGCTCGCGCCCGCAGAAAAGCGATGCGCGCACGATCTGACAACCGGTCAGCACGTCATCGGTCTGAAGTATGCGCATAGGTTCACCATGCTGGGGGCGCCATCGCCAGATCGCGGTGCGTGAGAGTGCATGGCCCTCGCGCCGCGCGAAGAGCACCTCGCTGCGGGACGCTGAGAACCAGGCGGCGGAAGCGCCTCGACAGGCATCGTAGTTGCAAGCCTGCGTCTGCCCCCCCACCCGCACGAAAACCTGCTCGCCCCCATTTCCACCGGGAGCGTCAGGCGCGCCGATCCAAGCGCGATCCTCCTCGCTTGCCGCGCGGGACGCGTCGGCTGCCATGCCACTAGCGGCTACTTGCGGGACGCCGCGTTGCTCGTCGTCCATCACCGCAACGCGATAATGCCCCCCTTCGAACGTCTCGCGCGGATAGGGTGTCGGCTCCGCCAGCATCCAGAAGCGCTCGTCGTAGCGATACCCGTCCCTGCCCTGAAGCGCGAACACCGCACGCGCCGCGACGAGCGCCTCGTCCGTCTCGAAGTCCAGGTGGCGCCCGCTCGCGCTCCACGCGAACTCCTTGACGTTCGCGTACACGTGGCTTGCCGGGATTGCATTTCCGCCCCTTGAGGAAACGACGAAGAGCGCATCATGACCATCCTGCCGCTGGACGAAGGCGATCCACTTCCCGTCCGGCGACCATGCCGGTGTCAGGGGTTTCGGGTTGCCCGATGGAAAGCCCTGCATGCCGTACATGACGGATTCGATCCGCGAAAGATCGTCGCCCATCGCCACGCTCACCGGCCGCGTGGTCGGACGCGCGAGGTCGAAGATCAGGAGCGCCTGACAGTATCGGTTGCTCGCAGGCTGGGCCTGGCGCACTTGGATCGCCAGTTTCGCGGCGTCCGGGGAGACGGCAAATCCCGGCTTGTTGCCGGTGAAAAGGCCGCTCGCACCGAAATCCCGCAGCGAGAGGAGATCGTCGGCGGTCGCATCATGAGCGCCTCGGGTTTTAGCGGGACCAGGGACCACCGAGGCGCAGTCCTGCGTGCCGCGTGAGGAAATGGCGACCGGCGAAGGGGTTTCAGCCGGAAGCATCGCCTTGCCAGGTTCAATGGCGACCGCAGGACTTCGGGAATGGACGGCAGGTGTCGCAGCAGGATCCTGAAACCGGGCCGCTTGCGCAGTTGCGGGAAGCAGGCACGCGAACAGCGTCAGGCCAAGGGAGATCGGGAATCGCACGATGAATTCCCGCGGCTCAGAAGGACTTCGAGATCGACAGCGCGACGAAGCGCCCGACCGGCGAATAGTTGGTCGAATCGTACGGCTCGACGAAGGCGGCAGCCCGCAGCGCTGGCGGATCCGTATCGAAGAGATTGGAGACGGACAGTCCGATCTCCAGATGGGACATCCAGCCACCGGCATCGCCGGTCTGATATCCGATGAAGCCGTCCGCCGTCACGGTGGAGGGTACATTGCGGAACGGTATGGCGCGCTGGTCCTCCAGCGTGCCGGTGTAGTTGAGCGCCCCAACGACCCGTAGGCCGCTACCCTCCCAGCCCAGCGTCGCGCGTGCACGATAGCGCGCGGGGTTCCAGATCGTGCCCGCGAGCTCGAAGGAGGGCGAGCGCGAATTGCTGCGCTGGCGGGACGCAAGCCAGCTGCCGTTGAGACTGGTCGTCACCTCGCCGCCGCCAAGATCCGTACGATAGGCCAGGTTCACATCGATACCCTCCACCTTCTGCATGGCAACGTTGGTGAAATGGTTGCGGATGATGAAGGCGACCCGGTTCAGATCGGTGCTCGGATTGCCGAAGTACTGCAGCGCCGAGTCCGCGCTCGCGATCGCCTCCTCGACCTGTTGCCGGGTGGGATTGGCATCGACGAAATCGGTGTAGACGGGATTGAGGGCAGCAAGGAAGTTGGGGATCGGACGCGCGACGCGACCTTCGTAGTTGAGCCGGAAGTAGGTGAGATCAAGCGAGAGGCCCGGTGCACCGTCGGGACGGATCGCCGCGGTGAGGCTGAGGCTTGATGCCTTTTCGGCATCGATCGTCCGCGAGCCGCCATCAGTGTACAGCACGCTGGATCCTGCGGGCGCTGTAGAGCCGGTGAACAGCGACCCGTCGATCAGGGTCGCTGCGCGGGCCTGCAACTGCTGCAGCAGGGTCGGCGCCTTGAAGGACCTTCCCCAGGATGCCTTGAGGTCGAGCCCGCTGACGGGGCTGTACACCACACCCACCTTAGGCGTGACGATACTGCCGAAGCCGTTGTATCGATCGTAACGCGCGGCGAGATTGAGATGAAGCGCCTGGACGAGCGGCACGGCGTTGCGCGAGGACACCAACGGGATGGCGAGCTCGCCATAGCCGAAACTGTTCTGCTGCGAGCCGGCATAGCCGGTACCCGTCAGCAGATTGGCATTGCGGAACCGGTTCGATCGATGGCCACCGCCGGCGACGAGCCGCGCATCACCGCCGGGCAAGGCAAGGATCGTTCCCTCCAGATAGGCCTCGGCGCTGTACAGGGTGTTGCAGTAGCAGACCTGGCTGTTCGACGTCCGCACGCCGTTGGTGAACTGCTGCGAATGCATCTCGGCCCGGTCACGCGAATAGACGCCGCGCACGGCGAGCGTCCAGTCGCGTGCGATCTCGACATCGATGCCCGGTGCGAGCGAGACCATGCGATCATGGACGCGGGTGACGCCGAGGCGGCCATAGCTCGTGATTTCGCGGTTCGACCGGCGATCGTTCAGCTGCGAGACGAGCGAGAGATGGATCGCCTCGTTCACGTCCTGCTTCAGCCGCAGCAACCCCGAGTGGGTCCGCAGTTCGGGGTACAGCATGTAGGGGGCGGTACCGAGCGCCGCGGTGTAATCGCGCTGACGGGCGTGGATCGCGGTATTGCGGCGGTATTCGTAAGCGACGAGGGCGGAACCGCTGGACCAGGTCTTGCCACCGGTGAGCGAGTACTGCTGTTCGAAATCACCGCCCTGGGTCGCGCCGCCAAGGCGGGCTCGCGCCGCCGCGCCGTCGAAGGGCTCGCGCAGGATGACATTCACCACACCGGCGACCGCGTCCGAACCGTAGATGGCCGAGGCGCCATCCGGGACCACATCGATACGTCCGACGGCATCGATCGGAACCGAGGAGATATCGACCCCTTGCGTGAAGCCGCCATACGCCATGCGGTTGCCATCGAGCAGCGTCAGGGTGGCGTCACCGCCGAGACCGCGCAAATTGGGCGCGGAACCGCCGGTGATGTTCTGGTTGGCGAGACCGCCGGCGCTGGCGCCCGATCCGACCCCCGGGTTCTGCCCGCCCGCGAAATTCTGGGGCAGGTTGCGCAAGGCGGATCCCAGGTCCGCGTGCCCACCGGTGACGATGTCGTCGCGGGATACGACCAGGACCGGCGAGGCGACGGGCGCGCCCTTGACGCGCGATCCGGTGACCGTGATGGTTTCATCGACGGCGGGCGACAATCCTGCCCCCTGTTCCCCGTCGCCTATCGACGGGTCCGATCGCCCCACGACGAGATAGCCTCTGCCCCGCTCCAGAGCGACGAGGCCGCTGTCACGCAGCAGGGCATCGAGGGCCTGGCGCACCGTAAGCGATCCGCGCACTGCTATTGAGCGTCTGCCCTCCACCGTGCCGGGCGCGAAGATGATCTGTTGTCCGGTGGCCCTGCCCAGCGCCCGCAGCGCTGGTCCCAGATCCTGTGCCTCGATGCGGATTTCCCGGAGCGCGTCCTGTGCCTGCGCCGGCACCGATGCGGATGCAATGCCTGTCGCGATGATGAGTGCGGCAGCGTTCGTGATGTTCATGGTACCCCCATTGCCTCGTACTGGGCTGTTCAGGGGCATCCATGCCGAGGGGCGTCATTTTATGAGAGGCGCCCCACATTTATTTTGATCTTGCCCGGCGCACGGCCGCTCGATGCTCAACTGGCCGCCATTGTCGCGCACCGTCAGATCGAACAGGTCCGCCAGATTATAGGCAAGGCGGTCGCCGTCCCGCAGATTGAAAGTGCCGGAAACCTGGATGTCGCGAAGGTCCGGCGAACCAAGCACAATCGGCCTTTCGGCGTAACGGTTGGCTTCACGCAGGAGGTCGGCCAGGCGGACACTTGCAAAATCGTGAAGGCCTGTCGGCCAGTCGTCACGCCCCGGCGGCGCGGACTTGTGACGTTCCAGACCAAGACCGAATGCAAGCGCGTTACCGGCCAGCAGGCGTGTGGTGGCGGCGGCTCCCGCGCCCCTGCCCGCTCCGGCCGGCTGGCGAACATCGACGATGCCCTCGATGAGATTCACGGTCGCAGTTGCATCGGGGGCGAGCGCGATGTCGAAGACGGTGCCGCGCGCGGTGACGCTGCCACCGGCCGCCGCGACAACAAAGGGACGCGCCTCATGCGCGACCGCGAAACGCGCGCGTCCGCGAATGAGCCTCAGATCCCGCCTGACAGCACTGAAATCGACCTCGACCAGTGTATCTGTATCGAGCGTCAGGCGCGAACCGTCAGCCAGATCGATGGTCCTGATCTCGCCACGCCGGGTGGCGAGGTCCGCACGGACAGGCGGGAGCTGGTTCCACAGGAACGGGTTGTCGGGCCGAACCTGACGCAGCGCCATCGTCGTCAGCTGTAATAGCCCGAGGGCCAGGCAGGCTGCCACCAATGCGAAACGCAGCACCGGGGCAACCGAACGCCCGCGCACAGGCGCATCACGATCTTCGGCCCTTTCCAGTTGGCCGGAGGCCTTCAGGCCCTTGCCCAGGCTGAATACCTCCCCGATACGATTGTAGGCATCGCGATGGATCGCGTCGCGCGCAAGCCAGGCCTCGAATTCCGGCCGGCGCAGTTCGGCATCCGGGCCGCGCATGAGCGCGAACCACTCCGCTGCCTCTTCGCGCAAGCTGGTCATCCTCACGTCCGGTCCTCTCATCGTTCGCTTTCGAGCGCGGCTTCGATGTGAGCGAGGCTGCGTGCTATGTGGTACTGGACTGTCGGAATGCTGATGCCAAGACGCGCGCCGATTTCGCGATAGGAGAGTTCATCGACCCGGTGGAGAAGGAACACGGTGCGGGTCCTCTCGGGCAACTGATCCAGCGCGCGGCGGTACACCCGCATGAGGTCGCGTTCCTCCATGCGCTGGCCCTGATCCGCGAGGACCATCGGGTCGCAGCCTTCCCCGATCGGCATGTGCAAGCTGGCCATGGAGGATCGTCTGCGCCTCGTGCGCTCGAAGAGCAGATTGCGCGCGATGCGCTGGAGATAGGGGGCGGGATTGGCAAGGCGTTCGCGTGCCATGAAGGACGCGAGCCGGGCGAAGGCCTCGTGCACCATGTCGGGCGCATCATGGTCCTGCGACATGCGGCAGCGGAAAAACGCAGTCAGCCGCGGCGCCTCGTGTCGATAGAGCCGGTCCAGTTGCGAGTGGGTGCCGCTGGCAGGATCGGCATCAGTGGCGGCAGGGGTGTCAACGCGGCGCTCGTCGTCGAGCGCGCGGTCTTGTCGCATAGGCATCGAAACACACGACCTCGTGAGGCCGACACTCATCGCGCACCGGACGATCCGGGGTTGGCGAGGGGCTAGCGACGCTCGGGTTCCGATGAAGGCCCGGCCACCCGACCGAAGGGACGAGTGCAAGTGATGCCTGGCGAAACAGGTGGAAGGCGGGTGCCGGCATTCCAGCGCCTCCGCCCCCGATCCTATCGCACAGCCAGATTCTTACAAGGCGTGACTTCCACAATCGTCAGTTCATCGCCGCGCGGCGCAATCCCTCGATGTGGGCCTGACAGGCTTCATGGACGCGCGCGCCGAGGACTTCCGCGCGTTCAGCGAGCCAGGCGAGGTCTTCGCGCGAGATCTTGTAGTGACGCGAGTAGCGGCCCTTGCGGTAGGCGTCCTTCAGCTTCTGATAGAGCGCCCGCTCTCGCCTCGTGCCGCGCGGCCAGACATCGAAAAGGCTGCGGTCGATATCCTCGGCCAGATCGCGCAGGAACAGGATGTTGTGATCGTAGGGTGTGTAAAAGGTGAACGTGAGAAGAAGGCCCTGATAGAGATTTTCGACGGTCTGATGCAGGAGAAAAGCTGCCTCGTTGATATATTCTCTCTCGATGGCAGTCTTTGCCAAATCGAAGAACCGAGTGGCATCGCCCATGTATTTTGAAAAATATTCTTCGGCAGCTGCAAGCGCCATCGCCGGTGTCTTGGGCACCGGAGCCTTCAGCGGCTTGTCGTCGGCTTCGTAAAGAACCAGTCCGTCCGACTGGATGTTCATGAAGAACAGCCGGCCGTGCGCCAGGCCGTCGTTCACCTCCTGAAGCGAATGAACGATGAAATTCGCAGGGGTTCGAATTGTTTTTTCGAAGTTGTAGGCGGTGACGATCCGCTGCTCGGTGGCGTCCCAGTAGGCTGCCCGATCCGTCAGTTCCTTTTGATTGACGATAACAAGCAGATCGTAGTCAGACTTGTAACGGTTGGCATCGAGAGGCGCATCGACCCAATCCCCGCGCGCATAGGATCCGAACAGGATGATCTTCAGGATTCGGCCGCTTTTGCGGCGCCCGGTGGCCTTCCCGGTTGCCTCGTGCAACCCCTGAAAGAGCAACTCGACTATGAGTTCCAGCTCACGTTGTTTGTTGGCGGGGAGATGATCGAGGTCTGTTCGCATATCTTGTGTCTGCGCCTGGGCTGACTGATCCAGCGAAGGCAATCCGTGAGGCGATTCAACACGATAACAGTCGAGCAGGCAACAAATGATTGCGCGTTCGTTTTTTGCCCCCCGCCCCGCCGGGGCGCCAAGCCGAATTTTTAGCCCTGGGACTGCCTGTGTTGCATCGCCGCAGGCTGCGTTTCGGACTCTCGAAACGTGCGATGGCATTGAACTAACGCAAGCTCAGAGGATCCTGGCACTTGCCGCCCGCTAATAACGCACTGGTTTTTTCTGGCGCATTTTTGCGTTTTCTACCATCGTAGTCAAAGGCCACCAAGAGAGTAGCAGCAGATAGCTGGTTCTGCGCCGGGGGAGAATGCCAAACAGGCACGCATGAACGCGGGGCGCTATGTCGATGCAATTCACGAAGCATAACCAGCTTCAGATCGAAGCCGGCAAGGAACGTCGAGAGCGTATTCTAAGCTTTCGCAAAGAGGGTTGGAGTTTCAACCGGATTGCGGCTGAATTGAGGATCAGCCCCGCGCGCGCAGCTCAACTCCACCGCCGCGCTCAGGAACTCGAAGCCCAGGCACGCCAAAGTGTCCCGATCTCGCAGATTACCTTGCAAACGCCAGTCCATAATCTCCCGCTCAGTACACGCACGGGCCGCGCCCTACGAAATGGAGGTTACGAGACGTTTGGGGAACTCCTGCCACTCGATCTGGCCAAGCGGCGCGAATTGCTTGGATTGGTGAACTTCGGCCGCGCGTGCATTGACGAATTGGCGGCTCTGCTTTCCTCGACAGGTCTTAGGAATGACTGAAGGGGCTGCATTGAGCCGATATAGCCGCTAACATCGCAATATTAAGGTCACATCCAGATGCGGGGATCTCACTCTAAAGGCGGGAACAGAGCCGTGGGCGCTATTTCGTCTGCCGTCCAGAATACGTCGTTCGCCTGTCGGAGTTGCCAAGACAGCTTCTGCCAAAACCTGCCGCTCGGTCGGCCTGAAACCGTTTGGAAGCAACGCGATCGTAATTCCCGTATTTGACGAGCGCGGACACGGCGTCCCCGATCTGAACCGCCACTCGCCCGCACCGGGCCTTATGCGGATTGGTATGCAAGCATCACGAGCGAGCGGCGCCGACTAGGCCGGGAACGCACTCATCGGCGATGCGGTTTGTTGGGCAAGGAGACCTACATGTCCAAGCGCATCCTCATCACCGGCGCCAGTATTGCCGGCAACACTGTCGCCGCGACGCTTGCTGACTATGATTTCGAGATCATGGTGGTCGAGCGCGCCGAGGCGTTTCGTGCCGGTGGGCAGAATGTCGATGTACGGGGCGTCGGGCGCGAGGTGCTTCGCCGACTAGGGTTGGAGGCGGCAGCGCTCGATCACGAAACCGGTGAGGAAGGTACGGTCTGGGTCAACGAAGACGGCAGCGAGGCAGCGCGGTTCGCGGTGGACGAGAATGGAAACGACGGTCCGACCGCGGAGATGGAGATTCTGCGCGGCGATCTGGCTCTTCTCCTTTATGACGCGGCGAGGGATCGCGCATCCTATCGGTTCGGCGACGCCATCGAGACGGTCTATGACACGACGGATGGTGCCAGCGTCACCTTCGCCAGCGGGACGACCGAGACCTTCGACGCGGTGATCGTCGCAGAAGGGGTCGGCTCCTCCACGCGCGAACTGGTGTTCAAAGGCTCAAACGATCCACGGTGGATGGACATGACCATCGCCTATTTCACCATCCCGCGAACGGATGACGACGACCGGATGTGGCGCTGGTTCAATGCGCCGGGCAAGCGCAGCGTGTCGCTTCGACCCGACCAGCACGGCACCACCCGCGCGATGCTGTCGCTCTCAAAGGAAGCCGAAGGCGAGCAGGACTGGGATGTCGAGCGTCAGAAGGCTTTCTTGCGCGAGCGTTTCGCGGATGCGGGCTGGGAGACGCCGCGCATTCTCGCGGCGATCGATGGGGCCGACGACTTCTATTTCGACGTGCTGCGGCAGGTGCGGTTGCCGCGCTGGTCGTCGGGTCGCGTCGTCTTGACCGGCGACGCCGCCTGGTGTGCCACGCCGCTCGCGGGCATCGGCACCACCCTGGCGGTCACTGGTGCCTATGTGTTGGCGCAGGAGCTCATCCGAAATACCGATGTCGACGCCGCGTTTCGGGCCTATGAGGACCAAATGCGGCCGATGGTCGAGGACGGCCAAGGTGTCCCCAAGATCGCGCCCCGGCTGATGCATCCCAAGAGCCGGCTCGGCATCAGCCTGCTCCACGGCGTGCTCGGCGTCGCCAATTCGGACATCGTCCGAAATCTCAGCGCCAAACTTTTCAGCGGACCGGGCAAAGAAGTTGATCTGTCCAGCTTCGAATGAGGCGCGCATCGGAACGTCTCCCCGCTATTCGAAGGGCGCAGCGTCACTGTCATTGTCGAGCACGGGAATCCGTGCACCGAGAGTAGAGGCGGTCTTCATCACGGCGATCATAGTGGCGGCGGGCGCCGCCTAACCAGCCAGGTCGTCGATCATAGGAGCTGCTCCACATCGAAGCGAGATTAACCGCGATCGCTATGCGGGCACGTCCTTTGCCTTGGCGCTCAGCCGCTCGTGCAGGAAAGCAAGCACGACAGCCTCCTCCGGGCGCAGGTGGGCGAGATCCTCGCGCAGTTCCTTGGCCGCCTCGTCGCGTGCTTCCAGCACCAACGCATCGCTGAGGTAACTTTCGAACACTTCGGGGTGGATGTAGCATTTGCGGCAGACGGCCGGCGTGTTGCCGAGCCGTGCAGCGACCGCTTCGATCGCTTCTCGTACATTCCGCTTGGCCGCCGCCGCGCTGTCGACCTTCTCATATTCGGAAAGCGCGATTGCAGCCAAGACCGTGCCGCTCCACGTGCGAAAGTCCTTGGCGGTGATGTCGGTGCCTGAGATTTCCTTGAGATAGGCGTTGATGTCGCCCGAGCTGACCTCACGCTGCGCGCCATCCTCGTCGAGATATTGGAACAGATGCTGGCCCGGAAGGTCTTGGCTCGCCTTCACGATTCGGGCAATGCGGCGATCACGAATGCTGAGCCGCCACTGCTTGCCACTCTTGCCTTTGAAATTGAAGCGCAGCTCAGAGCCTTCGACCGCGACATGCCGATCCTTGAGCGTCGTCAGGCCGTAACTCTTATTTTGCTTGGCATAATCGGCATTGCCGACGCGGATCATGGTTGTCTCCAGCAGGCGAACGATCGTCGCGAGCACTTTCTCGCGCGGCAGGCCGCGCAGGCCCAAATGCTCGTCAATTTTTGCGCGAATCGTTGGCAGCGCCTTTGCGAACTCAAGCATATGCTCGTACTTCGTGCCGTCGCGCACTTCGCGAAATCGCGCATGATAGCGATACTGCTTCCGCCCCTTCGCATCCCGGCCGGTCGCCTGAATATGCCCGTCCTCGCCAGCGCAGATCCACACGTCAGTATAGGCAGGCGGGATAGCGAGCTTGCGGATGCGATCGAGCGTGTCGCGATCGCGCACCGGCTTGCCGCCCTGGTCTACGTAGCGGAAGCTCTTGCCGTGCTTCAGTCGTTTGATGCCCGGTTCGTTGTCGTTCACGTAGGTCAGCCCGGCGCACTCGGCGGCCTCCTGAGGGTTGACGACGGTGCCGCCTTCGCTGTCGGCTATGATCGGTTGTGATGCCATAACCGCAAAATCTCAAATGGCGGCAACTGGTTCCCCGATGACAATGCTAGCCTTCTGCCGCTTTTCGCCGCTCGGATCGGCACCAGCCCGAGCGTTGGACGTTCTGCCTCGAAAGATGAACCTTTTTATCCGAAATGACGTGCAATGAATGAGGACATGCTGGCCGGCGAAGGCGTTCCCGCGGATCGCGAGGCTTTGCAGCATTCAGCGTTAACAGCTGCATCCGCCCCCCCTCGCAGTCTCGATAGGCCGAGGTGAGCCGAAAGGCTTTTTCGATCGTTAGCTGTCCAGGCACCGCGCAGGCGCCAGCTATAGAGGAGAGAATTGCATGGCCGAGGAGAAGGGCAAGGGCAGCGAGACCGCGAAAAAGGCGAACGCTAAGGCAGCGAGGGAGGGTAAGAGCAATCCACGCCAATCTTCCGCGGCGCAGGCCGAACTCGGCAAAAAGGGTGGCAAGAAAGCATCGCACTCCTAAGGCCGCTACGACCTCCCAAGCCGAAGCATGTTCGTAACATAAGTCAGACGTGTGGCCGCGATCTTAACTAACCGACAATCGCTACAGTTCGACTACGCCCGAATTGCCAAAAGGATCCTTCCGCGGGATTAAAACCCGAAACCGGTTCGCCATGGTCTTTTTCGAGTACGTCAAGTCATAACTTCAGGATCATGTCACGTGTTGGTTCACGATCAGGAGACCGCTACCCACCAGACCCGGTTGTTCGAGCAACGAAACGCAAATGTCGGGAATCGACGCAAGCGGTGCTTCGCGTTGGGTCGGTGCCTATAGGGTATGCGCTAAGGAAACCGACCCGTCGTGAGCGCGGGCGGATCACGCGCCGAGCCCACACCTTACCCTTTCCGTTGCTCACCAACGGAACGGTGACAAAATGGCGCCCTTCGGCTCATGAAAACGTTCATCAGGATGGCACCGACCGTCAAAATGATGCAGAAGCGGGCTGCTTTAACCACCGGGGGGTGTCGAGGCCAGGAGTTGATACCGAATGTCGAACTATGCCCACACAGACGTCCCGGCCCATCTACGCGCATATTTCGATACCTCGACCATCGCTCTGGCTTTGGCCTCAACAGGTGCAGACACACCTCTGATCCTGACCAACCCGGGCTTTGAGAAGCTGACTGGCTACGCGTCGGATGACGTCGTGGGTCAAAATTGCAGGCTGCTGCAGGGCGATGCAGACAACACCGAAGCACGCGCGGTTCTGCGTGCCTTTCTCGAAGATGATGCGTCGCCCAACGTTCGCACCCAAATCGTGAACTTCAAGAAAGATGGAACGGCTTTCGTTAACCTACTTTATATGTCGCGCTTGCGCTCTTCGGACGGCTTGACGCAATTTTTCTTTGCATCCCAGTTTGACGTCAGCCGGGCACATCCCGAGCGCCTCGAGGAGTATGACCGGACGCTGGGACAGACGTTGGCGTCAATTACTCCGCTCGTGGCGGAATCGGGGATCATTATCGAAGGCTCCCTGACCACAATCGCTAATTCCGCCCATATGATCGCGCAGGCCAAAATGATGCTGGCCGATCTTAAAGGCCCTTCCATCTCATGACGTCTGCACAAGCTACTGTCTCTGCAAACCTACCGATCGAAGAGCGCGCCGTACCAATCGTCGGTATCGGGGCGTCTGCTGGCGGTCTTGAAGCTCTGCGTGAGATGCTGGGGGCAGCTGAGGCGCCGACTGGTCTGGCGTTCGTCGTCGTCCAGCATCTCGACCCCACGCACGAAAGCATGCTCGCGCAGC
>JASGGD010000064.1:0-23393 GCA_047605225.1 Novosphingobium sp.
TAAGACCACCTCACGATTCGGTCAAACACTAATTTCAAAAAAAGTTCATTCTCAACGCAAAGCCCGGAATTGCGCCGGTTTGGCGACCTTCGCCCCGCTAGTAGCTGGCCCGGCCGTGTCCGGCCGGGCCATTTGCGCGTCAGGGAACGATCACGAAGTCCGGGTTGGCGACCGCGAAGACCGCGTCGCGTTCCGGGGCCGGAGGGTAGATCCACACGCCGTTGATCTCCCGCTTCAGCTTCTTGCCCTCGGCACGGGTCAGGTGGACCACCCGGTCCCAGCCTTCCGTATAAAGCGCACCCCACGCGCCAAGATCGAGGCAGGTCACGTACTTGGGCTGGCTGTAGGGATGGACGTCCAGCCCAACCAGTTCGGCTGCGGCATTGTGGCCCGCCACGCGGCCGAGGCTCAGCGCGTGCTGGCAGGACATGACGGTGAAGTTGCCGATGTCGTCCGTCGCCGCCTTTACGGTGTCTCCGGTGACGAAGACGCCTTTCGCTTCCGGCGCACGCAAATAGGCGTCGCCGAGTACGCGGCCCGTCGCGTCATGTTCTCCGGGCAGCTGGTCCGTCAGCGGATGGGCTCGCATCCCGGCCGACCACACCACGGTCGCTGCATCGATCCGTTCGCCGTCCGATAGTGTGACGCCGCCTGCGTCCACTGCGCTCACCCGTACACCGGGCCGCTGTTCGATGCCCAGTTCGTCGAGGGCATCACGGACGACCACGGCCGCATCCGCGCCCATCTCGGCTGCGATCTGTTCGGCCGGGTCGACGATGACGACGCGGATCGCGGCATCCTCGCCAAGGACCGCGCGCAAGCGCTCCGGCATTTCGGCGGCACCTTCGATACCGGTGAAGCCGCCGCCCACCACCACGACCGTGCCGCGTGCATCGTCGGTACGGGTGGCAAGCTGCCCGAGGTGCGCGTCCAGCCGCTGCGCCGAGTCCAACTGATCGACGTTGAAGGCATGGTCGGCGATGCCCAGGATCGGCGGGGTGGAGAGGCGGCTGCCGGTCGCCAGCACGAAGCGGTCCCAGGCGATCGTCTTTTTTCCGCCGTCGTTACGCAGGATCGTGGCCTGCTGCGTATCCGCGCCGATCGCCTCGACCAGACCCGCTACATATCGCACGCCGACCGCTGCAAGCAGGGCCGAGACGTCGGGGTTCATGTTCTCCAGCACCGCTTCGTAGAGGCGCGGACGGATCACCAGAGTCGGGCTCGGCGAGACGACGACAACTTCCACGTCCTCTTCCCGTCCGGCGAGCGAAATGGCGCGGGTTGCCGACAGGGCGGCCCAGACTCCGGCGAAACCGGTGCCGGCGATCAGGATGGTCTGCTTGCTCATCGATCTTCTCCTCTTGTGCGCCGGACGCGGTTCATCGTCCCGACAAGCGCGAGGTCTGCGAAGGCAGCGCGCATGTCGGCGCTTCCCCGGTGCGTCCGGCAGGACGCCGAGAAAGGTGTTCAGGAATGGAGTTGGGACAATCTCAGCTCAGGTCATGAGGGACCGTCCCGCCGGGGACGGCCGATGCGTGCGGTGCGGGTGGTCTGGCGGTCACCGGCCCAGTCGCGAAAGTCGTTGAAGAATGTCTCGGGCGCCTTGCGACCGAAGCGGCTCGCCACGTCGCCCAGTGTCTGCGCGGCGAGGGCATCGCGCATGGCTTTCTCGGCCTGGAGCATGACGGCGTGGACGGCGCAGGTTCCGGCCGTGGCCCAGCCGGGGGCATTGCCGCCGAACAGGGCGCAGCGGCCGCGCACTTCCTGGCAGTCGAACAGCGGCTTGTCGCCTTCGATCGCGTCGATGATCTGGAGGAAGGTGATTTGGTCCGCCGGTCGGGCAAGACGGTAGCCGCCGCGCACGCCTTCGCTGGCAGCGACGATCCCGGCTTTCTCCAGTTTGGGGAAGATCTTCGCGACGAAGCTGGGGGAGATGCCCTGAATCTCGGCGATCTCCCGGCTGCTGAGAGCGCGGCCGTCTTCGACCAGCCAGAGCAGGCCGTGGATTCCGTATTCGACGCTGGTGGTGATGTGGGCCATGAACGCGGAGTTACTCTGTCTGCGTTAAAGCGTCAAGCATATAACGACGACAAATTCAGTCTGCGTTTATGGAGCAGGCATGCGAAAGGGGCGAGCCTTTCGGCCCGCCCCTCTTCGTAGCGTATTCCGAGATATGTGTTCAGGCGCGGGCCTTGCCGAAAGCGACGATCTGCAGAAGGCCGCCGGCGATCGCGATGTTCTTGAAGAAATGGATGAACTGGTTCTGGTCGGCCAGATTGTTGTGGAAGAACACGGCGGTGGCAAGGCTGAACAGCGCAATTACGCTGGCCACCGCACGGACCTTGTAGCCGGAGATCAGCAGCGTGCCGCCGACCAGCTCGACGATGATGGCACCCGCCAATGCCACGGCGGGGAGCGGCAGGCCGACCGAGGCGATGTAGGCCATCGAACCGGCGGGGTCTGCGATCTTGGACAGGCCGCTGAGGATGAAGATCGCGGCAATGAGGACGCGGCCGACGAGCGGCAGCCAGGCTTCGAGGGTGTTGGCGCCGGTTGCGGGAGCGGCGGGGGTCGTGTCGATGGTGGTGATGGTCATGGCGGAACTCCTGAGTGATTGGGGGGCAATCAAGTGACGACGGGCGTGTCGTCCTGCTGCCCCTCAGATGCGCTCGATCAGGGTTCCTAAATAGTGTGATTAAACGCGATCATATGTTCGAATTATACGAACATATGATCGTCAGGCGCTCGCCGCGGGCGCCGCGTAGAGCGTGATCTGCGTGTGCAGGCCGTCCTCGGAGGATTGGCCCACCCAGACATCGAACACGCCTGGCTCCGCCAGCCGCCGATTGCCTGCACCGACGAATTCGAGGTCGGTGCGCGACAGGGTGAAGCGCACGGTGCGGCTTTCGCCCGGCTCCAGCGTCACGCGCTCCATCTTCTTGAACTCGCGGATCGGGCGGGTGCGACTGGCCACGCGGTCGCGGGTGTAGAGTTGCACGATCTCGCTGCCGCGACGCTTGCCGCTGTTGGTCAGGCGAGCGGTGATCGTGACGCTGCTGTCCCAGCGCAGCGCCGGGTCCGAGACCTGCAGCTTGTCCAAGGTGAAGCGCGTGTAGCTCAGGCCATGGCCGAAGGGGTAGCGGGCGCTGTTGTCGGTGGTGGCGTAGCGGGCCTTGTACTCGGTGCTGCCGTTGGGGACTGTCGGGCGGCCGGTCGACTTGCGGTCGTAGAAGAACGGCTCCTGCCCCGACTCCCATGGGAAGCTGACCGGCAACTTGCCCGAGGGATCGACCTTGCCGAACGCCACGTCGGCGATCGCATTGCCCGCCTCGGAACCGAGGAACCACGTCGCCAGCACCGCATTGGCGTTGGCGACGCCGTCATGGAGCGCCAACGCGCGGCCGTGGCGCAGCAGCACGACGGTCGGCTTCTTCACCGCCGCCACCGCGTCGGCGAGCGCCTGCTGGGCGGGCGGGATCTCGATCACCGTGCGCGACTGCGCCTCGCCTGACATATCCTGCGATTCTCCGAGGGCGAGGATCACCACGTCGGCCGCCTTAGCTGCCTTAACCGCCGCCTCGATGCCGCCGTCGGTCGGGCCGTGGATGGCGCAGCCGGGCTCGATAGTGAGCAGGTCCGGATCGTCCATTGCCGCGCGCAGACCGCTCGCCACGTCCACGCCCTTGTCGGGGTCGCCGTAGAAGGCCCAGGGGCCGTAGAGGTTCGCCTTGTCATCGCCGAACGGGCCGATCAGCGCGATCTTCTGCTTCTTTCCCTTGTCGAGCGGCAGCACCCCGTCGTTCTGCAGCAGCACGATCGAGCGCGCGCCCGCCTCGCGCGCGAGTTCGCGGTGTACGGGCGCGCCGATGCGCGACTTCTCCGCCGCCTCGTCGAGCGAGCGCCAGGGGTTGTCGAACAGGCCCATCGCCATCTTGACGTAGAGGATGCGCCGCACCGCCACGTCCACCGTGCCCATCGGCACCGCGCCGCTCTTCACGAGGTCGGGCAGGTAGCGGATATAGAGCCCGCTCTGCATCGACATGTCGACGCCCGCCAGCACCGCCAGCCGCGCGGCATCGCGGTCGTCTTCGGCATAGCCGTGGGCGACCAGTTCCTCGTCGGCGGTGTAGTCGGAGAAGACGAAGCCGTGGAAGCCCATCTCGCCGCGCAGGATGTCGGTGAGCAGGGTGCGGTCGGCGGTGGCGGGTACGCCGTTGATCTCGCTGAAGGCCGCCATCGTCGTCAGCGCGCCCGCCGCGAAGGAGGAGCCGAAGGGCGGCAGGTGCGTCTCGCGCAGGGTCTCGTCGCTGATGTCGACGCTGCCGTACTCCAGCCCGCCCGCCACCGCGCCGTAGGCGGCGAAGTGCTTGGGGCAGGCGAGCAGGGAATCGTCGCGCCGCAAGTCTCGGCCCTGGAACCCGCGCACCCGTGCAGCGGAGAGCAGCGCGGTCAGCGTCACGTCCTCTCCGGCGCCCTCGACCACGCGGCCCCAGCGCTGGTCGCGCGCGACGTCGGCCATCGGCGCGAAAGTCAGGTGCAGGCCCGCCGCCGTCGCCTCCAGCGCCATGGCGCGCGCGGTGCGCTGGGCCAGCACCGGATCGAAGCTGGACGCCTCGCCCAGCGGCACCGGGAAGATCGTCTTGAGGCCGTGGATCACGTCGCCCGCCAGCAGCAGCGGAATGCCGAGCCGACTGTCGTTGACCGCGATCTCCTGCGCCTTGCGCGCGCCGGCCACGCCGATGCCGTTGAACAGGCAGCCGACGCGGCCCTTGCGGATTTCGTCCGAAAGCTTCTTCACGTCCTGGATACCCGCCGCCGGATTGGGCGGGTTGAAGGGACGGAAGGCGTCGGCAAGGCAGGTCATCTGACCCGCCTTCTCCTCGATCGTCATACGCTTGATGAGATCGTCCACCCGCGACACCTCTTCGGCGGCGAGAGCCCTGAACGAGAAGCCCGATGCGATGGCGCTGGCGATGATACCGGAAAGAACGGTGCGGCGGTCTGGGTTCATGAACTCTTTGGCGGTTGATGCGTCGACTTGCCCCCGTCAATTCGCGGTAGGCCATTTTGTTGCGTTGCGGCAAGAGGCGCCGCCCACCGCGCGCTTCGGATCACCCTGCCCCCGCGCCGCCTCGTCGCGCGCATCTTCATCGGGTTGACGGATGGGACGCCACAATGCACAAGATATGCGAATAATTCGCAATAGCATATTTTGAGGCGCGCGCATGTACGACTTCCTCGACCGGCCGGTCACCGAACTCGACAACGACGGCCGGTTCCTGCTCTGGGCCATGCGCGGGTGGGCGCACTCGGCATCCAAGGGCAATTGCCCGGCGCAGTCGCTGGCGCGCGCCTTCGCGGGGTACAACGCCGCCGCCGTGCTGCCCGACTTCCACATGGTGATGGCGCTCGTCAGCCGCCGCGCGTCCGAGCGGATCATGGTCGCGCCGATGGGCTGCCACCGCATCTGCGAACACGAGGCCTTGCTCCTTGCACTTTGGCGCGATGTCGGTATAGGCCGCCGCGAAAACGTGCGCGCGACTCTCGCGCATGTCGTGCCATGCGACACGGTCGCCGCGGTCGCCCAGGCCATGAGCCGCGCCAGCGCCGCAATGACCATCGCCGGCTTCGGCATTGCACTGATAAACCCGCCTGCGTGACCCATACGATGAATCAAGGACTGACGTTGATGAGCGATAGCACCGTTCTGGAACCCACCCCGCTGGAGCCGACCGGCGCGCTGAGCGTGGAGACCGTGCTGTCGGTTCACCACTGGAACGAACACCTCTTCAGCTTCAAGATCACGCGGCCCGCCTCGTTCCGCTTCCGCTCGGGCGAGTTCATCATGATCGGCCTGCGCGGTGACAACGGCAAGCCGCTGCTGCGCGCCTACTCGATCGCCAGCCCCTCGTGGGCCGAGGAGATCGAATTCCTCTCGATCAAGGTCGAGGACGGCCCGCTGACCTCCAAGCTCCAGCTGATCCAGCCGGGCGACCAGATCTACCTCGGCCGCAAGCCCACCGGCACGCTCGTCACCGACGCGCTGACGCCGGGCAAGCGCCTGTTCCTGTTCGGCTCGGGCACCGGCCTCGCGCCGTTCCTGTCGCTGATCCGCGACCCGGACGTCTACGAGATGTACGAGCAGGTGATCGTGGTCCACTCGGTCCGCACCGTCGCCGACCTCGCCTTCCGTCAGGAGCTGGAGAGCCAGCTGGCCGGCGACCCGCTGGTCGAGGATCAGGCGCTGGTGCAGCTGACCTACGTGCCGACCGTGACGCGTGAGGACTTCCACACCACCGGCCGCATCAACGTGCTGATGGACAACGGCCGTCTGTTCGAGGGCCTGAAGGGCGAGGCCCGCATGGACCCGGAGACCGACCGCGTGATGCTGTGCGGCTCGATGGCGATGAACAAGGACATCGCCGCCAAGCTCGAAGGCCTGGGCTTCGAGGAAGGTTCGAACAACAAGCCCGCCGACTTCGTGATCGAGCGCGCGTTCGTCGGGTAATTCAGCGATTACCGTGATGCGAGAGCGGCCTGCCCGAAAGGGCGGGCCGTTTTCGTTTGGGGCGAGCGGACGGCACCCGATACCCCGCCCGTCATCCCCGCGAACGCTGGGACCGCCCTCGTCATGTCGCGACGTTTCGGCGAGGCTGGGCCGATGCGGGCACCGCCCTATCGACAAGACATATCATGGCCATAGCAGTCCCAGCCTTCGCTGGGATGACGATAGTGTTTGAAGGGCGGCTGTGGGTGGACACCGGAACGGCGGCAACCAGCGCTTTCTGTATGCTCACTGGTCATAAGCCTTCGGAAATCCGGTACATTCCATACAGTCGCCGAACTCGCGGCTTTTGGGTGGGCGCTCTTTGAAACGACCTTGGGCTTTTGCCTTATCGATTATCGTTTCAAGCGCTCGTTCGCGCACAAGCCAGTCGCTTGAAAACGTGATGATCCATTTGCCATGAGCTTCGTCATCATTGCTAGACGATGCAGGGACGATGGCTATTCGCTCGTATGTGTCGTTAGCCTTAAGTGGTCTGGTGAAGTCTGGGCAAGAATTCGGAGGGGAAATGACGGGCGGATCCGCCGAATCACTCACCTTGTGTTTTCGATGACGCTTGAGGTAATCATCAAATGTACCGTCAGGTCGATAAATTATTATATCGCCTGCTCGCGCATCCCCGACATAAACTTTTTCAATTCTTAAAATTTCAGATTGCCTACTGTTGGCATCGAAACCACGCAATACTTTTGCTTTTATTATAAAGCCATTCGCCGCAACCACGTCAATTTCAGGCTTTGGATCGACGATGATTGAACAAGCCTTGGCGTTCGTCGCGAATATCCCGATTAGGATAGCTATCGTCGAAGCAGCCAACCGTATCATCATGATCGCCCTTGCTGTTCGCGTCATTGTTACGGTTCATCATGCGATACACAAGGTCCGCTTCGGGGCGCTTGCCGACGGGCCGCTTTCCTACAGAGCGCACGGTCCGGTACAATCACCATATGCCCCGCCCGATCGCTTCTGCTTCCACAAGGTTACACCATAAGGTGACACCTTTTGCCTCTGGACCGTGTAAACCGTGTAAACCTCCCCGGAACCTCCCGCCCCCCATGCGTGTTAGCGGATGCAGCATCACGCAGGAGGCAGCACGTGACACAGGGCACCGCATCCGACCAGCCGACCGACATTTCCTTCTCCCGCCCCGAGCGGATGATCCACGAACTCGGCGCAGAATTCACCGGCGAGGGGACGCATTTCGGGGTCTTCTCCGAAAATGCCGAGGCGATCGAACTATGCCTCTTCTCCGAGGACGGGACGGAGGAAACCGCCCGCCTCGAACTGCCCTCCCGCGAGGGTTCGGTGTTCTCCGGCTACCTGCCCGGCGTGAAGCCGGGCCAGCTCTACGGCCTGCGCGCCCACGGTCCCTACGACCCCGCGCAGGGGCACCGCTTCAACGCCAACAAGCTGCTGCTCGACCCCTATGCCCGCGAGGTTTCCGGCGCGGTGAGGTGGGACGACGCGCTGTGGGGCTATGACCTCACCACGGGCGACGACACCACCTTCGACACCCGCGATTCCGCGCCCTTCATGGTCAAGAGCGTGGTGCAGGACCCGGACTTCGACTGGGAGGGCGACAAGGCCCTCGCCCGCCCCTGGACCGAGACGGTGATCTACGAGGCCCATGTGCGCGGCCTGACGATGACTCACCCCGATGTCCCCGAAGCCCTGCGCGGCACTTACGAGGGCATGGCCAGCGAGCCGATCCTCGACCACCTTCGGAAGCTGGGCGTCAGCGCCATCGAGCTGCTGCCCAGCCAGTTCTTCCTCGACGACCGCATGCTGCTGGACAAGGGCCTGTCGAACTACTGGGGCTACCAGACGCTCGGCTTCTTCGCGCCCGAACCGCGCTTCCTGCGCGGCGGCGACGTTGCCCCGCGCGCCATCCGCCAGTTCAAGGACATGGTGAAGCGGTTCCACAAGGCCGGGATCGAGGTCATCATGGACGTGGTCTACAACCACACCGCCGAAGGCTCGGAAAAAGGCCCGACGCTCAGCTTCCGCGGCCTCGACAACGCCGCCTACTACATGCTGAGCCCGGAGAACCCGCGCTTTAGCTTCGACAACACCGGCACCGGCAATACGCTGGCGGTGGCGCATCCGATGGTGATGCGCATGGTGCTCGATTCGCTGCGCTACTGGGTGCAGGTGATGCACGTCGACGGCTTCCGCTTCGACCTCGCCTCGACGCTGGGACGCGAGGAAACCGGCTTCGACCGCGAGGGCGGCTTCTTCGACGCCATCCGGCAGGACCCGATTCTCGCGGGCGTCAAGCTGATCGCCGAGCCGTGGGACATCGGCATGGGCGGCTATCAGGTCGGCGGCTTCCCCCACCCGTTCCGCGAGTGGAACGACAAGTTCCGCGACGACGTCCGCGCCTTCTGGCGCGGTGACGAGGGGCTGGTGGGCGACATGGCGCAGCGCCTGATCGGCTCGCCGGTGCAGTTCAACCACTCCGATCGCGGCGCGACCAGCTCGATCAACTTTCTCGCCGCGCATGACGGCTTCACGCTGATGGACACCGTCTCGTTCAATGATCGCCACAACGAGGCGAACGGCGAAGGCGGCGCGGACGGCCACGACAACAACCTCTCCGACAACATGGGCGCCGAAGGAGCCACCGAGGACGAGGGCATCAAGGCCGCCCGCGCCCGCCGCCGCCGTGCGATGGTGGCGACGCTGATGGTCAGTCAGGGCGTGCCGATGCTCCTGTCCGGCGACGAGATCGGCAACAGCCAGCACGGCAACAACAACGTCTACTGCCAGGACAACGAACTCGGCTGGCTCGACTGGCAGGCGAAGGACGATGCGTTCCTCGACTTCTGCGCGAAGATGATCGCCTTGCGCCGCCAGTACCCGGTGCTCTGCCAGGAGAACTTCCTGCTCGGCGAGACCGGCGACAACGAGCGCGTCGAGATCGCCTGGTTCCAGCCGGACGGCCGCGCGATGGACGCCGAACTGTGGGGTCAGGGATCGCTGCGGGTGCTGGGCATGATGCTCGACTACTCGACGCGCGAGGTCTTCCTCGACGGTGGCCGCCCGCTGTTCACTGTCATCAATGCGGGCGACGGCCTCGACTTTACGCTGCCCGAGGGCGAGTGGGTGCGCCTGCTCGACACCGCGCGCGACGATCCCTTCACCGAGGAACCGGTCGACCGCGAGGCCGCGGCGATCTCGCCCGGCAGCCTCTGCCTGTTCCGCCCCGCCTGATGGCAACTCACTGGGGCGCCCACCCGCTGGGCGACGGTCGCTGGCGCTTCGGCCTCTGGGCGCCCGACGCCGGGGAGGCCCGGCTGGAGGTCGGTGGCACGGCAATGCCCGCGCAAGCCGCCGGGCACGGCTGGTGGCTGTTCGAGGGTGAGGCTGCCGCCGGCGACGCCTATCGCTGGGTAATCGAGGGCACGCCCTACCCCGACCCGGCGGCGCGGGCGCAGATCAGCGACGTGCACGGCCCCTCGATGCTGGTCGATCCGGCGGCCTACGAATGGCGCCACGAATGGCGTGGACGGCCATGGCACGAGGCGGTGATCTACGAACTCCACATCGGCACCTTCACCGCCGAGGGCACCTTCGCCGCCGCGATCGCCGAATTGCCGCGCCTTGCCGACCTTGGTGTGACGATGATCGAGATCATGCCCGTCGCCCAGTTCGAGGGCGACCGGGGCTGGGGCTACGACGGCGTCCTGCCCTTCGCCCCGCACCCCGTCTACGGCCCCCCTGACGACATGCGCGCGCTCGTCGATGCCGCGCACGGCCTCGGCATCGCCGTGCTGCTGGACGTCGTCTACAATCACTTCGGTCCCTCGGGGAACTACCTCGGCGCGTGGTGCCCTTCGTTCTTCCACCCGGAACGCGCGTCGCCGTGGGGCGCTGGGATCGCCTTCGAGGCCCCGGCGGTCCGCGAATACTTCATCGCCAACGCCCTGCACTGGCTGGAAGAATACCGCCTCGACGGCCTGCGCCTAGACGCCGTCCACGCCATCGAAGACCATTCGGAGCTGCACTTCCTCGACGAACTGGCCTCCCGTATCCGCGCCAAAGACCGAGGCCGCCCGGTCCACCTCGTCACCGAGGACGAACGCAACCTTGCCCGCTATTTCACCGCCGATGCGCCCTACGACGGCACATGGAACGACGACTGGCACCACGCCGTCCACTGCCTGCTGACGGGTGAAGACGAGAGCTACTACGCCCCCTTCGCGGTCGATCCAGTGGCCGACATCGCTACCGCCCTCGCCGACGGCTACGTCGAGCAAGGCCAGCCGCGCGAGAACGGCGACGAGACTCCGCGCGGCGAACCCTCTGGGCACCTGCCGCGCACCGCGTTCATCAATTTTCTGGGCAACCACGATCAGGTCGGCAACCGCGCGCAGGGCGAGCGGCTGCATCACCTCGTCACCGACCGCCATGCCTACCGCGTGATGACGGCGCTCACCCTGCTGACACCCTTCACCCCAATGCTGTTCATGGGCGACGAATTCCTCACCGACGCCCCCTTCCAGTTCTTCGTCGATTTCAAGGGCGATCTGGCCGAAGCCGTCCGCAAGGGCCGCGCGCAGGAGTTCGCCCGCTTCAGCAGCTTCGGCGGCGACGTACCCGATCCGGTTTCGGCCGGCACGTTCATGGCCTCGAAAATCGCAATCCCCCTGCGCGAAGACCAGCGCGCCCATGAAGCCTTCGTGCGCGACCTGCTCGATCTGCGTAGGACCCTCGTGACGCCCCTGCTCGCCCGGCACCCACAATCCGTGTCCGCAGTGCGGCGGGATGGTTCCGGCATCGAGGCCCAGTGGTCCTTCGCACCGGGCATGCTGCGATTGCAGGCCAAACTGGGGAGCCAGAGCACATCTTTCGCTCCCCTGTCTAACCCGATCCTCGTGCTTGCCGATGCGTCGAGCCCCTTCGCGCTGTCGGTTGCCGTCTCACCGGAGTGATACCGATGCCGCAAGCGATACCCCTCGTCGCCACCTACCGCCTGCAGCTCCGCGATGGCGTGGACTTCGACCGCGCGCGCGCACTGCTGCCGTGGCTGGGTTCGCTGGGCATCAGTCATCTCTACCTGTCCCCGCCCTTCCACGCCGCTGCGGGCTCGACGCATGGTTACGACGTGATCGACCCTACCCGTATCGATCCGGCGCTTGGCGGAGAAGAAGCCTTCGAGCGGCTAAGCCAGGCGGCCGCACTCGCCGGGATCGGCATCGTCATCGACATCGTGCCCAATCACATGGCGTTCACGCCGGACAATCCGTGGCTGGCCGATGTCTTGCGCCACGGTCGCGCCAGCGTCCATGCAGGCGTGTTCGACATCGACTGGGACGCAGGGCGTCTCCACTTTCCGGTGCTCAACGGCACTGTCGCCGACCTCCTGGCCGGGGGCCATGCAGCTCTGGCCGGAAACGGTGAAGATCTGCGCCTGCGAATCTACGACCGGGACTATCCGCTGCGCCTCACCGAACTGTCACGCTATCTGTGCGGCGTGACCCGGACGCTGGACACGGCAACGCTCGAAACCCTGCTGGCGGAGCAACATTGGTCCTTGGGCGACTGGCGGGCGAGCGCCGACAGCATAGTCCACCGCCGCTTCTTCAATATCACCGACCTCATCGGCGTAAGACAGGAAGACCCGGAGGTCTTCGCGCTCACGCACCGCTGGATCATCGATCAGGTGAAGGCAGGGCGCATTCAGGGCCTGCGCATCGACCACATCGATGGACTGGCACGCCCCGGCGCCTACCTGCGCACCTTGCGCGAGGCGGTGGGCGACATTCCGATCTGGGTCGAGAAGATCGTCAAGCCTCACGAAGAGATCCCGCAGGGCTGGCAGACGGAAGGCATGAGCGGCTACGAGTTCATGACCCCGCTTACCCGCCTTCTCGTCAAGCCGAACGGCCTCGTCGCCGTGCGTGAGGCATCGCAAGGCGCTATCCCGGCCGATTACGGGCAGGAAGTGCGCAAGGTACGCCGTGAGTTGCTGGATCAGGTCTTCAGCCCTGAACTCCGCCGCGTGGCCAAGACGGCAATGGCCGCGCTGGCACTCGGCGACGACGCCTTGCCGCATATATCGGAAGCGATCTGCCGGCTGGCGACTGCCTGGCCGGTCTACCGCTCCTACACCGCTGACCTGACACCGCTTTCACCCCTCGTCATGCAGGCGATCGACGCTGCTGCCGGGGAGCCGATGGTCACGCGCCTGATCGGCCTTCTGCACGCACCCGACGATCCGCCGGCGCGCAGCTTCGCCGCCCGGTTCGAGCAACTGACCGGCGCGCTTACCGCCAAGTCGGAAGAAGATACCGTGTTCTTCCGCAGCATCGCCTTCCTGCCACTGTGCGAAGTCGGCGCCGAACCCGAACTTGGCGCCATTGACGAAACCGCGTTCGCCTCGGCGATGTCGAACCGCGCAGAAGACACCCCGTTCGCTCTCAATGCCTTGTCCACTCACGACACCAAGCGCTCGGCGGATGCGCGGGCGGTCCTGCTGGCACTCAGCTACTTCCCGGATCTTGCCCGGAACCTCTATGCCGCCGCCCGAACGCGCGCGGATGAAGCCGGAATGCCGGAACAATGGGCGCTATACGCGTTGCAGACGGCACTGATGCTACGTGCCGAACCGGAGGACGAAGCGCGCATCGCCGCACACGTCGCCAAGGCCATGCGAGAGGGTAAGGACCTTTCCCGCCACGAAGCGCCCGACGAAGCGGCGGAGGCCGCCGTCACCGGGTTGTGCCACATGCTCCATCGCGAACTGACGGACGGTGACTTGCTGCCCGCCCGCCTGCGCGGTGAGTTCGAAGCCGCCATCGAAATGCTCGTGCTGGCGCAAGCCGCGTTGCAACTGACTGCTCCCGGCATTCCGGACATCTATCAAGGCAGTGAGGGCCTCGCCATCCGGCTCACCGATCCGGACAATCGCCGTCCGGTCGACTGGAATGCCCTGGAGCACGGCGCGGCATCGTCCCTCGCGATCAGCAAGCTGCAGCTTACCCGCACTCTGCTCTCCCAGCGCCGTGACCGGCCCGATCTCTTCACCCGCGGCGCATATGAACTGCGTGCCGACGAAGATGCGTGGCTCGTCGAGCGCACGTTGCAAGGGCAGTCGTTCAGCTTGCGTATCCCCATGCCCCGGCAAGGTTCGGTCCACGCCGCCTCAAAGACTTGCGCTGTCGACTAGAAGCGTTTTTCCTGCAGCGCTCACATAAAGCGCAAGGCGCCCAAAGCGGGCAATATTCCGGCCCAAGCCCGATGCGTTGACAATCCCATGGCCGACGCCTAGCGAATTTTGCGATTGCGTCGCAATACTACGCCAGATGCGCGTAACAAGGGGGATTCGTGAACGTTCGCAAGGTGGGAATCGGTCGATGACCACACGTAATGGTACTATCGGTCGCATAGAAGTGATCGCACGTCTGCTTGCCGCGATTCCCGCGAACTATCTGCTTACCTCAATCGCCGCGGCCTGCCTTGCACGCCTGCTCTGGCGCGGTTTAGGCATCGACCCGGCCAATGCCAGTGTCGCCGCTACCCTTGCATCCTTCGCGCTGTTCGCCACGCTGGCCCTAGTCGCCTTCGGTGTCCGCTCGGTTGGCAAACTCTGGCTATGGCTGGCAGGGTCCGGCCTGTTGCTCGGCCTCGCCTTGTGGGCCTCGCTCGCGATGGGAGGACGGCTGTGAAAGACAGCCTGCGCCAGTCGATGGCACTTTTCCATACCTGGAGCGGGCTTGTGCTCGGCTGGTTGCTCTTCGCCATGTTCGCCACCGGCACCGCCGCCTATTTCCAGGACGAGATCACTCGCTGGATGCAGCCCGAGGTGACCGGCGACGCCGACCCCGCTGCTTCCGCGCAGGGCGCGATGCGCTATCTCAACACTGTCGCTCCCGACGCGAAGAGCTGGTACATCTCGCTACCCAACAGCCGCAGCGCCACCACGCAGGTCTATTGGCAGCCCTCCGACAAGCGCCCCGCCAGCCGTAGCGAAACCAGCGCTCTGCTCGACCGCGACGGCCACGCGATCACCACACGCGAGACGCGCGGCGGGTTCTTCCTCTACCGCTTTCACTTCGACCTGCATTACATGCCGGTGCTCTGGGCACGCTATCTGGTCGGCATAGCGGCGATGTTCATGCTGGTGGCGATCCTTTCGGGCGTCATCACGCACAAGAAAATCTTCACCGACTTCTTCATGTTGCGCTTCGGCAAGGGGCAACGCAGCTGGCTGGACGCGCACAACGTGACCGCCGTGCTGGCTCTGCCGTTCCATCTGATGATAACCTTCACGGGACTGGTCACCCTCGCCTCGATGTATATGCCCTGGGGCATCGCAGCCAATTACGCACAGGACAGCGTATTTTACGAGGCGGTCTTCGGTGGCGCTACGGAAACGCCCGCCAGCGGCAAACACGCGGCCCTCGTCGATCTTGCCCCTCTGGTCCGCCAGGCTTCAGCCCAATGGAACGGCGAGCGGGTCGGCTACATCAGCATATCCAACCCCAACGATGCGGCCGCCCGGATCGACATGAGCCGCGCGCCCGAAGCCGCGTTTGGCGCGCGCGGACAAACGGCCGCGTTCGATGGCGCCACCGGCCGCGCGATCGGTACGCACCGCTCGTCGGGCGCCGCTCTCGCCACCGAGAGCGTGATGATCGGCCTCCACACCGGCCGCTTCGCCAAATGGGGCCTGCGCTGGCTCTACTTCCTGAGCGGTCTTGGAGGGACCGTAATGGTCGGAAGCGGGCTGGTCCTGTGGACGGTAAAGCGGCGATCGCGCCTGCCCGATCCCTCTCGACCGCATCTGGGCTTTCGCATCGTGGAACGGCTCAACATCGCCGCCATCGCCGGGCTGGCGACCGGCATTGCGGTCTATTTCCTGGCCAACCGCCTGCTCCCGCTGGAAATGGCCGGACGGGCCGAGCGCGAGATCGACAGCCTGTTCCTGGCATGGCTCGGCATCGGACTGTGGGGCATGCTGCGCCCCGCCCGGCGCGCCTGGACCGAGACGCTGGCGATCGCCGGCGCCTGCTTTGCCGCCGTCCCGCTGGTCAACGCGCTGACGACGTCGCGCGGGCTGCTGCCCAGCCTGCTGGCGGGCGACTGGACCTTCGCCGCCTTTGACATGGTCATGCTGGTACTGGCGGCCGGTTTCCTGCTCGCCGCAGTCAGGAGCGCACAGATGCGCGCAAAGGCAACGAACGGAGCCAAGCCGCGCGCCGCCGCCCGACGGACGACCAACGCATGATGCATATCCTTCCCGCTACCGTCATCTTCGCCGGTTTTCTCGTGCTCGCGGCCTGCATGAAGCGGCATCAGCGCGATTTGCTCGGCCGCATGCTGACCCCGCCGCAAGTACGTCTGGCCAAGGCGGGAGGGTGGACCCTTCTCGCGGCTGGCTTCGTGATCGACGCCGCACTGCTCGGCCCGGCGATGGGCTCGATCGTCTGGTTCGGCGAACTCAGCCTTGGCGCGGCGCTGACGGTCGCCACCATCAACTGGAAGACCACACGCCCCTCGCGCTAGGCCGCACCGGGCAATCTCAACTCCGTCTCAAGGAAATCGAGGAAGGCCCTGATCCGCGAGGCCAGCCTGCGATGCCCGACATAAAGGGCATGGATTTCCTCATGGTCGCCGGGGTTGAACGGCTGCAGTATCTCGACCAGCCGTCCAGCCGCGAGGTCGGCGGCGACGTGGAACCGTCCCAACCGCGCGATCCCGCCACCGGCGACCGCCATCAGTCGCACCACTTCACCCGAATTGCCGAGAAACGCCGGGTCGATCGGCCGTTGCGCAAGCGCCCCGTCGATCCGGAACGGCCAGGTGTCGACCGACCGGCGAAAGCTGAACTGCAGGCAGGCATGCTCTGCAAGGTCGCGCGGGTGCTGCGGTTGGCCACGCTCGCGCAGGTACTCGGGACTGGCGACGAGCGCCATCAAGCTACGCCCGAGTTTCTTCGCCTTGAGCCCGGTATCGCGCAGAGGGCCAATACGAATGGCAAGGTCGGCACGCTCCTCTACGAGATCGACGAGGGTGTCGGACAGGGCCAGATTGACGATGACCCCCGGATGCGCCTGCTGGAAGCGGGGCAGGATCGGCAACAGGCACTGCGTTCCGAACGGCACCGAGGCATTGATCCGCAACGGCCCGCGCGGCGCTTCCTCGCCAGAACCGAAGCCTCGCTCCACCTCGTCGATTTCGGCGACGAGGCCTGCGACCCGGCCTCGATAGACTTCGCCCTCGGCCGTCAACGCAAGAGCGCGGGTGGTCCGCGATACGAGCTGCACGCCGAGCCGCGCTTCGAGCCGCGCCATCGCGCGGCTCACTGCCGATGGCGTCAGGCGCAAATCCCTGGCAGCACTCGCAAAGCTGCCGCCATGCGCCACGGCGAGGAAAATCTGCATTTCGCCGAAGCGGTTGTCCATGACCCAATCCGTGATTTTGATTCACTTCTGATATGCCGTGCCGCTCACTATGCATCAATGCCGGGGACACCTAGATTTCCGGGCACATCAGCAAGGAACATCTCGTCATGGATCTCAAACTCACCGGCAAATCTGCCCTTGTCACCGGCTCGACCGCCGGGATCGGCCTCGCCATCGCCGAACGTCTCGCCGCCGAGGGCGTGGACGTCGTCATCTCCGGCCGCAATCAGGCAAAGCTTGACGAAGCGGCCACCAAAGTCGGCGCGGCGGCCGCCAATGGTGGCAAGGTGCGCGCCGTACTGGCCGATCCCGCAACCGCCGAGGGTGCGGAAGCGCTGATCGCCGCGGTTCCGCAGGTCGACATTCTCGTCAACAACCTCGGCATCTACGAGGCTAAGCCTTTTACCGAGATCACCGACGCCGACTGGCACCACTTCTTCGAAGTCAACGTCGTCAGCGGCGCCCGCCTGGCCCGCCACTACTTCCCCAGGATGCTGGAGCAGGACTGGGGCCGCGTGATCTTCATCGCCAGCGAGAGCGCGCTCGTGATCCCCGGCGAGATGATCCACTACGGCATGACCAAGACCGCCCAGTTGGCGATCTCGCGCGGCCTTGCCGAGCAGACGCGCGGCACCGGCGTCACGGTGAACTCGGTCCTGCCCGGCCCGACCCGCTCGGAAGGGATCGTCGAATTCATCCGCTCGGTCGTTGATAACAAGGACGCACCGGAACCCGAGCGCGAGGCCGAGTTCTTCGCCAAGTTGCGGCCGCTGTCGCTCATCCGCCGCCTGATCGAAGCCGACGAGGTTGCCGCGCAAGTCGCGCTGCTTTCCAGCCCGCTGGGCGCTGTCACCAACGGCGCCGCCATTCGCGTCGAAGGCGGGATGGTACCGACCATCGCCTGATCGCTCCACAAGCCTCCTGCCGCCGCGTTTAAGTCACGTTTCAGTTTTGTAATTTCGATTGCAACGCGGCGGCATATGACCGAGGGCTCTATCTCCCGCTTACTACGGAGATTCCCTTGGTCGGGTCGTTGTCGCGTCGCATCGTCATTCTATGCAGCGTGCTGTGCCTGTTGCTGGCGCTGCTCGCAGGGTTGCTGCTCGAAGGGTCCGCGCAGACGCGTGCGAGCCTCGCATGGGTTACGCATTCCGCGCAGGTACTCAAGACCGCCAACCGGGCGATGGGGCATCTGCAGCAGGCGGAATCGGGCGAGCGTGGCTTTGCCCTGACACACAACCCGGAATTCGGCGAAGCCGTCGAAACCGAAGTCGGCGCCGCGCGCGCGGCAGCGGGCGAATTGGTCGTGCTTACGCAGGACAATCCCGCCCAGAACGACCGTGCCGTTCAGATCCGCACCCTCATCGGCCAGCGCGCCGATCTGCTGGAACAGATCGCCAAGCAGACCCGTGCGGGAGATTTTAGCGGCGCACAAGCTGCCGTTGCGTCAGGACGCGGGCGCTACCTCATGCAACTCGTCGATGCCCGTGTGAGCGACCTGCTCAACGAGGAACGCGCGTTGTCCACGACGCGAACCGAAGCGGTGGACAAGCGCCTGAGCTACATCACCTGGCTGGTGCTGGGCGGCGTACCGCTGACGATGATATTCATAGCCTACACGGCCGCCACGCTGATTCGGCGAATCCGCCGTCCGGTCGATGCGATGATGACGGTGATGGGCCAGCTTGGTTCGGGTGACCGCACCGCACGCGTCGATGTGCACATGGAATCGAGCGAATTCGAACGGCTCGCGAACGGCTACAACGCCATGGCCGAGGAACTGGAGGAGGCCGTCGCCGACCAGCACGAGAGCCAGGATCGCCTCCACATCGCCAACGCCGAACTCAGCCGCAACACCGAAGTCCTGCGCGAACGCGGCGAGGTGATCGAACTGCTGGGCGGCATGGCGCATCGCATGCAGGCGGCGCGCACGGACGATGAACTGGCATCGATCATCCGCGTCTTCGTGCCCCGCGTGCTGCCCGAAATCCCGGGCGCACTCTATGCCCACAACAATTCGCGCAACCTGCTGGTGCCGATCGCCGCGTGGGGCGGACTGGACGTGGCCTCATCGGGCTTCGCGCCCGATCAGTGCTGGGCGCTGCGCCGGGGCCAGAGCCACTTCGTAGTCGAACCCGATTCCGACATCGTATGCGCCCATGTCGGCACCCAGACCGACCATTACCACTGCGAACCGCTGCTTGCGGGCGGCGAGGTCATCGGCGTGCTCTACCTCAAGGGCGTGGTCGGAACCGAGAACCGCTTCCGCCTGACGGTGCTGACCGAGAACATCGCCTCGGCCCTGGTCAACCATCGCCTCCAGCGTGGCCTGCGCGAGCAGACCATCCGCGATCCGCTCACCAGCCTGTTCAACCGGCGCTACATGGAAGAGACGCTGGCGCTGGAAATCGCCCGTACCTCGCGCTCGGGCAGTCCGCTCAGCCTCGTCATGTGCGACGTCGACCACTTCAAGCGTTTCAACGACGAGTTCGGCCATGATGCCGGCGATGCCGTGCTGCAGGCGGTGGCGACCGAGATGCGCAGCCGCTTCCGCGACGGCGACGTGGTCTGCCGCTTCGGCGGCGAGGAATTCACGATCATTGCGCCGGGCACCTCGGCCGTCACCCTCGCCGCGCGGGTGGATGCGGTACGCCAGTCGATCAGCGAATTGATCGTGCATCAGGGCGGCCGCGCGCTGGGATCGCTGACCATGTCCTTCGGCATCGCGTCGTGGGAGGACAGCATGGAGCGCGATGGCTCGACGCTGATCAAGGCCGCCGACGCCTCGCTCTACCGTGCCAAGCGTGAAGGTCGCAACCGCGTTATCGTCGACGCGCGTTCGGAATCGCTTGCCGCCTGACGCCTCACGCGCTGCGGCGCTGCTCGGCCTCCTCCATCGGGATCATCTGTGCGACCAGTTCGGCGGTGATCGCCGACAGCGTCCAGCCGAGGTGGCCGTGGCCGGTGTTGTAGAACACGCGCGGATGCCGCCCACGGCCGACGAAGGGCATCATCGTCGGCGTCATCGGCCTCAGCCCCGCCCATGGCACCACCTGGCGGGTGCACATGCCGGGAAAGTGCCGCTCGCTCCAGTCGACCAGCGGGCGGATGCGATCGGCGCGGATATCGCGGTTGAAGCCGTTGAACTCCGCCGTGCCCGCCACCCGGAAGCGATCGGCGCCGAGACGACTGGTGACGATCTTGGCGTCCTCGTCGAGCAGGCTGACTTCGGGCGCGGCGGCGCGGCTCTCGTCGTCGTTCAGCATGACGGTGATCGAGTAGCCCTTGACCGGGTAGATGTTGACCCGGTCCCCCAGCTTCGCCGCCAGCGCGCGGCTGGCGACCCCGGCGCAGACCATGATCATGTCTCCCTCGACGACCAGTTCCGCACCGAGATCATCGGTCGAAAAGTCCTGCAGGCGGCCGGTATCGGATCCTTCCCCAAGGCCGCCCGCCGCCTGCAGCCGGACCGACACACCGTCGGGCCGAAGCGCTATGCCGTCCACCGCGCCGCCCAGCACGAACCGCGCGCCGAGGCGGGCGCAGGCGCGGGCGAGGCCGGTAGTGAACTTGTGAATGTCCCCCGTGGAATCGGACGGGGTGAAGAAGCCGCCGCAGAAATCGCCATGCAGCGCCGGTTCGATGCGGGCGATGTCGGCGGGCGAGACTTCCTCGCGCTCCAGCCCGCCTTCGCGCAGCAGCACGTTGCCGCGCCGGGCCGCCTCGAACGTCTCGGCGTTGCGGTAGAAATGGAGGATGCCGCAGCGCGAGAGGTCGAAATCTATGCCCTCGCGCTCGGCAATGTCGAACAGGTGGCGGCGCGCGGCAATGGCGAGGCGGGTGGTCTCCACGGTGTTGGCGTGGTGCCTGCCGATCGCGCCGACGAACTGCGCCATCCACGAATACTTGTGCAGCGAGGGGCTGGGGTTGAACAGCAGTGGGGCGTCGGGGCGCAGCAGCCAGCGCAGGCCCTTGGCGATCGTCGCCATCGAATTCCACACTTCGGCATTGCTGGCCGAAAGCTGGCCGCCATTGGCGAAGGATGTCTCCATCGCCGGATAGCGGTGCCGCTCGACCAGGGTGACCTCGTGCCCGCGCGAAAGCAGGGCGTAGGCGGCCGTGACGCCGGTGATGCCGGCGCCGATGACGATGATGCGTGCCATCTGCAGTTCCCTTCGTGGGAGGGAGAGTGTCGGAAAGAAAAGAACCGGCCGGGGCAGTTTGCTCTTGTCAGGGTGTTCATGACCCCGGCCGGTTGGCGCGCTGGGGGGCTAGCTGCCCGCGCCGGAGGTTTCGCGACCCGAAGCCTCGTAATCGATGCCCAGTTGCTGGAGGTAGGAATCGTACTTCTTCGGATCGTAATACTGGCCCTGCATCGCCGAGCGGATCTGCGCCATGGTGCGGGCATTGCGGTCGATCGCGGGCATGTCGGTGGCGGCGATCAGGGGATCGTACTTCTGGTCCTTGAGCTGGACGTCCTTCATCCAGGTCTTGGCATCGGCGATGAGCTGCGGCGTGGTGACGAGATCGAGGATCGTCATCGCCACGGCCTTGGCGCCGACGACGGTGCCCTTGTGCGCGATCGGCGTGGCCATCGCCATCGCGGCGGTGGCGTGGTGGAAGATCACGTTCGGGATGTTCGCCGGATAGCCGATGGTGACCGTCGGCACCGTCCACATCACGTCGCCGATGTCGTCCGAGCCGCCGAAGCTGGCATCGCCGCGCAAGTCCGGGGTAGAAAGCGGCGCCACCTTGTCGGGCAGCGGCGCGACCTTGAGGTGGTTCTTCACCTGCACCGCCTTGGCAAAGGCCTGATCGGCGGCGGACCACTGCGGCACGCCCACCGTCTCGATATTGGTGTAGAGTGCCTCGGCCAGCGGCTTGTTGCCATAGTTCGGCGCGGCGAAGCCCAGCACCTTGCGGCTGACCGTGGTGCCGGTCGCCAGCGCCGAAGCCTCGGAGATCTGGTTGCCCACTTCGTAGAGATTGCGCAGCGAGGCGAAGTCCTTGTCGCGGAAGTAGTACCAGCTGCTCGCCTTGTCGGGCACCACGTTGGGCTGGCCGCCGCCATTGGTGATCACATCGTGCGAACGCTGCGTGAGCGGCAGGTGCTCGCGCCGGAAGTTCCACATGACGTCCATCAGCTCCACGCCGTCGAGCGCGCTGCGGCCCTCCCACGGCATGCCCGCCGAGTGGGCGGTCTTGCCCTTCCACTCGTACTCGACGGAGATCATGCCGGTCAGGCCAAGGTCGCCCCAGCCGGTGCCGAAGCCGGTGTTGACGTGCGCGAAGATCGAGGCGTCGACGTCCTTGAACATCCCCGCGCGCACATAGTACGCCTTGGTCGCCAGCAACTCCTCGGCGACGCCGGGCCACAGCATCAGGCGGCCCTGCAGCCCGTGCTTCGTCATCACCTGCTTGGCGGCGAGCGCGGCCGCAACCATCAGCGGCATGCCCGAGTTATGCCCCTCGCCATGCCCCGGCGCGCCTTCGGTGAGCGGCTTGACGTCCGCCACGCCGGGCACCTGTGAGACGCCCAGCAGCCCGTCGATGTCGCTGCCCAGAGCGATCTTCGGGCCGCCGGTGCCCCATGTCGCGGTGAACGCGGTAGGCACGCCCGCCACGCCGCGCACCACGGTGAAGCCGTTCTTCTCCAGAATACCCGCAAGGTATTCGCTGGTCTTCACTTCCTGAAAGCCGGGTTCGGCGAACGAATAGATCTCGTCCACCATGACCTGGATCTGCTTGCGCTGCACCTCGACGGCGGCGGCGACTTCCTGCTTGAGCGCGGGGTCGGCAGCCGCCTGCGCCGTTGTGGGTATCAGGGCTCCGGGAATCAGCGAGGCCGCAGCAAGGGCGGCGGCGATCAAGGCACGCAGGCCCGAACGCGGTGCCGCCATGTCGCCCTCCCGCTCGTCATTGCGAGCGTAGCGAAGCAATCCAGGGCGACGCTGCCCCACTCTGGATTGCCGCGCGGCTTCGCCGCTCGCAATGACGAAGGTGGGAGCAGGGATGCGGGATTTCGTGAAGTTCCTACGCATCCCGATCACTCCGCCGGCTTGGTGAGGGTGGGGTACTTGATCCCCAGCTGGTCGAGGTAGGTCGGGTACTTCGCCGGGTTGTAGTAGTACTTCTCCATCATCGGGCGGTAGAGCTGCATGTTGCGCTCGTTGAGCCAGATCGCGGGGACGTCCTTGTCGGTCAGGACCGGCGCATACGTGTCGGTCTTCAACTGCACGTCGGTGAAGTAGGTCTTGGCGTCGGTGACCAGCTGCGGTGTCGTGAGGATATCCAGCACGGTCATCGCCACGGCCTTGGCGCCCGCCTCGACGCCCTTGTGCGCGATCGGGGTGGCCATCGCGATCGCCGAGGTGGAGTTGTGGCCGATCATGTTGGGAATGTTCGACGGGAAGCGGATG